>PLBR01000153.1 GCA_003135435.1 Nitrospira sp. | reverse complement strand
GTGATCGGCGTGGGCGTGGAAGACTGAACGCCGGTGGCGCCGGCAAGATTCGTCGCGTATAGCGCGATAACGCCCAACAAGCGCGTGCAGTCGACAAACCACTCGCGATGCTCGCGGGTTGCCACTGACGCGGCGCGTGGCAGGGAACTGGTTTCTCTGGTTCATCTCGTCTGTCTAGTTTTCCTGGTCTATTTGGTTTGACGAACGAGCGAGACCAGACAGCCCCGCGCACCAGATAGACCGCCTCTGAATCGCCCTCCCCTCGCGCTTCATTACGCCTTCGCCATTCACCATCGATCATTCAACATTGGACATTCCCACCCCCCACCCCTCCCCTTCCTTGACAGGGTGCCGAGTGGCTCGTATGCTCGACACACTTGTTCTGTCTCCCTCTATCTCAGTCTTGTGGGAGGGACAGTTCGATGCATGTTCCGAGAAGTCTTCCCCATCTGCTGCTTCTGATTCTCTCGACTACGACGCTCCTCACCGCCTTGTTTGCCGCGCCGCTTCCTGTAAGAGCCGATCCGTTTGTCCTACTCGCCACGTATGATGGGGTCATCAATCCGGTCTCCGCCGAATACCTGCATGATGCACTTGCCTCTGCGCAGGAGAGCGGGGCGCAGGCCTTGATCATCCGTCTTAATACGCCCGGCGGCCTTGACACGTCGATGCGGCTCATCATCAAGGACATCACCGGCGCCACCATTCCCGTGGTGGTCTACGTGTCGCCATCTAGTGGACGTGCCGCTTCCGCCGGCGTGTTTATCACCATGGCGGCGCATGTCGCGGCGATGTCTCCCGGTACAAATATCGGTGCCGCCCATCCCGTTGCTATGGGCGGGGGTGAGATGGATAAGGCGATGAAGGAGAAGGTCGAGAACGATTCCGTGGCCTACATCAAATCGATCGCCGAGCAACGGGGACGGAACGTCGCCTGGGCGGAAGATGCCGTCCGGAAGAGCGTGTCCGTGACGGAACGAGAAGCCTTGAAGCTGAAGATCGTCGATCTGGTTGTGGAGGATATGCCGGCGTTGCTGAAGCAACTGGACGGCCGCACCATCCCTCTCCAATCCGGCCCGACGGTGTTGCACACAGCGGCCGCGGCCGTGCGCGAATTCCCGATGGGGCTTCGCCTCGAACTCCTGAAGACTCTCAGCGATCCGAACATCGCCTACCTGCTCATGACAATCGGCACCGTTGGAATTATGGCCGAGTTGTATAACCCTGGGGCGATTCTGCCGGGCATCGTCGGCGCCATCAGCCTAATCCTCGCGTTTTACTCCTTGCAGTCACTGCCGGTGAACTACGCAGGCGTACTGTTGTTCCTCCTCGGGATTGGATTCTTCATCTTGGAAGCCAGCGTGACCAGTTACGGCTTGCTGGCCATCGGCGGGGTCATCTCGATGTTCCTTGGATCGGTGATGCTGATCAAGACCGATGTGGAGTTCCTTCAGATTTCCTGGTCGATCATCCTGCCGGTTATCGCACTGGCCGCTGCGTTCTCGCTCTTTATTGTCGGAATGGGTGTGAGAGCGATGCGACGACGGCCGGCGACCGGCCGCGAGGAAATGGTCGGTCTAGTGGGGATTGTTAAGACGGCGCTGACTCCCCACGGGCAACTGGCGGTCCATGGCGAACTCTGGGAAGCCATCAGTGAGCGGCCGCTCCAGCCTGGTGACAAAGCGGAAGTCATACGCGCGGACGGCTTACGGCTATATGTGAAACCTCTCCCCAAACAGACAGAGGCCTGATATGAATCTGATCGCAAGTCAGTTTGTAATCCTGATTCTCGGAGTAGTGTTTGTTCTCATGGGCTTTAACGTGCTCCGAGAATACGAACGTGCTGTGATCTTTCGATGGGGTCGTCTGGCCCGTGGACTAATCGGGGGGAATGGGCCCGGTGTCGTGATCATCATCCCTTTCATCGACAAAATGGTTCGCGTCAGCTTGCGGACTGTGACCATGGACGTGCCGCCCCAGGACGTCATCACCAAGGACAACGTCAGCGTCAAGGTGAACGCGGTCATATACTTCCGGGTCGTGGACCAGGAGCGAGCCATCATTCAAGTCGAAGATTATCTCTATGCCACATCCATGATGGCGCAAACGACACTCCGCAGCGTGCTGGGGCAGAGTCAACTCGACGACCTGCTGTCGAAACGGGAACAGATCAACGGCGATCTCCAACGGATCATCGACCAACAGACGGAGCCGTGGGGTGTCAAAGTCAACGCCGTGGAAGTAAAGAACGTGGACCTGCCACAGGAAATGCAACGAGCTATCGCGCGTCAGGCGGAAGCGGAGCGCGAACGTCGCGCGAAAGTTATCCACGCCGAAGGCGAATTTGAGGCCTCTCGACGCCTAGCCGATGCCGCCGATGTGATCAGCCGAAACCCGGTTGCCTTGCAACTCCGTTACCTGCAAACCATGGTCGAAATTGCTTCCGAGAAGAACTCAACCACCATCTTCCCGATCCCCATCGACACCATTGCATCCTTCCTCAAGGCTTGGGAAAAGAAAGCGGACCCGTAGCCCTGCTCGGAAGCGAAATGCTTCGTGACCCATTGTGGCGTGGGAAGAGAAAAAGGTACCAGAAACTATTTCGCGGCGCGTGTCGTCACCGGAGACCGGGTGTGCTTCGATGAAACCATGTAATTTCTGGCTTACGGTCGAAGGCGATTCGTTTCCGCATCGGAGGCAGGACGGACGACGGTCGAGCATGAGACTGTTGCATTTAGCACAGTACTTCATGGCCCTCTCCACAAGAAGATTGGAGCACAAACAACAAGCGCTGAGGCGCAGGGACACACCCAAGAATACACAGGGATTGCCGATAGGCGAGGCGCGAATGCACGCTCAAGCAACTCAGACCAATTATTCACAATATGCTCCGTGAGGCGCTCAACGTTCGCCTTCAGCCGCGCGTCGGCTGCCAGGCGCTGTTCACTGGCACGTCACTGTTCGACTTTCCATAGGCGTGCCCATAGCCTCCACACAGGCCGACTCAAACTCCGTTGTTCGGTAAGCGCAAGCGCGAGAACGGCGAACAAGGCGAAGACGATCCCGGGCGACTGTGTGGCGGGCAGCACGATGAAACGGAGCCAGAAACTCGTGACATACCCGTACTCAGGTCGCACAGTTGCGTCCGCACGCAAACGCCTCGGCACATTACCGGAGCCAAACACATAGACAGGTATGCTAATGACTAACAGTAACGCGACCGTGAGCAGTGCCGCTCCGAGATCGCGCGGGGACCTTCCGTCGGCAAGCGACAGCGCGAAACTGACTGCGAGGAAGGTAGCGAAGACAATTGCCAGCCCTCCCAACACTTTGGCCAGTCTGAGAACCAACGTACTGCGCATGACGCTCACTGATTTCGTGCCAGTTCACGATAATTCGACGTCCCAATCACTTCTGCAACTCAAGTATAGCCTGCTGCGTAATCGCCCCTGACAGCATTGGTACTGGAGTATATGCTCTCTTTAACTACAACAACTTGTGTTGTACATATACATAGCAAGAGTGGGAGGAGGTGGGGGCATGGCTTGACGTGCACCGCCCTCCCCCGAGGCTCCGTGTTCATGGCCCGCCAACCTCGCGTGGAATACACGGGTGCCCTCGACCACCTAATCGCTCGTGGCAACGAACAACACACGATCTGTCATGACGAGACCAACCGGCAGCATTTCCTGACCGTGTTCGGGCACGAAATCCTCCAGATGAGCCCCGCAAGGCAAGGGAAGAGCCCTGTCTATAAATGGTGTCGTATTTTCGTGCGCGAAGTGGGCGTCACATCAGCAGGTGAGAGGAGGCGCAGACCTGGTCATAAACCAGACGGTTAATGGACGGCAGGTGAGTGATTGTGCACTGGACATAGCACACTCGGAGCACAGCACCCTGTGCTGCGGAGTGCATCGCCAACAATAACCAGAGGTTGGGGTATCGACCTGCGGAGAGAAAACCCTATCTCCAGCATCGTGATGCGGTGGGGCGCACCGTTGGTGCATTGATCGCATCCTGGCCTTCCTGAAATAGTCGCTCGCATCATTCAAATAGACCTCGCCTGAAAAGGGCGATCAGTGGGGATAGGGATCGTGTGAGATGGAGTGCGACCGTGAACGATGTTCGCGTTGACACTCTGAGCAACGCTTCCTGAACGTGTGTGATGGAGTGTGATGGAGTAAGATCTGGAATCGGGAGCAAAATAGAGTGAGAGCCGGGCGTGAAACGAGGAGTAGAATAACTAACCGGTAGCCTCAGTCACTTTCTTTGAGTCGATCAGACAGGGTACCTTTCCTCTGTTTGACAATTGGTCGACACTCATCCTTGTGTCTAGAGGCCTGCCTTTCTGCATTCATACTCTCCATGAACGCTTCAAAATTGGTCTGTAAACCATATGCACTATAGAGCACCTCGAGATCTTTCAGCACTTTGCCCAAGGTTGCCAAGAGGTTCGCTTCTTCTTGCTTGACCTGGCACCGTAATCGAGATACCTCAATTGCGCGATGCACGGCGAGCAGTAACGTTCCTTCGTCGACTGGCTTCACCAAAAAGTCATAGGCCCCGGCGTTCGTAGTTTGCCAGATGAGATCCTGATCGTGCTTTTCGATCAGAAGCAAGACTGGCATCTCAGGGTGAACCTTCCGCACGGCTCGTACAAATGCAACGCCGTCGATTCGAGGCTGCTGTCCGTCACATATGATGGCGTCATACTCATTCGCCCTGATACGCTCGAGAGACGCGAGCGCGGACTCTCCCGTCTCTATCTGAGTGTCAGGAAGCCTGAGGCGCAATGTCGAAGCCAGTGTGGCGAGGAGAATAGAATCGTCGTCAATGATGAGAATACGGGCGGTTCGCATTGTCATGCTTCCAGGAGAACGATCCTCAGCCCGATACCCCTCGACGCCTTATACCCAATTTGTACCGGATCAACACACTGTCCGCGTCAGCTCCCATAGATGCCGATTCCACCGAAGGTACCAGTGTATTTAGCTGGTGGTGACTATCTTGCTGGCCAGTCAAGGTTCTGCCTTTCTGCAGGCATTCCATGGCAATCCGTGCGTGCGAGTATGCGGCCGAGTCCTGTGCCGCGCGATCGTCATTGCGACAGCCAACAGATCTCATTATATGCTAACTTGCTCAGCGAGTTTCGGCGCAGCGAGTCATGCTGACCTCTCACACCCGAGGAGAATCACTGCCGTATGAGAATCTGGCCCGGGCGTTCTTATCCCTTAGGAGCAACGTGGGACGGCGAGGGAGTGAATTTCGCGCTGTTTTCTGAAAATGCCACGGCTGTGGAGCTGTGTCTGTTTGACGACCCTGACGCCACTCAGGAAGCTCACCGGATCCGGGTCGAGGAGTGCACGGATCATGTCTGGCACGTATACCTGCCGGAGGTACGGCCCGGACAGCATTATGGCTACCGTATCCATGGGCCTTATGAGCCGGAAGCCGGGCATCGCTTCAACCCTGCCAAGCTCTTGTTGGATCCCTATGCGAAGGCCATTGCAGGATCGATCGATTGGTCCGATGCGCTGTTTGCGTACCGGATGGGTGACCCCAAGGCGGATCTCTCACTCAACGAGGACGATAACGCCAGGTATATACCCAAATGTGTGGTGATCGACCAGGCGTTCACCTGGAGCGGAGACCAATTGTTGCGAACCCCTTGGGACCGGACGGTGATCTATGAACTACATGTGAAGGGGTTTACAGCCAGACATCCGGATATTCCGAAGAACTTGCGTGGTACCTTTTCCGGCCTCGCGACGCCCGCCGTGATTGAGCATCTGCAGAATTTGGGTATCACGGCCGTCGAGTTGTTGCCGGTCCATCAATTCCTCCGCGACAAACACCTTGTCGACCGCGGTCTCACCAACTTCTGGGGCTATAACTCGATCGGGTTTTTTGCTCCGGAAGCTCAATATGCGACCACATCGGTTCGAGCGCAGCAGGTGTGGGAGTTCAAGACGATGGTCAAAGCGCTCCACAGTGCCGGCATCGAAGTCATCCTCGACGTGGTGTACAACCACACGGGAGAAGGCAATCAACTGGGTCCGACGCTGTCGTTTCGCGGAATCGACAATGCGTCGTACTACCGACTGGTTTCCGACAAGCCGCGCTATTATCTGGACTACACCGGTTGTGGCAATACACTGAATGTCCGCCACCCTCGGGTCCTCCAGCTCATCATGGACAGCCTGCGTTACTGGGTCCTGGAGATGCATGTGGATGGCTTCCGATTCGATCTGGCGTCCACACTGGCCAGAGAACTGCAGGACGTGGACCGGCTCAGCGCTTTTTTCGACATCATTCATCAGGATCCGGTGCTGTCACAGGTGAAACTGATTGCCGAACCGTGGGACTTAGGTGAAGGCGGTTACCAGGTCGGCAACTTTCCGGGCGGCTGGGCTGAGTGGAACGGACGCTATCGTGACACGATCCGACGATACTGGAAAGGGGACGGAGGCCAAGTGGCGGAGTTGGCGTATCGACTGTCCGGGAGCAACGATCTCTATGAACAAAGCGGCCGCCGCCCCCATGCGAGCATTAATTTCGTGACGGCGCACGATGGGTTCACCCTGCATGATCTGGTTTCGTATCACCAGAAGCGCAACGAGGCCAACAGTGAAGGCAATCGTGACGGCACAGATGACAATCTCAGTTGGAATTGCGGGGTGGACGGTCCGACTGCGAAACCCTCGATCGTAGCGCTCCGAGAACGGCAGAAGCGCAACATAATAGCCACATTGCTCTTGTCGCAAGGCGTCCCGATGATCTGCGGCGGCGATGAGATGGGGCGGACACAACGCGGCAACAACAACGCCTATTGCCAGGACAATGAGATCAGTTGGGTTGACTGGAAGCTGAGCACACCACAGCAGGCGCTCCTAGCCTTCACGAAGAGCCTCATCGTGCTGCGACAGCAACATCCTGTGTTCCGCCGCCGCAGATTCTTTCAAGGCCGTCGTATCCGCGGCGCGGAGGTCAAGGACATCTCCTGGTTTGGCCCTGATGGGAAAGAGATGACGGATGAAGACTGGGCCAAAGGTTATGTCCGCTGTCTTGGCGTACGGCTATCCGGCGATGCCATCGAGGAGAAAGACTCGAAGGGGAGACCACTCCTGGACGAGACCTTCCTGATGTTGCTCAATGCACACCACGAGCCACGGCCTTTCACGCTGCCCGCGCACAAGCGCGGTGTGCGGTGGGAGCCGGTGCTGGACACGGCCGTATCCCAAGGTCACGAAAAGGCGATTGCCCTATTGAAAGGCGGGGTTCAGTACGATCTTGAAGCTCGGTCGCTCGCAGTGCTCCGATTGCGACAAAAACCCTAATTCGACTTCCGGGGTGCTTTCTTACCGGCCCGAATCGTGAGGGCCACAGCTTAGGAGCACACTAGTTTTCCCTCTTCCTCCTTCCTCCTGAGAATTCGAGGCAGCGCTTAGCGATTCAACGACCCAGACAGCAAATCCTTAGCGAAGGTGAGGAGATGGTCAGCGATATGGTGATGTGCTAGTGGCACCTGGTTGCGTTCGTATTCCGGTGCTGTCCAGTTTCAGTGGTTCAATATACTTCCTCCCAAAAAAATCCGATCGTCTGAATATGATTCCTCAACGAGCAGAATTTCCCTTTATTGGATGGTCTGCTTTTCTCGGGGGACCTCAGGTGACATTCCCCCAAAATAGTAGATCAAACTGTGCTGGAATTTTGTCATTTGCGGCTTGACCGACGACGTCAGACTTTGCAAGGCGATCAGTGGGAATAGGGATAAAAGGAGATGGAGTTAGATTGAGGTGGATCTGGATTCGAAAGCCAAACCGGGGATAGAACAACGCGAACCGGTGGGTCGCATGGTACAAGGCTGATCACAGACTCCACTCTCAATATGCCGTCCTGTATGTCTAAAAGCCCTGAGAGAGTTATATGGACAGAGGTGCCAGCCACTGGTCACTCTCGCCATGCCACACCCGTCTGAGAGCCGTGCCCCTCCTCATGGACGGCCGAACGATTTACGCCACGCGTGAGCATGCGCGTGCAGTGTTGAAGCGTCATCATTTCGATCTTGAATAGGGAGAACCGACTGAGCGGCGGGCGTGAGAGTCCGTGTCGTATGGCTCGCGGCGGCGCGCAGGATCATCGCGACGTTCGGATCTCCCGGACGTAATGCCTCACTTTAGTCATGAGCTTCGTGAAACACTTGGGACAGTAGGTGTGCATGAGAGGGAAATCGGTCAGCTTCACGCCGCCATGGGTCTGTCGATACGCCCGTTGCGTGATCCAGTGCTCACGATCAGGGGAAAGTCCGGTCTCGTCTCGAATGTGTCCGCAGACGCAACAGACGGGGAGCGTGCTTCGGGGCGAAGCACGTTTCTCTCAACGGAGCGGAGGCCCCTTACGAGCGGTCTCCGCGACCAGCTTTTGACGAGACACCCTCCACCTCCTTCATTCACCTGCCAGACAAGGAACGGGAACGGGGCGAGGCATCGAGCCTTATGAAGTATGTACCTATTTTCTACGTCCGTGCAGCCATTTGCGGTACTAGGCAACCCCCTAGTTTTACTCGAATAATATACTAGTCATAAATACGTAGATAGTAGTTTTCGGATGAATCTACCGAAGAGCTGGAACGCTCCGTTGCCTCATTCCACAAAAAATGGGCAGGTCTTCAATGGAAGGCTAAGGCGGGTGTGATCTTGCTGAGCGGGAGAAGGGATTGCAAAGGCCATCAATGACTCAAGCAATTCCCAGGTTTCACGCTTAACCGGCGGGCTGTAGGTTCGATGCCCGTATACAAAGCAAGGTATCTGGTTCCCTAAACAGGCCTCCGCCAGCCGAGCGGAGCCCCTGGCGTTACGTTGCGTTGTCCCTCAATCATCTGGTTAATGGATGGGCGGGTGGGGGAGTGCGTGAGTGTTCATGCCCTAAGAACAATATGAGCATAGCATGCTGTGCTGCGGATCGCATCTCCGCTAACAATCAAAGGTTTGTTCAGAGACCTGCGGAGGGGCAACCTGGTTCCCTGATCGTGATGCGGTGGAGCGACACGTTGGCGAGTTGATCGCATCCGGCCATTCCTCACACCGTCGCCCTCATTAAATAGCCCTCGCCTGAAAAGAGCTACTCAAACAGTTACTATTGAAGATGCTCGGTTGAGGCCAATTGATACCATCCCATTGAAGTCATGCAACATGTTTTTCCTACCACTGTGATCATCTGCGACTGTGACATATCCCTAATCGTCACCAAAACCGAGACCGAACCGCAACCAAGAAAAGCCTGCATTACTCAGTAGTCAGTAATTAAGACGACTGCAACGCCGATGAAACCCGCATAGAATAAGGACAGTAAAGACGTTGTGTTCTCCAAATTACCGACTTGTGAGTAGTGGCGAAGACGGGATTGAACCAGCACACCCTTGCGGGCGCTAGACCCTGAAGGGAGCGCGGTGCGTTGCTTGCCGTGTCTCCCCATGTCCTGCCTTTGCATAACCCCTTGTGTTTACTGATTTCATGATAAAGCGCGATACAGCATGAAACAATGGGACAGGGCAGCCATTTGACAGTTACTTGACAGTGGAGAGAGGGCGAGGCGACGAAAAAGGTCATTCCTTTTCCCCCAGCAGAACAAGGCCAGAGGCTTCGAGACGTCGATGGCGTCTTGCAATTTGAACCCCCGTCGTACACCTGCACCCTGTTAGTCCCCGTTGGTAAAATCAAAATCCGTTCCCTGCCCGCCCAGGGCCCCCTTTTGATCATGGCCCGATGGTTCCATCCAGTAGGTACCTGGAACAGGGTCCCGAATAGAAAATGAACACGAGTCACGACAAAGGTAGAGTGCTCATAGCGTTCCGGGAAGAAGGGTTTCCTGTCCAACCTCCTTCTATTCTACGGCCCGTTCCGGCTTCAAACATCCTGACAACGTTGCCGTTCTGCCTCGCGAGTTACTCCAAATACTGTTCGGGATCGACCAGTTCCTCCTCGATAGACCCCACTATGGGAATCGTGAGCAGGTGGAGCCGGCCTCCGACGGCCCCGCTCTCGATGTGAAACTCTTCTCCATGATCGATCGTCATGCGGACCGCCGTTTTATATACGGTCTTCGCATCCTCGATCGTAAACACGGATGAAAAACAATTATCCTCCCTGTGCAAGCGATTGGCCCTGCTGGCGGCGCGCACATCGGGGCGACGCTTTTCCTGCTCAAAATAAGGACTCGTGTCCAATAACAAGACGGCGATGCCGTCTTCTCCGAGGAACTTCGCCCCGCACCCTTGGAAGCTCAGTTTCCCGACTCGCTCCGCAATCAGGCGCCATTGATCTTTGCGGTTTTTCTCCCAACGGATTTCGCGGACCGTGACCACCGGGGTCACCCCGTCGAAACCAGCGACCGCTACGGAAACCACGTGCGTGCTCAATGGAGGAGGTTGGTTGGCCGCGTTCGGATGGAGCGCGCCGGTATGGTCTTGATAGGCCCGCTGCAACTTCTGGATCAACTGATCCGCTTGATCCTCCACTGAACGGGGCTTTGAAGATCGACGAAGCACGTGGCAGACTTCATGAAAACGCCGGTGCTGATAGAGCTGTTCTCCATACTACCCTTCGAGAGCAGCGACACTGCGCGGACTTGGCTGGCAGGTCTTCTCCGCTCGCGTCGGGCCCGGCGTACTCGTCCCCCAGAGCACCGTATCGGCGCCGGNNGGAGGTAATGAAGATCCCGATCAGTGTGCCGAACATGCTGGAAGAATCCTGCCCCTGTTCCGATCACCGCATCGTTGCGGCTTCATCATAATTTTGTAACATGTTTAAATTCGGCAGGGCAAATCACTGTCGAGGTGCAGGGCTGGTTTGAAACGTGACCCAAAACCCCCAAGACTGGGTCAGAAAGAACCTGGGGAACGGACGCGGATCTCAGCGGCGGGTGGTCCACTGTTCCGGTTTTGGGTCACGACGGACACCCTTGGTGTAGGAGTTACCGGCTGAGGTATTGAATCTCCGACGCTTCGACACAGGTGAGGACGGGGATGTTCTCCCTGTTGCGGAAGACTTCAATTTGGGCGGTCACCTGCACGCGATCTCCTTCTCTCAACGCCTCAATGAGCCGATTGGAGCGACGGATCGCCACGTCAATGGAGCCGGTGTCATCTTGCAGCGTAAAGGCGGTACTCCCACACTTGCCGCCTAGTTCATTCTGGCGCGAACGCGACAGATGGACCATGCCTTGGAGCGTCACCAGTTCCAAATTGGAGGAGTCGGCAGACGAGCGGAGGCTCCCGATCGACATCTGGCCCCACGCCTCGGTGGTGACTACCAAGAGCACAGCTAGCAATCCAACTCGCACAGGTTCCATGGAGTGTTCCTTCCTCGGTTCAAGTTTAGCAGAAGCACATCCCCAATGGTGCGCTTGTACTTGTCGTAGCCGTGCGGCTGGATCGTGATGTCCTCCGCGTGGTGCTCCACCGCCCTCTCTCCTGGGGCAGGTCATGCGGTTGCGTCGCATGACGCAACCGACCAGGCAGGAGTGTCTCGCTGCATAGTGATGCATACAAGGTCAACCGGTCCAGTAGGATTGACAGCCTGCCACAAGAGCCGTAGGCTGATCGAATATGATGGTGAAGGGAATGATCAGAAGGACTAACCGCGTGGGACTGGTCTTGGGCAGCCTCCTCATGACACTTGGCTGCTCGACGGCATCAACGCCCGCAACGAACCCCGATGCGGTGCGGCAACATGCCGACAAGGCCTTTCAACAGCTGAAAGCGCAGGAGCATTCGCAGCAACAAAGCGACCCCCAATTTTCGCCCCAAGCCGCGGCTCCTGGGGACACCACAGCCATGCCCGCACCGTCCGTTCAACAGGGAGTGCAGATTCCGTTCGCCGAGATTGGCCCATCCGATGGCGAGTACATCCGAGCCACGGGGTACGGCAATCTCGCGAAGGGGCTCTATCTCTGCCAACATTCGGCTGATCTGGCTGCGCGTGTCGAACTCTCCAAGCTAGCTCATGTGAAGGTGACGGAACGATCGACCGACCGCATCCGCGAACGGACAGGAAAAGAGGCGGAGCAGGATATCGAAGTCGTCCGTGAAGGGCTGGTCAACGAGGTGCTGAGCGACGTGCGGATCGTGGACCGCAACGTGAACAAGGAGGCCGGCACCTGTTCAAGCACCGCCGTGATTTCCAAACGGAATCTCTTTCCAACGCCGGCCGGTTCTGATGCCAGGACCTCCGCACCCCAATAAACGAACGGCACTGTCCACGCATCATTAGCGACCGCGATGTCCACCACCGACGTGACCACCCCCGCCGGAACGCCCACCCATTCCGCCAAAGTGCTGAGGATTTATTTGCTGGTTTGCGTAGGGTGCGGAATACGGCGCGCGAAGCACCGGAGGGTTAGGTTGTGCAAAACGGGGCGGATGAACCTGCTGCAGCGTCGGGGGCAGGGGGGTGGAGAAGTGCTGCGGCGTCGGCGTGGTCGAAGGACTCGACCCCAGTGGCTGATTCAGATGGGGCGGGGTGGCGAGATGCTGCGGAGCCGGCGGCGGCACAAGCAGGGAGGCACGCGGCGGAGGCGGCAAGAGTCCGGGCGCCGGCGCTGAGGGAACGGCGCCGCGCTGCACCGTCACGACCTGTTGCAAGACTCGAAGATGACGATTTTGTGGATTGATCTGCCGCGCTTGGAGTAGCAGTCCGTGAACTTGCTGCACCCCGATCCATGGATAGGGGTAGACGATCGGCCTCACATAGACCCAATCGGTCCACGCTTGGGACACGAGGGCATTGGTTTGCAGCTGGTTTAACAGGTCCTGGCGTTGCTGATTGAGCGTCTGAACCTCATCGGGCGAGACCGCGGTGGTTAATGCCTGATTGGCGGCATCGAGCTGTTGATGCAATTGGTCCGTTTCGGATCGGAGCGCCACGAGTTCCTGTTTCGCGCTCTCATTGTCTCGAAGTGCGGTGATCGCCTGAGCGACTTCATTGGGATCCACTTGCGCCGTGAGATCGGCCTGGATCACCACGGTCTCTCCCTCAAGTCGTGTGCTGATCTCCTGATTCAACACCAGGACGATTCCGGCGGTATAGGTCCGGATGTCATCCCGTGTGACGTCTAAATTTTTGACTTCGGTTACGCTCTCGAGGTAGGTCGCCACCTGCTCAAGCGCCTGTCTCTTTGCCGCTTCAATGGCTAATCGGACGGCGTCGGCTCGGGTGTCGTGATCGCCCATACGGTACTCGCCGCTCGCGGTGACGACCCGGACGGCCGCCGGAAGAGAGCTTGGCGCTCCAGCTCCAGCGGGTGAGGAGGTATCAGGATCGAGAGGGACGACTCGATTGCGATATTTCTCTGGGATCGAGTCCAACTCAGTCGTAAAGGTCGGCGTGCCTGAGTCGTCTTTATACGTGTAGATTCGACTGGCGGCGAAACTCGGAGAGACGACAAACACCAACACAAGCGTGAGTATCTGGCCGAAGCACAGCATTCATACGCCTCACAAGACTCGCTCAAGCTTACCATATACATGGTCAGGCCCCGGTGTGACCTAGCCCCTTTAACCGGGTCCAGGTCCTCTGTGAGGGCTAGATACCGCCTGATCAGTGTGCGTAACCTTTTCCCTATTCGGAACGACTCTCTGATTAAGAGGGAGAGACAGCATCACTGCCGAGCTGGTCTCAAGAACGCCTTCGTTCATGAAGAAGGCTCTGAGGCAGAGTGGACTGAACATACTTCTCGGGGTCTCGGGGGGGAACCGTTCTGTTGGGAGTGACCATTCCGTTCGCCTGGTCGGAGGGATGCGCGGCCTGCTGAGAACGGCGTTGCGATATACTGTGGGAATTCTGAAGGACAGGAGGTCTAGACCATGGTGCGCGTAACTATTGCTCTCTTCGGAACAGGGCTGCTCCTGCTTGCCAGTCCCGTCTATGCCTACGTCTGGAAGTGCCATACGCCCAACGGGGACATATGGACCAGCCAGCCGGCACCGTCCGGCGACTGCGAGGAGTATGACGATGTGTACAATCCGAGTGCGGCACCACCAGCCACGCAGAATCCTCCTCCACAAATCGCACCACAAGCAGTCCCACCCCCACCGCCGTATATTGGGTCGTATCTCCCTGCACCCTACTACTATAACCCTGGCTACTATGGACCGGGGATCTACCTTGCTCCCCCAGCGTTCGGCTACCGGTACGGGGGATACTATGGGAGGCGGTATGGGGGGTTCTACGGGGGGCGTTACGGGGGAGGCCATAGGCGCTAGCTCAGGATCTACAGCATCATTGCGTTCAGTCCAGTTCGGGACTTCTCGAGGGTGAGAGAGATGGCATCAGTACCGACCATTCCAGTTGCGTGACAACCATTGCCGTCGAGGAAGCAAATGAATCACCGGCTCTCGCACCCCCTTGGGCGAGTGCGTCGACCCCTCATACGGAGACAGATCATGAAACACATTGCCTCTCCATTCGCATACACTGCGGCGGCGCTTCTCGCCACGTTCACTCTCACAGATCTTTCGCGTGCGGACTCGGGTGACCTCGCCCACCCACCCATGACTGAGACGCTCCCGGCGCGTGTCATTGTGGCAGAGGCGTCCCCCACGCCAGCTCCGGCTGCGACAAAGGAGGTTCCAGGTCCAGACCCCGTGGCGAAGACCGCTCCCGACAACCCCGTCGAGGCACGCATCAAAAAGCTTCATGCCGAACTCAACATCACACCGGCACAAGAAAACCTCTGGAGCCCTGTCACCCAGGTGATGCGGGACAACGAGAACGCAATGGAAGCGCTCCATAAGGCCAGGTCCGAAAAAGCGAAGACCATGACCGCTGTCGAGGATGTCAAGTCCTACGCCGAGATCGCCGGTGCACATGCGGAGGGCCTCAAGAAATTCGCCCCGGTCTTCGAGGCGCTCTATCACAGCATGTCGGACGAACAGAAGAAGAATGCGGATACGATATTCGGCAGTCGCGATCCCATGGAAAAAAAGAACACGAAATCCAAGCGCAAATGATCGCGAATGCAACTACCTCACGAGAGGAAGCCCTAGCCTGGCGATGGGGAATCGCTCGAAAAACGGAGGGTAACGATCAGAACCTCGAGATCGCGGGGCAAGCATGTTCACTCGACAGTCGGCAAGATCATCGTGATCGAAAACTATTCCCCAACGAAGACTTGTCACTTTCGTTTTCGTCATTCCTACGGCGGCATCGGGATGGGATCAGCCACAGGTCTCTTGGGACCTTGATCGGAATGAACGTTCCTGGTTATATGTAGATCTTTCCGTAAGAGTTCAGACGGGAGTCACACCACATGTTGAACATCGTCCTGTGGCCTATTTCGCTCATGGCGACTAAGTGTGCAGGACCTCTGACTGCCACCGCGACCGGTCTTCTGAGAAGATGGGGAAAGGCCATTGCGGTGATGCTGATTGTGACCATGATGTGTCTGAGCCTCCTCCCGCCCGGATCGGCCTTGGCTGAAGATTCGTCAGCAGACGCTGACAACTCAGAAGGAACGGGGATCGAGGTGGCGAGTTGGGCCCTCACGGTTCCCTACGTCATAGGCAAAGGTGCCTTTGCGCTTGGAGGCGCTGTCGTTGGCAGTCTCAGCTATGTGTTTTCGGGAGGAAACTTCGATACAGCTAAGTCTGTCTGGACCAGAAGCATCTATGGGACATACCTTATTCGGCCAGCGCATCTGAGGGGCGAAGAGCCGGTGCACTTTCTTGGCCAGCCTGATGAGAGCCTCAGGGAGACTGTACCCCCTCCCGCAAAGTCGATGCCAGGAACGCCCCATTCCACAACCAAGTGACCCTTACCGAGAAAGCCAGAGTTCATCAACAGGGTTGCACCGTGGCATCCTTCGTGTCGTCATTTACATACACATAGAGGCAGCCACGACTCGCAGTGTGCGGAGGCTGCTGCGCGAACAAGACAGACCATTCTCTGACGTGCGAGTTAAAAATCACGCTCGTGATGTCATAGTCATAGATCTTCTGCCGGACCACCTTCCGAGCTTCCGTTTTGGCGAGGGTGAGCACCTCAGGCTGGGTCAAGTGCGCGGAACTCTGCCGGGGAGAGGCATCCTGAGCTGAGGGCTGGGTAGAGAGCCCTGCAGTCGGTCCAAGACCTGCGAGACACAGGACAAGACCGACAGCTCTGAGAACTGTCGTGGCTCTCATGTGATGATGCTCCACGTTTGTTCTAACGATCCAAGCCTTCTTCTGCTTCCCACAATCTGATCCTTGATCGTGTTCCTATCGCTTGGTGGGCTTGGACAGTGGGTACCCACGCATTGCTGCGACCATGTGAAGACATAGGATAGGACTCCGCCAATGACCGCCATGATGATATTGTGGATAATCCCGATAGCCTCCATGAAGAGTGAGACCTGAGCGATGATGATGCTGCTGACCACCCACAGCCTCAATGCCACGATAGCAAGTTGTTTGTATCGTGGCTTCCTGGCAAGGCACCCCACGATGATGCATCCAAGGATGCCCATGTTGTACCGTCCTAAGGTGTAGGCGCGTTGGGTGTCTCGAATATCCACGCCCTATAGCTCAGCATGAAGCCGCCCAAGAGGAATAGTCGGTAGACGAGACAGACACCCTGAAGCATCTTAGGCCATTCCACGGTCATGGCTGTCTTCTGACTGCTTCCTAGGGATGAAACGACTTGGTCTGCTGCTTTCGATCACGGACGACGAGCGAGGGGAGCCCGTCTTGGTCGACCGAGAGCACCAATCGTGTTTTGCCGTCCACATCATGCACGGCTACTCCGGTCTCCGTGGAGATGCCGACCCACACCCGATCAGTATCAAACTCATCGCGCATATGGAGGCTCGGCTGCCCTACTTCGTTTAAGGAGAGCAAGGCCCGCGTGTGCCCCTGTCGATGAATGAGGCGGAACTCCTTGGTGCTGACGAATGCGGGCACCTCCCCTGCCGGCTCTTGCGCAGTGACAGGGCCTCCGCCAACGAGACAGGCAGCAACAATCCCGCCAAGCAGTCCAGATAAAACACTGACCGTGATGAGCATCCCTGTCTGTGGTCTGACCTGAGTCTTCTCCTTATTGAGTGGTTTTCGTTGCCAGCGTTTCTCCTGGCACGCCGTTCGAGATGAACTTATGGAAAAATTGACAGCACCGCTAGGCTGACCATGAGACGGGCGCTCACTCTAGCAGACTGCGGAAAATCATTTTTTTAGCCTCTTGCGAAGCGTGGGTTCCGGTGTTTCCTCCAACTTGCTCGAAAGCTGCATTTGCTTCGATCAGGAAAGGCGAACAGCTCATGCTGAGGCATTTCACATGCTCCGACGAAAATCATGTTTTCTACGGGTTTGGCTCAAAGAACGATCGAGTTTTTCCGCAACCTGCTAGGTCCTGTCATGGCTATCAGTTTACTAGGGTGGGAAATAAAAAAACCTGGGATATTTCAGTCCGACTCTCACAGAGGATCTGAACCCGTTTAAGGGAGGCAGGTCACTTCTCCTTCGGCGAAATGTGCTTTCACTCCAACTCCTGACCGAAAGGGCTTTATGCTAGGCGCTATGACACCAGGCTAGGCCGTCCGTAGGGGCCCTGTCAAACATGGCGCATAACCGATGCCCCTAAGGAAGAAAAACAGGGACATTCTACATTTTCGAGCGGCGTGAGGCCGTGGGCTTGAGGTGAGGGGGTATGCCAAGGACCGCACGGACGTCAGTCAGAGGCTATTGCTACCACGTGATCAATCGGGCAATGCCCGTGCCGAGGTCTTTCATGCGGAGGGGGATTATCAGGCCTTCGTGACCTTACTCAAGCAAGCCAGCGAGCGCGTACCAATGCGACTCCTAGCGTATAGTCTGATGCCGAATCACTTTCATCTCGCCTTCTGGCCGTACCGCGATGGCGACCTGAGCCGATGGATGCAATGATTGTTGACCTCGCATGTGCGACGGTATCACCGGTGGCACGAGTCGAGTGGGCATGTGTGGCAGGGACGGTTCAAAGCGGTTCCCATCGAGCATGACGATCACTTAGTGACGGTTCTGCGCTACGTTGAACGAAATCCGGTTCGAGCTGGATTGGTCGCCCGAACAGAAGACTGGCGGTGGCCGAGCGCGCGGTGCTGGTTGGAACCATCGCGTGGACCCCGGATAGAAGCCGGACCTGTCGAGCGACCGGAGCCGTGGCTGGCGTGGCTAAACGAGCCGATGACAGAGACAGAGGTGCATCAGATCCGGTAGAGTGTGAATCGGGGTGCGCCATTCGAATCAGCAGAGTGGACGACTGTCACCGCGTCGCTCTTGGGACTCGATGCGAGCCTCCGACCGATCGAACGCCCGAAGAAACTGGTGGACACGTAGAATGTCCCAGTTTTTCTGCTCCTCGGCGGTTATCGGTGGGACGTAAGTAAGGAGAGCCTGAAGAAACAGGAAAATATTATGGCAGAGTTAGACGCAATCATAAGCCGTGAAGCTTCTGAGAGACTAAAAAGACGGATGCCAGTCAAGTTCCTGTCCACAAATCCTGCCTAAATCTTTAATCGCATTGACATATGTATAGCCCTCTCGTCTGTCCATAAATCAGATGGTTAATGGACGGGCATGTGAGTGCTCGTACGTCGGACACAGCACACTACGAGCACAGCGCACTGTGCTGCGGATCGCATCTCCAATAACAATCATAGGTTTGTTCATCGACCTGCGGAGGAAAACCTGTTCCCTATTGCATTGCTTTCACAATGGATATGTTTATTCGTCTCGGCAAGGTGCGTCTCAGGTACGCGACCAATCTCTACTCAACTTGGAAGTTTGGTAGCTTCTCAGTAGCCGGCCTGGCTAGGCCATTGAACTTGATCGGATATTCTTCTGACCCGCTGATACGCAATCATCGGATTTCAAATTCTCCCAACATTGCGCAAAGGGCGGAGTTTTAGGAGAACCGGTCTGAGGGAGCCCTCATCATCTTTGACTCTGTTGGACCATCCAGTAATAGAACATATCGGCCAAGGGTTGTAAGTTCACACAGTCTGCCTCGTTATACGCCAACAGGCGCTCTCTCGCCTCCTCATCCCGGCTATGTCGCCATCGATTCCAGAGTTGGCCCGCATCGGCACCGCTCAGGCCCCACAAATCCGCGCGACGGTGGATACCTAGCTGGAGCTCAATGGCTTTGAGAGCGCCATGATAGCCGAGCTGCCGACCAAGCAAGCACAGATCGATATGGGGCTGGTCCAGCGGGAGTCCTTGGACGGTGGCGAGCAGGACTGGCAGATCGAATGATGTCCCGTTGAACGTCACGAGTAGATCGTACTGGGCCAGCTCCTCACAAAGTCGCCGCCTCGTCAATAAATCACCCTCTACAAGCGACGTAAAGCCCCCATGCCCATAAAGGCCAACGACCGTGATCTGCCCAAAGGAATTCGTCTCGATGTCCAGGTACACCGCCCGAGGGCGGAGCCATTCATAGAGTCGCCACTGATCGCGAGCGTGCAGATGGTTAGCGAAATATCGCGCATCCTCCTGCGCTCGATGGACCTTCGCCTGATCCAGCGCGACATCATAGATGGCCTTCCGGGCTGGCCCTATGCCGGGGATGGAGTTTGAAGACAGAAAGTCCTTCCAGGTTCCAATGCCCCGGTCCCACCACCGTCGTTCGGTTCTCCGGCCGACTCCAGGTAAGAAGCAAAAGGACGACTCAATCACGTTGGACAGCCCTGAGTTGATCGCTGAGGGCCTGGATGGTCAACGGTGCATTCCCCTCCGAGCGATTGTTGACCAACACATACGCTCGCCGGTTCTCCGCCACGGCCTTCTTGACCAGTTCCCCCGTATCCTGTCGCATCATCGGCAACTCGCCGACAATCTTTGTGTAGGGCTCTGCGCGTTTCTTCGCCGCTTCATAGGATAGCTTTAATGGCGTGAGCAGGCGCAGCATGGTGAAGGGGGCCGTAAAACGCTCCATCCGATGGTGCTGCTCCGCAAGCGAAGGCATGTAGGACCAATGGTTGTAGACATGTGCGACCCCATGAGCTTCAAGAACCTGGCGATATTCAGGTCCAATCAGCCCGGCATTGCGAATCTCAACCGCGTAGCGGAAATCTGAGGGGAGCTGGCCGAAGAATCCATCCAGGCGTGAGCAAAACTCCTTTGGAGACATATCATGACGTTGGAACTCGAACAGGAACGCTCCGGCATGCGGCTCGAACTTCGCCTCGCGATAGGGCGTCAGCACCAATTCATTGATAAAGTTGGCATCAAGGAACCGTGGATTCAGCTGACCGGCCCGGGCTCCGTAGCGAGCGTGCGTCGCATAGCTGGGAATGGTGATCTCTTCCCACACCTTGAAACACATCTCAAAGTCTTCGGGGATCTGGTTTAGATAGCGCCGGAGCTGATTCGCGCTTGGCGGCTGATAGAACGTTGCATCATTCCCCACAGTCCTGAACAGTGGCTCGTTGTTGTACTGGTATTGGCAATACTCGCCGAGGCATTCCTGCACGAACCTGCTCTTGGCATACTGCCGATGATAGACTTGGCCTTGCCAGCCTTCGTAGGTCCAGGTGGAGGTCCCGAATCGAATAAGCGGGGAGAGTGCCATGTCAGAGTGTACCGACTACCCGACAACGTCCTCAAGGGGCTCGTCATCTGTCTCTACGTGAGCGGAAGCCAGGAGTGTGAGTGTATAAACCGTGAGGGCGACCGTTGAAAATTGTTCTTCCACTCGCCCCGTGACCGCATACGCCTGATTCATTGCCAAGAGATGGCAGTATTGGCGATAGATGTTCGGAAAGAGCGTGGCATCGTAGAGGCCGGTTTGATCTTCGAACGTGACAAACTCCATCGGCGCCCCTTTCTTGGTCGAGATGCTCTTCTCGGTGAGGAGCCAGCCGATCACCGTGACGTCTTCCCCCACATGCTGCGGCAAGTCCTTGGCGGGAATATAGGGAATGCGAGCGAGTACCTCCTTAAAGAGATCCAGCGGATGACACCACAGCGGGAAGCCGAACAGCTCCAGTTCGTGCGCGAGCTTCTGCTGTACTGAATATTCAGGCGGAATCGGGAGGTAGCCTGGCGGCTTGGTCGCCTGTGATGCGAAGAGCCTCCAGAGGAGCGCCGGCCGCGTCAGTTCTCCGGCAATCGAATCGAAGCACCCGGCTTTGATCAAGAGCGTGGCTTGGGCGATCTCCGGCTTCACACGATCCAGAAAGTCTTTTAGCGATCGATAGGGACCAACGGTTTGTCGATTTAAAAGGATCTGCTTCGCCACCGTCTCGTGGAACGACTTCACCTGCATGAGCCCGACACGAACCCTCTTTCCTCTTCCCGTGTACGCCCACTCACTCGCATTGATGTCTGGCGGCAGGATCGTCAACCCCATCCGTCTGCCCTCGGACAGATACGCAAAGGTCGAATAGTACCCGCCTTGCGGTTTGATCGTTCACCCTTCTACACTGAGCCTCCCTGCGAGGCCCACATGCCCTTCTCGATTCGTCCCTTCCGTCGCTTCCCGGTCTCGTGTCCCGTGACCTATCACGCTGGCTTGTTTGAGGGCTACGGCACAGTGTGGAATCTTTCACTGAATGGCTGGCGTCTCTCCGGGGATTTGCCGTTGCGAGTCGGTGAGACGTGTTCGATGACCGTCAACTTACCGAACCAACAACATGTCTTTGTGGCTGGTGCCATTGTGCGCTGGGCGCGAGGGCAAGAGTATGGAGTCGAATCGCTGGTCGTTGAGAAGCACACGCACGTTCGGCTAGAGCGACAGGGACAACATGCCACTCAGAAAAGGAAGCCTTCCGCCCCGTGCCTGAGTTTAGGGGATGTCGTCGAGAATGTTTGATTGGATCGATGGCAACGGCGCGGTTTGGCGGGGAGGACCGGGAAGGACAAGCGGGGAACCGCTCTGGTTAGCGCCTTGGATGAGTCCGATCGAGAGTTGCGGCCCGAGCGTGGTCACTGCCCCGCTCCATGCCTGTCCAGTCGTGGGGTTCCGGAAACTGAACGATTCGAAATTGTTCCCGGGGGTATACAGAAATCCTTGCGTGCCTTGATTGTCGATATAGAGACTCCCTGGGCCGGGCAGATTGAACAGGGGTGCGACCCCTCCATCGAATGAACGAACGCTAGAGATCGTTTGGCCCCATACTCGCGAGTCCAGCGGCGGGAGCGCGAACAGGAGCAGGCCCAGGGCAGCGGGAAGCAGCGACACTGGCAGAAAAGTTTGCTTGACCCTATGGCATTGACATCTCATTGCACTTAGTCCATGACAAGCTCGCATGGACTGATTATAGTATGAAAAAATATTCCTTGTCCATCACAACGGGGGCGTTATGGAGCATGGTACCGGAACAAATACATGGTGGCGCACATGTGGCTATGCCGTCGGTATAGGCCTCTTCCTATCACCTGGGCTCAGTTGGGGTCTGGAGATCGGCAATTCTCCGCCCGCGGAACGACGCGAAACCATCTCCCTGGCCGACGCGGCCATTCGGGCACTGCAGCATAATCTTGACATCAACANNTCAACATCAGCCGCCAGACGAAGGACAGCCGGCTGGCCGACATCACCGTTGAGCGAGCCAAGTTCGACCCGACTCTGAGCGTCAACGGCCAATACAACCGAACCGTGAGCCCGCTCAATCGACCTGTGTTCGGCGGGACCATCGGTAACTTGAAGCAAATTACGACCTTCGATCAACGGAACGAATCCGTCACGCTCGATGCGATGACGAATTTGCTGACTGGCGGCAATGTCGACCTGAACTATAGTCCCTCTCGGACAAATGTGAATCAAAACGTCGCCACAGGCTTCCTGTTCAACCCCTCCTATACAGGCGGCCTCGTACTGACGCTCACGCAACCGCTCCTCCGCAATGCAGGTATTGACGTTACCAAAACTTTCATCCACATCGCACAGAATAATGCCATCGTGGAAGAACACATCTTTCGCGATCGGGTCCTCACGGTTCTGGCCACCGTGGAACAGACCTATTGGGAAGTCGTCTTCGCCAATGAGAATCTGAAGGTGGCAGAAGCTGCCTTGAAAGCTGCACAGGAGCTCTTGGCTGGCAACCGCGCGAAGGCGAAGGCCGGTGTCATGTCGATCGTCGATGTCTTGCAAGCCGAAGCGGCCGTCGCGACGCGGGTCGAGCAGGTACTGGTCGCGGATAAAACGATTCGAGACCAGGAAGATCAGCTGCGACGATTGCTCAATCCGGCGGAAGAGGACCTGCGTCAAGACTTGCGCTTGACCCCGCTCGACCAACCGGTCGTGACCCTCGAACCCATCAGCCTGCAGGAAGCTATCGACATTGCCATCGAGCAGCGGCCGGAAATCGTCCAGGCGAAGAAGAATATGGAGTCGAGCGATCTCAACACCAAGTTTGCCAAAAATCAGACTCTCCCGACTCTGTCGTTTCAGGGCACCACGGGACTGGCGGGACTGGGGGGAAACTACCCCGACTCGGTCAACAATAACTTCAACGGCAATTACTATAATTATGGAGCGGGCCTCGTCTTGAGTTACCCGCTCGGCAACCGCTCAGCCTGGAGCACCTACAACAAACGGCAGCTGGAGGAGAAGAACGCGGAAGCGTCGCTCGTGAGCGTGCGGCAGCAAATCATCGTGGGTGTCCGTGAAGCGGTCAGACGTGTACAGACCGACTTCAAGCGAATCGAAACGACCAGATCGGCCAGAATCATGGCCGAGAAGCAGTTGCAGGCGGAACAAGAGCGCCTGAAGGTTGGACTGAGCATAACTCGCTTCGTCCTCGAATTCCAACGCGATCTCGCGACGGCCCAAGGGAACGAGTTACGCGCCACGATCGACTACAACAAATCGCTCTCCAACCTCGCGCGGAACAAAGCCACCACACTCGACCGCTATAATCTCCAACTGAACTGACGACGCCCATGATCGCGCCTGAGCCTGGTCCGTAGGCGACACCGACTCAGGCCGAAGAACTGGGAGCAGCCCTCGCACTGTTCCCGGTCGCCTCGCTGCACCGGTTTTAAGGTATCGTCAGATGATGAATTTCTTTTAAATTCCCCCACGGCATATATTGAGTGGGCGGGAAGATCTCCGGGTCCGCTGGCCTATCAGAAGATGCAGCCCGTGCCATGGCCAAACGCGCTTGTTCGCCCGACACACCTGGGACTTGATAGTGACAGCTCCAACATGCCCGGAAGCTTGCTCGACGACTTTCACGCCTCGTCCCAGGCCGAGGATTGCGACCGGGGCTGCGACGATTAGTCATGCTCCCGAAGGAGCGATGCCCAGAGAAATCGCGAAAGAGGAAATAGACGGGATCGTTGCATTACTTTATTTCACGGCTGACGCACATCTCGAATAGAAGGATACCGTGAATGCGGACCGAGAAACATGCAATTCGTTCTTGGAAAGCCAATGGCATTCTCCTGTGAGAACGTATTCATCCGCTGGTCATTAAACGAGGGCCAACAGAACAACCATCTGAGAGGTGGGAGGGTAAGTGGGTGAGCGTTATAGGCCTTGTTGATCCCCCTTACCAGGGAAGGCACTTCGGGAGACCGTATACCCATGTCGGGATCACTATCATCGACGGTGGCCAAATTAATTTCTTAGATGAAAATGAGGATAGATATCGCCGTGGGAGTGGCAAGTTGGGGACTGGAGACGCCACTAATCAACGCATTCTTTCATCTATCCGAGGCAGTAGTGCTGGTGCTTCTACCCCCTCCGCCCCATCTCAGTCCACACTGGTGTCTCCCCAGTCTGCAAACGCTCGCATTCTCCAGAAACTAAAGGGTCAGACAATTCCTCCAACACCTTCCAAGGTCCAAAAGCATTAGCAAATTCAGGCTCGGCCCATCTCAATCACAGCAGACTTCTTCAGGTTTTCTGTCAGGATTCTCTGGGTGGGTGTGGTGGCTAAGCGCATTCATTGTTTATATGATAATTCTCGCATTGCGTGAGAAACGATGAGAGGCGTAAGACGCGCCTCGCTCTGGCTCAAAGCGGCAAGGCTACTTCCTGCCGCACTGTTTCTCTCTCAACCACATTGAAGGTCCCACGATCTTCCTCATTACTGTATGTTTGCCGCTTGCATTGACTTCATCATCTTTAGCGGAAATCATTACAGGGAAAGTCATCGGTGTGCATGATGGCGACACTATTGAAGTCCTGCACAACCAACATCCTGAACGCATCCGTCTCAGCGGGATCGATTGCCCAGAAAAGGGCCAAGTCTATGGCAAGCGAGCGAAGCACGCCGCCTCAGAGTTAGTCTATGGGAAGGAAGTCACGCTTCAGACTCACGGCCGCGACAAGTACAAGCGCACGATCGGGGATGTGATCCTACCCGATGGGATGAATCTCAATCAGGAACTCGTCAAGCAAGGGTGGTGCTGGTGGTACAGGAAGTATGCCTATGAACCTCTCTCGCTTCTATGGTGCGAGGATCGGGAGCGAGGACGAAGTGGGAGTCTGTCTCAGGCAGAACACCTCACGATGAGGCGGTCTTCCCCATTGGTTCTTAAGCTGCTCGCTACCTATTACTTGATTCAAGGAGTGCTGCTGGCTGCAGTTGGAGCCGGCGGGTTGCTCCTGTTGGATCAGAATCATCTGCTTGTCCTCAAGCAGTGGCTCCAGGTGATCCACTTGGACCCTGAGAATCGCTCTATTCATTGGCTCCTGACGAAGGTCTTGCCGATTACGGATCAACTGCTGGAGACATTGAGTATTGGCTCCTTTGTGTACGCCGGACTCGCGTTTGTACAAGGGGGAGGTCTCCTGTTCGCTCAGCCATGGGCCTCCTATCTCACGGCGGTCGTGATCGGTTCATTTATCCCGTGGGAGCTGTATGGCATGCTGGACCATGTGACTCCTCTGAGGCTCACGACGCTTGGTATCAATGGCGTGATCGTCTGGTATCTCCTCGTGCGAGAATTGCGCGCCAGACGCGTCAAGAAGAACGGTTACGGAGGAGAAAACTGCACAGGTAAGTGAGAGTTCACAGGCCACGGTGCCATCAACGCATTTGCGTATTCCGATCTAGTTCGTCAGCCGCAGCCCGTGCCGCCGTGGGAGTGGCGAAACTCTAAACGGTAGTGTAATACTAGGGTATTCCTCTGGTCCGCGCTCGTCCATGATGCGGTATTGTAACCATGCTTCAGACAGCGCGATGGGTGTCCTCCTCGTGCTGATGAAGTAAAGGCTCGGTTCCGAAAGGACCTGAGCCTTTATCTTGATGAGACCGAGGTGTCTTGGATCAGCGCATATTTCCGCGGTCGAGCCAGAAAGGCAGGTCATGTATGATGCCCAAACTCACCACGCCTCTCGTCACGCCTATCACAGAATTCACGCTCGCGTGCGATCGACTACTGAACGACCCCATCACACGCGACACGTTGACTAAGGACGAGCTGGACATTCTCAAAATGTGTGTTCAGCGACTCACGGAGAGATTTCAACTAGCCGCGTGACGAGCGCCTTGGACAGTCGGGTGTTTTTTGACCACGACTAGGGCTTTTCCTCGTATGCTCTATTCCGGATGTCCAGTAGCATGAAGATGCTTTAGAAAGACGTGATGGAAAACTGCTGCACGCACGATGGAAACATTGTGAACGAGCAGTAGAAGCATCGCGAAGTCTGAAGCAGAAGGCTCAACTCCGAAAGGAATCGGGCCATTATATTGATAGCCTCTCGGACAGTCCCTGTACCGTCAACGCTGCATTCCCCTCAGCTCGATTATTGACCAGCACATAGGCTCGCCGATTCTCCGTCACTGGCTTTCTGCCAAGCTCTGCCGTCTCCCGTCGCATCTCCGTAGTTCCTCGACGATCTTCGTTTAGGGCTGCACTCGTATCTTCGCGGCTTCATAGGACTTCTTCAGCGGTGTCAAGAGTCGCAGCACCGTGAACACGGCGGTGAACCCTGGCCCCCGCTCCCAAAGACATCTATTAAATTCCAACTCATCCTCTCGTCTCGTTCCTGCCTAGGAACTCGCCGCCAAAAAATTAGGAAATTTCTGCAATCTGGTCACAATTGCTCAGCGAGCAAGACTCCGGAGAGCGTACCGTTATATTTTTACATCTAGCGGAGGCGGTTCTCATGATTTCTCTTCTCAAAGTCGTCGGTGTCCTGTCGTGTGGGTTCTTGCTGTGCCTCGGTCTGTCCCATGCCGCCCAGGCAGATAATGCGGCGTCGGCTGCAGACGAAAAGAAAGCTGACCAATCTGAAATGAAAGCTGACCAAACTGATCGGAGGCAAGGCGGTCAGGAAGCTGGTGAACAACAGATGAGCGATGAGATGAAGGGCGGCCCCTCAAACGGCGGCAAGACGATCACGGGCGAAGTGTTGCGCGTTGAAGGCAATAACTGTTTCGTCAAGGGGCAGGAGGGTAAAGAAGTGCGGTTGCATATCGACGTAACCACCCTGAAGGCGAAAAACATCGAGCCGGGTGATCGCATTGAGACGAAGGTGAACGATCAGAATCACGTGCTGTCGATTCGCTCGGCCCGAGAAACTGCTGCCGGTCACGGAAATGAAACCGGCCGCGATTCGCTCCGCGAAGGGCAGGTAGGCGGTAGTAAGTAATTGTCTCAGTGAACGCGTGCAGGTCGTTACGTCATGTGGTAGCGACCTGCCGACTCTTCGATCAATGCCGCGTGAACGGGTCATACAAACGGTCTCATTCCCGCCTTATAAGTAAGACAAGGAGCGTGGCAAACCACGACCGGTCAAACGACCGCGCCCGCCCGTTTATGGTCGGTCATCTTTGTAGGGCTAGAGTGTAGTCGGCGCTGGCTGGGCGGCCCGCATGTCGCCGGCGTTTCCTATGACTGCATAAGGAGGATCACCTCATGGAAGGACAGATGCAGCGACGAACATTCAGCAAACACCAGCAACCGCAAAAAGAGCAAGGCAAGGAAGCGGAGGCAATTGTGAAAACTCTATTTCAAGCCAGAACGGAGCAGGATAACACGGGGGTTGCAGCTATGGCGTATGCGCTGTATGAACAGCGTGGACGGAAGGATGGGCATGATCTGGATGATTGGCTCGAGGCGGAGCGGCGGATCGTGAGCCCTGGGCTGTCTAAGGGATTTTGAAACGTCTGACGCGCACCCAGCAACTTGGCCAGGTCAAGCACACCCTCGCCCTCTCTGGACTGCCCCACTTAATTTCTGGACAGCCTGTTTCCCCTTGTTGACCATCCACTGTGTAGAGAATTCTGGCGCCTCCGCGGATTCGTGCCCGAGGGGAGGCCTGAGGCACCGACCGTCTTGTTGAGTGACTCCTCTGCCTCCCGCAGCGTGCGCCTTTTACTCGACAGAAGTATCGCATGGATGAGAAAACGCTCACCAGCGACAGGCGAGTTACCGAAGCTGATCCGTCGCTGCAGGCGTCAACGTCGCGGGGGACCCGCTGGGCTTTCTCCGTTTCTCCATGTCCTGATCGATCACCTTCAAGGCGTCCAACTGGGCCTCTAACTCCGCAATGCGCTTCTCTCGCTCTCTGATTTGTCGCTGAAGGGACTGGACGACACTTGAGTTGACAGCGGCCGGATCGCTTTTCTTGTTCACTGAGGGGGCAGGCAGGGTTCCGCACGCACTCAGGGTGATGGCCAAAACAGACTACCTCCCAGGCTGCTCCAGGCCCTTCTCCGCATCACGCTCATATTTTAGGTGTGCCATCAGACGTAGACGCCACATCCCGCAAGCAGATTCAGGATTCTGACAGTTGCCAGACTCGGTTCTTGCGCCTCCTTCCCACACTCCTAGAATGGGCCTTCCTGCGAGGCGTCTATGCCCTTCACGCTTCGTCTCTACCAACGCTTCCCCGTGCGCTGCCCCGTCACGTACCACGCTGGGCCATTCCAGGGGCAAGGCACCGTGTGGAACCTCTCGTGTACCGGATGGCGACTCTCCGGCGACCTACCCATGCGACCAGGGGAAATCCTCTCGTTGACCGCACGCTGCCGAATGAACAGCACATTCTAATTCCAGAGTCCGTTGTCCGGTGGTCGAGGGGGCAGGAGTTTGCGGTGGAGAATGTGGTGATCGCGCCACACACTCATGCGAGGCTACAGAATTATGTGAGGCAGTTGGTGAAACAACTTCATAGGAGTCATGCAAGTGACCGACCCGGGTACTCTTTAAATTCGAGATTCAGGATGGAGCGTATTGCGCTCCCTCAGCAAGTTCAATGTACGTTACCTCATCACTGGCTAAGCCACCACTGATTCGGCCATGACCGAGCCAACGTTATTTTGAAGAAATCTTCTTCTCTTCCGTCTCTGCGGGCAACTGGGAGCTCACGAGTTCGATGCGTACGATCTGTCCCATGAGTTGCAGGGGCCCTTCGAATTTTACGAACCTCGGCGTCGCATCGACCTTGATCCAACAGTCATAGTGAAACTGAGCCGGAAGCTTGCCGGTGGCCTTGCCGAGCAACTCCCGAATCATTCCGATCTGCGGTTTAAAGACGTAGTGCATCGCCCTACTCGCCACCTCGCCGATCTGGACGGGTTGCTCATCTAGGGCATGCAGTTGCACATTGACGACCTGTGGCGTCGGTGTGAACTCGAGCACGCTCACCGTTTCGTCGGCGCCCTCCTCTAAGTTCTTTGATACGGTGATGAGCATGCCGTTGTAGACATCCTTGGGCAGATCAACCTGCCCGCTCAGTACCCCCTCTTTACCCTGCGCCCCCACTTGTGAGCGCACCGTATATTCCGCTGTACTGCGGTCTATCGCGACGTCAATCTGGTCCGGAAACGACGGGCCGCGTTGGACCAGGCGATAGCTGATCATCGTAAACACACGCTGTTGCGAGAAGGCTACTGTCTCATCGTGCAGGGAGCCGTCCTTGAAACGGAACACCAACCGGCTTTCAACCAGATCTCCATCGTTGACAACTTGGGTCATCTCACCCTGGCCAATGAGCTCTCCACCAAGTGAACGCACGAGGAGAAAGCCATGGGTCGGGCCCTCCGGAGCCCGTACCACGACAGGAGCAGCATTGACAGGCACGGACACGAGCGCAGCGATCACCATGATGACCGCGAAGCATGTGGCGGCCCCACGATGGCCCAGAATGGTATTCAGACCAAACGACATAGTATGGAGTGACGCCTTCATTCTCGCAGCAAGTCAGTCAGGGACTGGCGTTCTTCTATATGCTGAGAGCCAACATTCATTAGGCCAATGATGGGAATCGCGCGCAGCAGACCCCATACCCCCTTAGCCATCCCCAGAAGAGCACCCCGATCTATACCGCCACTGCATTCATGTTCGCGATTGTTCCAGTCATCCAGGGCCAGCATCACAATGCTGGGGTGTTATATAGCTCGCGCTCCAAGGATGGGCCCATCTATGGTTCGATGTCGCGCCGATTCGCTGGCTTCTGACTCTTGTCTCGCAGCCGATCCAGCACCTCACCGACAATCGTTCTCATATTGTCAGGGGCCAGGTCCCGAATGGCATCTTTGTACATGCCGCAGCTCTCTCGGGCCTTCACTGGATTATCCTCGTTCTTCTGAAGGCATGTTCGATAGAGCTTCACCATTTCCGCCACTTCTCGGTAGATCGCGGTCTCTGCAGCATTCCTGGACGCCTTCGTGTTGGAGTCGTCGCCGCCCCCAAAACTCAGGCACCCAGGAAGTCCGGCGAGCACCACGACCCCAAGTAAGAGGCTCAGGGCTCTCACGGATTTCCCGCATGTTGCGGTCCAGCGGTGGATGGAGCGTTGAACATTGGTAGCCCCATCCACCCTGGTCGTGGGTACCTGCACGGGCCGTATATGGATCTCTCTGCTCCTACTTATTCCCATGATGTTCGACATGGAACTTTGCCGCTTCCGTCTGCGCATCGATCGCCTGTTGGCTATGGCCATGGGCAAGGTGGGCATGGTGCGCCGCTTTCTCGTGAGCGCCAGCTTCATGGTGCTTGGCCGCTTCCTTGTGATGACGCGCGGCGTGCTCATGATGCTCGGCAGATTTTTTGTGATGGGCTGCTGCTTGTTTTGACATGAATCTTCCTATGAATTGTGCTCTGCAGTATGCCGAGTAGACAGAGGGCATACTGGTCACAATTGCTCAATTGGAACATATTAACTGGCAGCCCCCAGGACGCTGTCCCTGCTCGAAGATTCAGCCGGAAGACGGGCGCCTATTTGTGGAGAGACCGATTGAGAAAGGAACTGTGCACGTGCATCCCCCGTGGCAGTTGAGGCGAAGACTGAGCGTCTGCTCACGGGTCTCCTCCCGCGCGCCTCCCTGAAGCGCACACACCCAGCCCAGTCCCGATCAGACGCTCGTCCCTCGGTGTCCCGGGACCGGTGGCGATGCCCCTCGCTGATGGGTTATCAGCGGGCTCACTGAGACGGGTAATACAGGCACTTCCTACTGCATTGCTACCGGCTATTGAAATAGACATGACTGAGCGATCACATCGTAAAATAAACCAACGGCCGCTCATGATCACAGGATGACCAGGAACAGCATGACACCGGTGACAGAACGATGTGCTGTGCTAATTTTGTGCTAAAACACAGCCGAAAAGACCAGAACAGATGGAACAGACTCGACAAGATCGAAATCTCGTAACGCCGTGTCTACCAAGAGAAAAACGGGAAACCAGAGTCAAAACAGGGAGTTGCCAATTCCTACGGAATCAGCCTCATAACCCAAAGGTCGCAAATTTTCGCACGGACAGTGGATACATACAAATTTCTGTGATGTGAGCGTGACACCAGCGTGACAGAAAGAATGGATCAGACTGAATTGCTGAGAATTAATGGAATCGGGGACCAGAATTCCTCCATGCGGAACAATTGGAAAATATAGGGAAAAATGGGAAGACCGCCCAATTAAGCTTTCTAACCGATTTGCGAAATTTCTTCTAACTATCCCTCTCAAGGCTTAAACACGGG
>PLBR01000038.1 GCA_003135435.1 Nitrospira sp. | reverse complement strand
AATCAGCAGGCCAGAATGTAGGCGCAGCGTAGGCAAGCGCGGGGCCATTCAAGCGAACGTGAGCGGACAACATGGTAGGGAAATATCCGGACACGCCCGCAATGTCAAACAACTGAGGACCCCAGAGGAAGCCGTAGGAAAGGTGAGAAAAGACTCTTAATCAGCTGATTCCAGTCCTCAAGCCTGTATCCATTGCTGCTCGATTGAAGGTATTGACGCGCTGTGTCTTCAGGCACAAAGTGATCCACACTTTCGACCACCACAACGACAGGAGGAATCGCATGAGAGGCACGATGCAGCTGTCTAACAGTTCCATGCTGATGCTAGGACTCTGTGTCTTGGTCGGGAGCTTGTTCACTATTGGGGCAGGGATGAGCAGTGCCTTTGCGGCTCCCCCGTCGAATCCCAATCCCACCACGGATGTCTCCGAACTCACCACTGGGGCAGAGATGAGCAGTGCCTTTGCGGCTCCCCCATCGAATCCCAATCCCACCACGGATGTCTCCGAACTCACCACGAATTGGGACAAGAAGTTGCCGAGCGCCTCGCGGTTTACTATCTTGAGTGCCTTCGGGGATGCAGCGGTGCGAGACGATGAAACCGGGCTCGTGTGGGAAATGACTCTGCAAACGACCGAGCTGTCCTGGACCGATGCTCGTGCTGCCTGCGCCGATAAGGACGTGGGCGGACGGAAAGGCTGGAGGCTGCCGTCGTTTTCTGAACTGGCGAGTTTGGTGGATACTTCCATAAGAGACATAAGAGAAGGGCCCACCCTGCCCCTGGGCTATCCCTTTACCAACGTTCAGATGGGCGCGTATTGGTCGGCGACGACGATCGCAGGCAATCCGAACAGCGCGTGGCTCGTGTTCTTCGACACCGGCAAGGTGCTCCACGCCTTAAAGACCATTACCTTCCATGCCTGGTGTGTGCGCGGTGGCATGAATGCGGATCAGTATTGAAGGGGGGGCTCGATCCTGGTGCCAAGCTGGTGCCAAAACACCCTGGCACACCATGATCCATGATGATCTGAGCCATCACGAATACTCCATTTTTGCTGCTGATTCGTTCTGCTGCGTGTCCTGAGATAGGCTTTCGGCGGGACTCTTAATCAGCGGACTCACATTAGCAGGCCATATGGGCAACTCCTCCTATTGTTGCTCCCGGTTATTGAAAAAGGTGATTGAGCGACCACACAGTAAAATAAGCCACCACCCGGTCTGATCACTGCATGACCAGGAACAGCTTGAGACCGGTGACAGAACGATGCGCTGTGCTAATTTTGTGCTAAAACACAGCCGAAAAGACCAGAACAGATCGAACAGACTCGACGAGACCGAAATCTCGTAACGCCCTGTCTACCAAGGGAAAAACGGGAAACCAGAGTCAAAACAGGGAGTTGCCAATTCCTACGGAATCAGCCTCATAACCCAAAGGTCGCAAATTTTTGAACGGGCAGTGGACACATACAAATTTCTATGGTGTGAGCGTGACACCAGCGTGACAGAAAGAATAGATTATGCACAATTGCTGAGAATTAATGGAATTGGGGACCGGGATCTCTCCATGCGGAACCATTGGAAAATATAGGAAAAAGTGGGAAGACCGCCCCATTAAGCTTTATAACCGAATTTGCGATATTTCTTCTAACTATCCCTCTCAAGGCTTAAACACGGGTATCCGTCACGAATCGTATGTTCGAAAGGAAGGGACGCCTTTCAGCTGTGATCCTTGATCCTTCCGTGGTGAATGAGACCTTAGTCGTTAACGGCTCAGGGTGCCTCTAACTTTTTGTCTGTATGAAGACGGGCCACCGAAGGCATGCAGCTTCCAACGCAATAGAGTGGCGTCCTCATTCTTGACACCGGCTGCACACCCGCCCCGTGCATCGGGAGCCGTCCGCACTGGCCGCGACGCCCGGTTCGTGCGCGTTCCACACCGTCGCCACGGCCACTCGCGGAGCAACGTGAAACAGCAACACGAGACGTCCTAATAGGTCTGGTGGATGACCAGATCAGAATGCGAACGATAACACCTAGTCGTTAAGTAGGCTGAGATCAGCTCGAGTGGTGCCAGGCCTCACATCTGTTCCTTGCTTTCGTCGCTCCAGTGTGAGCCTCGAAGCGACCTGAATATGTTGAAATACGCCATGATCTGCGTTATGGTGTCGCCATGCGACCCGATATTCCATTTGAAAGTCGAAATGTGGTGGAGCTTGTGGGGGTTACCGAGCGTGAGCTCCGTCATTGGGCTGATCGTGGGATCGTGGTGCCGGACATTGCGGACGCCGTGGGCCGACCAGGAGTACGGAGACGATATTCCTTCGAGAACCTGGTTCAGGCCGCCATCGTGAAAGAACTCCTGGGACAGGGAATTAACCTGTACGACGCCGGCCAGATTCTCACGGTGTACAAGAATTCATTGAGGAAACATTCGCCTGGGCGCCTCTACCTCGTCATCCAAAATGGGAAGGCTTCGTTCCTGCCTATGAAAAGTCAAAAGCCGAAGTCCTTAGGGGCTAGTCTCGAGAAGTTATTGGATCCCCAGATGGATCTCGACTCGTTTTCGGTGGTGGCCATTCATCAACTCAAAGAGCGGTTGATCACACGCGCCAAGGAAACGGCGCAGCGGTAATTTTTCTCCTTGCTAAACGACATACAGCGCGGTATGATCCATATGCCTTCTGCGAGGTCACGATGATGAGCAAACTGGATCTCCTTCACCTCTTAGCCCGGCACGAGGACCTCGATGCCGCGTCAGTCGCACACGAGCTCGGGGGCACCCGCGCGGCAGCCGGGATGCTGTTGCTCCGGCACACCCGCCACGGGCTGATCCAGCGCGCACTCGATCCGGATGACCAGGTCCTGTTTTACAACGTGACCGAGAAAGGGCGGGCGCGCCTCGCCCATTTGATGAAGATACAAGAGAACGAGAGGTGACATGATGCCACGAGCCATTCCAGTGCGCAGCCGGACACAGACCCCGCCACGCGACCCCGATCGGTCCATGATGACGCCCGAGCGACGCGCGTGGCTCACACTATGGAAGGAAGGCGCCGTGAACGCCCTCCCGGCCACGGCCCCAGTGGATCTCAAGGTGGCGGTCCGCAGCGCCGTCGAGACGGCGCTGGCCGCCTTGGGACCGGAGGATCACGTCGCCGAGGTCCGAGATTGCTGGGCCGCGCTCGTGCGGGAGTTCACGGACCAGTTGGCCGAGGAGACCCGCACGCAGGAGCGGCAGACGCGTAAGCAGCAACTCTTAGACAGCGTGAATCTCTGGGTCGACGACACCACGCTCAAGCGTTTCCCACCCGAGCTCGTCGGCGTCCAGCGCTCGCCCCAACGCCGCCATGTCCTGGCTACCCTCCGCCAGCAGATTCACGAGACGTTGGCGGCCGAGCTCACGGGTGACGAGCCAATTGAAGTGGTGGTGAGCCGGATGCAGGACGAACTGGCCGCCTGGGCGGTCGAGCAAAATCCCGAGGTGGATCGGCGCGCATTGCTGCAGCGCCTCGGCCCCTGGGTCGTCGCCACGGTCGCCGGCGGGGTTGCCGCCGCGAGCTGGTCTCCGGAGCTGAAATCAGCCGTGCGCAAAGGGGCGCGGGTCCTCAAAGAAAAGCTCAGCCCCTACAAGCCGATCGCCACAGGTCTGTGGGAGGTCGGCCTCAAACGGCTCGATCAATGGGCCACGGCACACGCCAAGAAGGAACCCCCAGATGGATCCGCTGAGGAATGAACTCCAGGCGGCCGCCCTGCTACATCTGTCGGTGACGTCCTCGCAGCCCTGGACCAGGCGGGACGGAGGGCCGCCGTTCACGACATTCGACCGGCGCGTGGTGATGACTCTGCCGATCCGGAAGGCGCGATCACCGCGGTCACGCGGAGATCGACGAACGCCCAGGGTCCTGTCCTTCCACCGAGCCCGCAGGGTCTGGTTTGATCCGGCACGCGCTGACCGTCCGCCCCTCCGTGCCGCGGCTTCCGTGGGGACAAGAGACCGAGGGAGCCACAACACCCCACGTCCCCCACGGACCGAGGGCCTATCCGACGACGCGGAAACCGCGGGAGCGCCGGAGTCCAGAGCGCCCGCATGCTCCCACACGGGGTATTTCGATCTGCGGGCCCTGGCGGCCTACTCCTCCTGCTCCGTGCGCTGGTTGCGCGATCGTTTGACCGATCGCACACACCCGCTACCCCACCATCGCGTGGACGGGAAACGGCTCGTCAAGCGAGCAGACTTTGACCACTGGATCAATCATTATCGGGTGTGCCGGCAGCCTGGCGAACTCGACCGGATGGTGGAGGAAATCCTGCACGACCTGGCGCCCGTCACACGGAGGGCTTGACTGTGGTGATCAGACAGATGAACATCTCCCACGACATGACACGGTTACGCGACAGACAGGACGCCCAGGGGGTCAGCCTTCGGGCGCTCAAGATACGGTCCGGAGTGGCCGTGGCGACAACCGCCCGGATTGAACCGGGCTGGTATGCCCCTCGCTTGCGTATGCTCCAGCGACTCGGCGTAGCCCTGCGCGTGAGCGTGGGGGCCCTCATCGTGGAACGTCCGCCACGCCCGAGGAACACCTAATGGCGGTCAAAGTCAAAGCATGGAAAGGGGCCTGGTGGGTCTTCATCGACCATCACGGCCAACGGAAGGCCAAGCGAATCGGCGCTGGAGCGCCTGGCAAAAAGGCTGCGCAACAGGTTGCGCACCGAATACAGGCGTGTTTGGTACTCGGCCAGACGGCGTTCGACCACCCCGGGGCTGGCCTCACACTGGACGCCTTCGCTGAGACCTTTCTCCAACGCATTCGGCAGACCCGCAAGTTCAGCACACACGAGGGCTATCAGCAGACGCTCACCCGCAATATCAAGCCGATGTTGGGAAAGCTGGATCTGCACGCCGTGACTCGCGAGAAGGTGAAGGCCCTGGCGATGGCCGGGCTGGAGAGAGGACAATCCCCGAAAACGGTTCAGAACACGATCCGGTGCCTGAGCAGCCTCCTGAGTCAGGCCGTAGAGGATGGCCTCCTGGCCGTGAACCCGGCGTTCAAGCCTGGGAAATTTCTCCCCAAGATCAGCAAGCGGCGCGGGATCAATCCCCTGACCCGAGAAGAAATCGCCACGCTGCTCAGCACGGCCAAGGCCCACACCTCACGCTACTATCCGGTGTTGCTCTGCGCGGCACGGACCGGGCTGCGTATGGGCGAACTGCTGGCGCTCCGGTGGGAAGACCTCGACTTTCGAGAACGATTCATTCAGGTCTCGCGCAACTACACGCACTGGAAGCTCACGACCCCCAAGAGCGGCGAGAGCCGCCGCGTGGATATGTCCCGGGAACTGACACAGGTGCTCAAAGACCTAAAACTTGAGCGCCAGATGGATGCCGGGGCCAGCGGAACCGACGTCCCACCCTGGGTGTTCTGCAACGAGAACGGCGGGCTCATGCATCCGAACAACCTCCGCGACCGGATCTTTTACGGGCTCCTTAAAAAGGCTGAGCTACGTCAGGTGCGGTTCCACGATCTGCGGCACAGCTACGCCAGCCTGCTCCTGCAGCAAGGGGAAAGCCCGGTCTACGTGAAGGAACAGCTGGGGCATTCCTCGATCCAGATCACCGTGGATTGTTACGGGCATCTGATTCCGGGGGGGAACAAACAGGCGGTGGATCGACTCGATACCCCAGCGATCACGCCCGCTGTTGAGGCCGAATCCGCAACCCCCGCGCAACCAAGATGGGCTCCGACGCCGAAGAACATCGGAGAAAACCCCGTAGATCAAGCAGTTATCGTGAGAAGGTATGGGGTGAGTGACGGGTTTCGAACCCGCGACCTCCGGATCCACAATCCGGCGCTCTAACCAACTGAGCTACACCCACCATACGGAGAAGACACTCGACACAGGTTCTGTGGTGGATTGGATCTTAGCAAAGACAGAAGAAGACCCGCAACTCAATGTCGGTCTGTTCAGCCTCGTGCATCGAAGGCCGCCTGCATTTCCCTGAGAATGGCAGCAGCAGCGGCAGAGGGCTCCGAAGCATCTCTGATGGGTCGGCCGATCACCAAGTAGTCAGCCCCCGCCGAAATCGCCTGGGTCGGCGTGGTCGCCCTGGCATGATCATCGACATCTTTGCCTGCAGGACGCACACCGGGCGTGACGATCAGAAATCGCGGACCGACCTTGGGACGGAGGATCGCCGGCTCTTCGCCCGAAGCCACCACCCCATCACAGCCCACCTCGGACGCCAATAGGGCTCGCGCGGTGACCAAGTCCTGGACGCTCCGCTGAATGCCCATCTCGCGAAGATCTTGGCTGTCAAAGTTGGTCAGCACCGTCACCGCCAACAGCTTCAGTGCGGACTCTCCTCGGCCTTGGACGGCTGCGGCCAGCGCCTTCCGGTTTGCATGAACCGTCAAGAATTCCACGCCCATCGCCGCAACCCGCGCAGTGGCCCGACGAACCGTTTCCTCGATATCGAGAAACTTGAGATCGAGAAACACCCGCTTGCCTCGCATGATCAGGCGTTGAACCATTTCCGGTCCGGCGGCGGTATAGAGTTCGAGTCCAACCTTCACAAACACAATCTGATCCTGCACTCGATCGAGAAGCCGTTCGGCTTCGTCGCTTGAGGGCACGTCGAGGGCCAAGATTAAGCGGTCTCGGGCTATGATGGTTGACACAGGTTTGTCCTTTTGAATAATGGCTCACCTTGACGCTTCACTGAGCCGTATGGTACATATGCGCTCTTTTCTATTGGAGTCTACTATGCCGGTTGTACATAAATCGACGATTCGCCGAGCCCGCCAGTCCGTGAAGCGGCACGATCGCAATCGCGCGACGCTGGGTGCCCTCAAGAGCCTCGTAAAGAAAGTCCAAGCGGCCGTGGCTGAGAAGAAAGTCGAGGATGCGAAAGTATCCCTACGCCAAGCCACGTCGGCCCTCGGCAAGGCTGTGACGAAAGGTGTGATGAAACCGAACACGGCCTCGCGCCGGGTTGCTCGCCTTACGCTCCACGTCAATTCCTTGTCTGCTTCCCGCTCGTAATCGTTCGCACGTTCGATATGGTTCTCGCCCTCACCGGTTGCGGCACATCGGCGCCACGACCCGGTGAGGGTGGACGTGCATTGACCTGCGCACGATCACATAACCGCAACAACACGTCTTCAAGAATTCGCGCAGGACGTCCGCCACTTCCACCCTTCAGCTTGGCATCGGCATCCAAGAATAACCGAAGCGCCTCATGCAAATGGGCGTCGGGAAACTGATCGAGAAACGCTCGCACCTTGTAGGGATCCATACGCAACGTCCGAGCGGCCTCCCCCTCGCGGCCTCCCTGCCGTACGACTTCCTTGACCTTCCACAGTCTCCGATATTGCCAGGCCAGTGAGCCAAGGATTCTCAATGGAGCTTCCCCCGCTTCAAGATTCCTGGCCAGGATCGCCAATACCCGCCCGTGGCTTCTTTCGCCGATGGCCAACGTCAAATCGAACACCGAAGCGCCGGGCTCTGTTCCGCGCAGAGTAGCTACATCAGCAACGGTGACGGCCTGGCCGGGAGAGACATAGGCAGCCAGCTTTTCCAGTTCACGCCGAACCGAGTAGAGCGAACCACCACAAGCCTCTTTGAGCAACTCAATGGCCTCCTCATTGAGCTGGATCCCGACCCGTTCAGCATCCTGTCTGAGCCAAGGAAGCCACTGCGCCTCTCTGAGAGGTGCACAATCGACCGTCACCGCAGCCCGCGCCAGAGCCTGCGTGAACTTGAGTCGTCCATCAAGTTTCGGGGCAACGAAGATTACGGTCGTGGAATCATTCGGCTCCTTCAAATAGGGAAGGATCGCGTCGCACTCCCGAGCCGGAAGTTTATCGGCCCCTTTCACCACCACCACTCGCCGAGCCGTGAATACGGCTACTTCCGAGGCACAGGTGACGATCTCTGCCCCGCTCACGTCGTCTCCATAGAAGAGATCGCAATTGAAGTCACTCTCGCCCTCTCCCAATAACGCGGTCTTCAGCGCACCCACGGCAACATCACGAAGCAGATCCTCCTCGCCGACGACTACATACAGCGGCGCGACCGTTCCTTGCGTAAGCTGCGCGTTGAGTTGGGCATGAGAGATGGCTGAGGCCATAGTGAATATCCGATTTATTTAACGTTTGTGTCCGCGTTGTCCGACGCTGGCCGCGCGGTTGGCTTTGCCAGCTGCCCCGATTCCAACTGGAGCAGAAAGCGGGAAGCCAAGTCCTCGGCAATGAAACGGCCGGCTTGCTCCAAGGCCCGGTTCTGCAGGACGCGGTTGAATTGCAGATCGGGCGTTATGTAGAACTCCGAGGCGCCCTTCGCCGTTTGCGCCCACACGAGACGCTTCGTCCTGGTCTCCTCCACCTTGACGATCACCACAACCTCTGTGCGGCTTTCGAGCGTGGTTGTCTGGCTGAAACTGAGCGTCGGAACAATGACTGAGAGAATTTGTCCGGACAGCACAAGATCGGCCGCCTCAGTATCCGTAACGATCTGAGCCCCACTGCCAGACGAAAACTCGTGGCGCAGATAGTTGGTGTAGCGGGTTTCCAGGTTGGGTTCAAAACTCTTATTCTCCAAGGTCCGGACTATCAATCGCGGTGGCGGTGACGTGGAAGAGGATGTCGCCGCTGCACCCCCGATTGTGGGCCCAGCTCCCTCCACACGGAATTGATAGCCGCAAGCACTGAGCGACAGGCTCAGCGCCAAGTACAAAGTAAAAAGGCAAAAGTAAAAAGTTCCGGAGCATCCACTTTTACCTTTTGACTTTTTACTTTGTACTTGCCGCATCGGCTACACCACGAAGTTCATCAGCTTTTTTTCGACATACACAATCTTCTTGGGCTCCTTGCCCTGCAGCCACTCCGCGATCTGCGCGCGAGCCAGCCCTTCGACCTGCTCGCGAGTGGCATCGGATCCCACGTCGAGTTTGGTCCGCAACTTTCCATTCACCTGGATCGGAATGGTCAACCGATCGCTTATGGTCAGCACTGGGTCAAAGATCGGCCAAGGCTGCTGAGAAACGCTCGGTTTGTGACCCAGCACCTCCCACAATTCTTCCGCCAGGTGAGGGGCAAAGGGTGCCAGGATCAGGACAAAGGGTTCGAGCAAGGCTCGGGAGCGCTGCTCAGCCTTCGTCATCTCATTAGTAAACACCATCATCTGGGAAATCGCGGTATTGAACCGCAACGCGTCGATATCCTCGGTCACCTTTTTGATCGTCTGGTGGAGCAGCCGCTGGTGTTCGAGAGTAGGAACCGTCCCCACCACGGTACTCGACAAATGGCTCTCTTCATTCACCATGAGTCGCCAGGCCCGTTCGAGAAACCGCGTGACCCCTTCGACACCCCTCGTGCTCCAGGGCTTCACCGCCTCCAGCGGGCCCATGAACATTTCATAGAGCCGCACCGCATCGGCCCCGAACTGGTCCATGATCTCGTCGGGATTGACGACGTTGCCGCGGGATTTCGACATCTTCTGGTTGTCTTCTCCCAGCACAATCCCCTGGTGCACCAGCTTCTTGAACGGCTCCGGCGTACTGACCACCCCAATGTCGTACAGAACCTTGTGCCAAAAACGCGCATAGAGCAAATGCAGCACGGCATGTTCGCTGCCGCCGATGTAGAGATCCACCGGCATCCAATAGCGCTCCTTTGCCGGGTCGACGAGCTGGCCCTGATTCTTCGGATCGATAAATCGCAGGTAATACCAACAGGAGCCGGCCCACTGCGGCATCGTGTTGGTTTCACGACGTGCCGGCGCCCCACTGATCGGGTCGGTGGTCGTCAGCCAGTCGGTTAAATTCGCGAGTGGACTTTCGCCGTTCCCCGACGGCTTGAAGTTGTTGGTCTCCGGCAAAAGCAGCGGCAGCTGCTCTTCCGGAAGCGGAAGGGCCTGGCCATCGACCCACACAATCGGAAAGGGCTCGCCCCAATACCGCTGACGGGCAAACAGCCAGTCCCGCAATTTGTAGTTCACGGCCTTGCGACCCTTGCTCTGCGACTCCAACCAGGCCGTGATTTTTGGAATGGCATCATCCGGTGTCAGCCCATTGATGGTAAAACTTCCATCCGTCGTCGTGGAATTGACGACGGTACCCTTGTCGGTCGCGACAAACGCCTCTCGTTCAACCTGACCGCCCGCGATCACTTCACGGATCGGCAAGGCATAAGTCTTCGCAAAGGCCCAGTCGCGCTCGTCATGCGCCGGCACAGCCATAATGGCCCCGGTCCCATAGCCCATCAACACGTAGTCGGCAATCCAAATGGGTAGCGGCTCGTTGTTCACCGGATTCACCGCATAGCCGCCGGTGAAGACCCCGGTCTTTTCCTTTTCGAGTTCCTGCCGTTGGAGATCGCTTTTTCTGGTCGCCGCTTCGCGGTAGGTGGTGACCGTGGTGCGGCGGGTGGCAGTCGTGACGACCTCCACTAACGGATGCTCCGGGGCCAGCACCATATAGGTTGCGCCGAACAAGGTGTCGGGCCTCGTCGTAAAGATCCGAACCGTGCCAGGGACGCCGGCCACATCAAACTCGACTTCCGCGCCGATCGATCGGCCGATCCAATTCTTCTGCATCTCCAATGTGCTGACAGGCCATTCGACTAACTTCAAATCTTCGAGGAGTCGATCAGCATAGGCCGTGATCTTCAACACCCATTGGCGCATCGGCTTGCGCACCACATCAAACCCGCCGACTTCACTCTTCCCGTCGATGATTTCTTCATTGGCGAGCACCGTCCCCAGCGCAGGACACCAATTCACCGGCACTTCCGCCACGTAGGCCAGCCCTCGCTCGAACAATTTCAAGAAGATCCACTGCGTCCAGCGATAATAATCGGGGGCGATCGTGCTGATCTCACGTTCCCAGTCGTACGACAGACCGACACGTTTCATCTGGCGCTTGAAGGTCGCGATGTTCTGGGCTGTCGTGACGACCGGATGGATTCCGGTCTTCACCGCATACTGTTCGGCAGGGAGCCCGAANNCCCATCGGATGCAGCACATTGAAGCCCCGCATGCGCTTGTAGCGAGACACGATGTCCGTCGCGATATAGCCTTCGAGGTGGCCGACGTGGAGGCCCGATCCGGAAGGGTAAGGGAACATGTCGAGGCAGTAGAATTTTGGCTTGGTCTGGTCGTCAGCCACGCGGAACGTCCGGTGCTGCTCCCAATAGGCCTGCCACTTCACTTCAAGGGCGTGGTGATCGTAGGTCTTGCTCATGCTGGCAATGAATCGCACCCGTCTCGAAAAAGAGGAAGGACTCTAACATAGACCCGCGGGAGCAACAAGAATCGGCGTAGGGCGCGACATACACGACACAGGCCGATCTTCGCGGAAGACCAGCCTGGGCCGAGACAGAGAAGACGGGCTTTGTGTGCACGTCAGAATTTCACTGGCCTCTACATCTAAGACAACAGGCGTACATCACACGCAGGATGCTCAAAAAGGCC
>PLBR01000164.1 GCA_003135435.1 Nitrospira sp. | reverse complement strand
CCGCGTCCAGGCTTGTCGCAGCAGCGAATCCGCGATTGCAGCAGAAGTGTTCATGAATAATGCGGGCTAACAGTAGGCTGAGGTGGCGGCTCCCTGCGCGAAATTTTCTCACCCGCCCACCCACTGGCAGATATTTTTTACCCACCCTACCTTCCGATGCTTCGCAATCGATTTCCCGGGACGTGCCAGTAGCCCGGGCGAAGAGCTTCCGATTTTCACGACTTTGCCCTAAGGGGAGTCGCCGACCTGTGCTTCACTGCGCGCATCGGACGAGCACAGTTTCATCGTGCGCGTTCTGCGAGCAAGAAGGATGGTCTGGCTGCTCCCCTCCCACCCTTCTGAGGCCGCGCGTTGCGCGAGCACAGAAGATCATCAGGCTCCATCCCCTCCTCTGTTCCGCGAGCAGGAGGATGACCAGGCGGCCCGTTCCTATTTTCGGTTATAGTGATGTCATGGCTTCCAAGTCACATTCACGCGCTCCCCGAAAGAGACGTGCGCGCCCTCTCACGTTCAAGTCTACCCGGCGTTTCATCCGGCTATGGTTTCGTGCGTTCAGAAAAACGGTGGCCGCGTACCCACTGCCGGTCCGATTCCTCGTCAGCGGGGTGATCATCCTGTTGGTTTGGGCCGGCGTCAACTGGGTGTACCACGCAATCAATAAGCCGACCGAAGTCTTCTTTGCCCTGGACGACACGCTCGACAAGCGCCCGCCCGAGACTTGGCGGCAGTACGGCCCGCTCTTCCGCACACATTCGACTTCGGTCATCACGCCCGAGTTGCTGGCCGCGCTCGCCCAGGTCGAGGGTGGAGGCAACCCCGTGGCGCGGACGTACTGGCGATGGCGTCTGACGCGGAATCCCTTGGGGCTGTACCAACCGGCATCGAGCGCGGTCGGCATGTACCAGATCACCGACGGGACGTTCCGCGAAGCGAAGCGTTACTGCATCCACGATCACGTGGTGATTCAGGATGGCCCCTGGCAGGACATGAAATCGTGCTGGTTCAACGCGCTCTATACGCGCGTCGTGCCGAGCCATGCGATCGAGTTGACCGCGGCCCTGCTCGACCGAAACGTCGCGAGCGCGCTGACACACCAGCGGCTCGCCCCTGCGACGTTCAAGCGAAAGCAGGATCTGGCCGCCGTAATCCATCTCTGTGGAGCTGCAGCGGGCAACGCCTATGCAACACACGGCTTCCGACTCACCCCTAACCAACGATGCGGCGACCACGACGTCAGAACCTACATCGAGCGAATCAACATGATGAAGCAACAGTTCGCCCGGCTGGCGGCCGCTGGCTAGCCGGCAACCTGGCTCCCTAAGCCAGCTGATGGACGGTTGACCGAGCATCTCTATCGGCGTAGCATAATCTCCTGACGTTCCAGTGACGGTGGCTGCTGTCTCTTCTGCACGCTCCTGTCCGTCATCCTGCGTGCCGGATCTCGCACAGTCCCCATCACTCCTACTCCGGATTATTTGTCATAGCGCATCCACAGCCGGATACGGATCCTTTGGAACGAGGGTCCTTATGGTGACTGTCAGCCACCGAGTGCTCCTTTCCTTCTTGGCACTGATTCTTGTGCCGCCTGTCTTCTCTGTGATTGCACCGAATCCCATTCAGGCCGGTGAGACTCCGTCCTTTCTGCTGGCTACCGCTGCGCCTACCGAACGTCTCTCTCCGCCGGTCACCTGGTTGGATAATCTTGAGCAGAGGCTGACGACGTACTTCACGAAGAAATATCCCGCGTACGATTTCTCACCCTACGCGCAAGAACTGGACCGCATCCGTGGTGCGTCCAGCCTGGGGAATCAGTGGGGCGCCAAGCGGGAGATGGGAGTGTTTCTCACCGTGCTGGCGAGTCGTACCTATGGTCTGGGAGACGATGCGGCCGAGGAGTTGGCCGTACTCTCGCAACGAATCATGCCGGACGAGGAGTTCGGCGTTGTCTATCCCGGATCGGGAAGAGAGCCGTAAACGGAAGTAGGCCGCGCCGGCGGTAGTAGTGAACGTCCGAATATCTGAGGGAGGGTCTGATCATGACATCGCATACACCCGTCACTGATCGCATTCTCGACGAAGTACAACGCACGCATGGATGCGATCTGGATATGTTGACGAAGAGTCTCTCCGACCTGTCCTGGAGCCAGGTTTTTCTTGAAGTCGATCGGCTGAGCCGGGATGGACAGGTGCTGGTGACATTTAACACCGGAGGTCGCTACATGATCCGGCTGCCGGAGCACAACAAGGGACCTGCGACCCACTACGTCCGGCCGTGATCAACGAAAGGGTTTGGGGGAGACCGGCTACCCGAGAGACGGACAACCCATTCTGTGCGTGCTGGCTGCCATGGCTGCTGATGATGCTCCCTCCAAGCTTGCACGCTTTTCATATTAAAAGTGGCCCGATGAGCCTCCCGTTGCGCGCGTCCTCTCAGAAGGTCAGGCTAAGGCCAAGGTTACGGCAGAGAATCAGGCTAAGAAGTTGCTGAGTCACACCGATTGTCGCTCAACCTGAGCCTCAACCGTAACCTCCGCGCGTTGCGCGAGCACAGCGGATCAGCAAGGTTGGGAAGGTTGAATCTCCAACGAACGGTTTACGAATTCTGAGCAGCCCCCACCGTGTGTGGGGTGCGTGGCGTCGCGACCCTCTTTTTCTGACCAAACCCATTCATACGATCTGGCCCCGGGTTAATAGTGACAGTGAGCACTATTGATCAGACTGGGCATCTCGATTGAGACATGATCTGCAAAGCTTGTGATTCATGTTTAATGGAACGCGGCTTGCCCATTTATTTACTGTGTCATGACTGTGAACGGAAGAAGGAGGCACACCATGGCGGAAAAACCATGCGCGAACCCACGCTGTACGTGTTTGGCCGAACAGGGGAAGGAATTTTGTTCGTCTAATTGCCGAGAGGCAAAAACAGGCGCTCCCTGTTCCTGTGCCCATAAGGGGTGCGGAATTAAGCGTCAGTAGATCGAGCCCTCACAGAATACACAACATCAGCACAGAGACGAGGTGAGTATGTCGCGGTCAAAACATAGATGCGGTAGGGTTCCCCACTCACTCTCTACCAGAAGGTGGTCCGGGAAGGCTCCTCGACTTGTGGCCGTCGCAATCCTGACTCTCCTTCCGGCATTCGCCGTCGCCGCCGATGTAGTCCCGCCTGCCCAATTGCCTGAGAGCAGTGGCGGACCAGCTCCTAACATCGCTCCCGAGAGGGCGTTAGAGTCTGGTGTTCCGGCAATTCCTCCGTCCCGTATAGATCCGGGCATCCAACACATGCCGGAGAGGCGCGGAGATCCCCGCGGCTCCGTGAAACCGCCCAACCTCGATCCGAACATGTCAACGAATCCTGACGTGACGCCTTCCCCACGCGAGGGCATCAATCCCCCCGGTGGAGCGAGACCCCAAGGGAAGCCAGGTGTCCAGTAATGAATGGACCCTTGACCCATAAATAGGGAAACTGAGCCACTGCAAAGTTGAGGAATCGCATGAATCTGGCAGTCATCATGAAGCGCATTGACGCATTCAGGCCGACGGTCAGCACCGTGTGTCATCAAGAGGTCGCCTCACGATGAATCCAAAGACATGCCTCGTTCCAATCGAGAGAACTCATTCACCAACGCATGCTAGCAGGCAGGGGGAGCTGACCGTGGATTCCCCTTACCCATCATTGCCTGGACCAAGTCCCACGCCCGACCCACCGTTGCCGCCCGATCCATCGCCGTTTCCCGGCCCTCCATTGCCTGAGCCAGCTCCCATGCCTAATCCGCCCCAGCCGCCCGATCCGTCGCCGTTTCCCGGCCCTCCGGTCACAATAGGCCAGTTCACCTACCTACTGTCTTATTAATAGGCACCTGACAAAAAACCAAGAGACTGGCCCGAAAAGAAGTTGAGGGAACGACTCGTCTCTCAAGCGGCGGATAATCTCCTTTTCCTGTTTTTGGTCATTCCTTCGTACGCGCTGGCATCGAAACCACCATTTCGCCAGAGGACTGAGAAAGAGGGACAGGCTCGTTTTTTTGCGGAACAATTGTGTCAACCCACTCAAGAGACGAAACACCATCATTTGCGGGGCTCGACGAGGCCAGTCACGCGCTCCATAAAAAAGCAAACCCCGCAGGACTCCCCTCCAGAGGGCCTTGCTACAAATGCTCCTATCGAGCTTGCTGGTTTCCTCTTCAAGGGGGGCCTGGATTGGTCCCCAACTGCGCACGTCGAACGACCACTATTATAATGGTTCCTCCGAGTTCGCTCGTCTCTCTCCTAGCGGGTGGCCCGATTGGTCTCCCCACTGCGCGCGTCCAACGAGGGCCTCAGAGGCCGCGCGTTGCGCGAGCACAGGAGACTAACGGGCTACCCGACTCTTTCAATCTTCCTTTTCTTCCACGCCCCAACTTGTGAGCAGCACCTCCTTGCCCTTCGCTGATTGGAGATGTTCCGCAACCCGCAAGCTGATCAATGCCTTTCCCATTTTTTCAGGCACATACTCTTCGAGAAAATCGATTGAGACCACTGCATTACGTCGCTCGCCGACGTCGTCGGTTTCGACCCGAAACACCTGAGCCGTTCTGGCAGCATCGTATGAGTCACGAATCAAGGTTCCGGGGAAATGTTCCTGAAAATACCCACGCACGGCCGCCAACTTTTCCAGTTCCTCGTCTGTATGCACATCCGATCCCCACGCCATGGTCNNTGCCCTCCTCTGAATTCTGGTGATCGCCATCTTCACTGCGCGCATCGACTGTGAGATTTCTCTGCTCGTTCCCCGTATCCAGCAAGGCGGCTGGTATGGTCTCTATTGCGCGCAACTTTCTCACCCACCCACCCGCTGGCAGATATTTTTTTACCAGCCCTACCCTCCGATTGCTCACAATCGATTTCCCGAGACGTGCCATGAGCCCGGGCGAGAGCCTTCTGTTTCCTTCACTGCACCGTCACACCTCCTCGCCCAAGGGAGTCCCGGACTGTCCTTCACTACGCGCATCGAGGTAGCACATTCTGGCCGTGCAGCTTCGGCGAGCAAGAGCAATGGTCTGACCGTTCCCTATCCTACTCTTTTGAGGCCGCGCATTGCGCGAGCGCTGGAGACTAAGGGGGCACCCTCGTCGCTCGCCAGGCAATCGCCATCCCCACAAACAATAATAGGGACGCCAGAAGAAACGGCGCGCCGGGGAGATGCCAACTGGCTTGTGCGCCGATAAAGAGCGCAAAGGCTTGTGTGAAGAGGCCCGGTCCAATGAGACCGGCGATGCCGGAGAGCCCCGCAATGGCCCCTTGGAGCTGGCCCTGCTCGGAGCTGCTCACGCGGCGGGACATGAACGATTGCGCGGACGGACCGGCGAGGCCCCAGAAGGCCATGATGGGAATCCCCGCGCAATAGATCCATCCGTCGGTCGCCATGCCGTAGACCGCAAAGCCCAGCGCGCCGCTGAGCAATCCTGCGAGGAGGGTCTTCCGCTCTCCGAAGCGAGCCGTGAGCGGCCGCATAAGCAGCCCTTGTACGATCATGGCGCTGACGCCGGCGCCGGCCAGCATGAAGCCAACCGCCTTCGTGTCCCACTCGTAGCGATAGCCCACATACAGCACCGCGACGCTCGGCAAGACGGCATGCCCGAGGTAGCCAAGAAAGACGACCGCCGCGAGACTGAGGAGTTCGCGATGCGACCGCAACAGTTTGAGCGAGCCGACCGGATTGGCCCGCTTCCAGGCAAAGCTCATACGCTTCTCGTGCGGGAGCGACTCCGGCAAGACGAAGAATCCATAGCAGGCGTTCACCAAACTCGTCGCCGCCGCGCCCCAGAATGGGAGCCGAGGATCGATCACCCCGAGCAACCCGCCCACCGCTGGGCCGAGTATGAAGCCTAAGCCAAAGGCCGCACCGATCATCCCGAAGGCGGCAGCCCGTTTCTCCGGCGGCGTCACGTCGGCGATGTAGGCGCCGGCGGTGCTGAAGCTGGACGACGCGATGCCCGAAATCATGCGGCCCACAAAGAGCCAGGCGACGTTGGGCGCCAGTGCCATGAAAATGTAGTCGAGACCTAATCCGACGTTCGAAAGCAGCACGACCGGCCGCCGCCCGAACCGATCTGACAGCGCGCCTTGAATGGGCGAGCAGAAGAACTGCATGAGCGCCCAGGCCGTGCCCATCAGGCCGTAGATTGAGGCGGCCTGCGCCGTGTCGCCGGACATGAAATCTTCGACGAGCTTCGGCAACACGGGAATGATGATGCCGAACGAGAGCACATCGAGCATGACGGTAATGAGAATGAAGAGGATCGCCGCCTGCCGCGGTTGGGTGGAGGGCTGTGGATCGAGTGGGCTGGGGCTTGCTGCACTCGTCACCAGTCCGCTCCAAGCCGATCGATGACGATCTGATGCACCACGGAATACTTGCCCAGGGTCGCCAGATAGAGCGCCGTTTCCGCCACGTCGAACGGATCGATCTTCTCGCTCCGGAGAATCTCCTCCGGCGACGCATCGACGAGATCGTCGGCCACGCCGCCGGGACAGATCGCGCTCACTTTAATGTGATGCGGCCGGCCTTCATCGGCCAGCGACTTCGTCAACGCCAGGATGCCGTGCTTCGACGCGCTGTAGGTGCCTGTTCCCGCCCAGGCCTGCACGCCGGCGACGCTCGAAATGTTGATGATGGTCCCCCCGCCTTGTTTCTTCATGTGCTGGAATCCGGCCCGGCAACAGAAGAACGTGCCGCGCAGATTCACATTCATCACCTCGTCGAACGCCTTTGTTGTCGTCTCGGCTAACCGCCCGCCCTCAATGACTCCCGCATTGTTCACGAGGATATCAACTCGCCCATAGTGCTTGACCGTCTCCTCGATCAGTCGCTCCACCTGACGCTCATCGGCCACGTCTGTTTGAATGGCCCAGGCCGCGCCGCCGTCCTTCGTGATCTGCGCGACGGTCTGCTCGCAGAGCGTCATCCGTCTAGCCGTGACGACGACGTTCGCGCCTTCGGCGCCGAAACGCAGCGCGATGGCCTTGCCGATTCCACTGCTGCTGCCTGTCACAATCGCCACTTTATCTTTGAGCCGGTGCATGTGGTCCTCTTATTAGGGGAGCAAGAGCTGATAGCTAATGGCTGATGGCATATGGCACAAACAATAGTGGGATCTCGTGGAGCGTACCCCGCTCGCACGTTTCTAGTTCATCAGCAACTAGAAACCAGAACCGCGAAACGTGAGAGAACAAACGACATTTCACGATCGACGAACGACACTTGTAGAGTGCACGCTGCGCGAGCATAGGAGACTAACGGGCTACCCAGGCCCTCCCTTAATCCTCTGGTGAGCCTGTGTCGTCATAGTATTTTTCGCGGTAGATGGGGCACAGGCCTCTCCTCTGGAGCAACGATGTGGCGTCGGCGATCATGGAGCTATTCCCGCAGAGATAGACGGCAAGATTCTTGACTGAGGCGATCCGCTCCTCGATCAGCCGCAGGACGCGGCCGGATTCGCCGGACCAGCCTGGCTCGGGGCGGGAGAGTGTGGTAATGGCCGTGAGGGTCGGAGTCCGCCCGGTCAATTCGGCCAGCTTCTCCTGATCATACAAGTCCCGCTGACTGCGCAGTCCCCAGAACAAGGTCGCCGGTCTCGGATCAGGGCGTTCTGCGTTAGCCAGCAACATGGACCGGATCGGCGCGATGCCGGTGCCGCTGGCGATGAACAGCAGTTCACGCCCCGAGTCCTCTCGCAGATAGAACCTCCGTGCCGGGCCTTTGAAGTGCGTCTTGTCCCCCGCTTTGAGATCGAACAGAAAGCCGGATCCCGATCCGCCCGGCACCAGATTGAACAACAACGTGATGACCTCCGAACGGCTGGGCTGTGAAGCGATGGAATAGGCCCGCGTCACGAGATGGCCAGTCTGCGGGTGCGGCATCTCGAAGGAGATGAACTGGCCTGGCTTGAACATGAGGGTCTTCGGCTCGATCAGACGCAGATCAAGCTGGCGCACGTCATGCGTGAGATTCTTGATCGCTTCGACCTGTGCAGTAAATGTTTCGATCGGCATGGCGGGAGATTCTAGCAGGATGCGGAAATGGTCTGCCAGCGTGTCTTGTCATTTGGTCTGTCTGGTTTGTCTGGTTTATTTGGTTGAACCAGACTAACCGGATAAACCAGATGAACCAGATAAACAAAACAAACCAGATCAACCAGACAGACCGGGCTTGTCCCACACATACGGACCGTCGAAGCTTTAGCCTGCCAACATAGCTTTTCCGTAGCCTACTACGGCTTCACCGTGGAAAGATCGGGGACAGACTGACCAGGGAACGAAGATGTCTGTTCACAGGTGGGTGCCACACGGAATGCGCGTCGCGGCTAGATAGCCTCACCGTGCGTGGCGCCGAAGTTCAGACGACAGCCGACGAGGTACAGCGCTCCTTGCGCATCTTTTCGCAGGGGTTTCGTCCAACAGACTTCTAGGAGACAGATCGCACGCCCGAGCGCCGAATGGCCGGTTTGAATTTCCAACAGCTGCCCTTTGGACGGAGCGACGCCGAGCAGTAGTCGCATTCCGGTTGGACTATCGTTCACCGCCGTGCCATGCCCCTCTTCGAGGATCGCGCCATCGCGATCCACCGAGCGCATCAAGCCATAGGTGCAGGGACTAATCCTCGGGCTTCGCGTTTCCCGCCGACGTTCGGCCCGAAGAGGCCTTTCACCCCGCTGTATGGTTTCATGACGAGGGTGCTCCGCAACATGCGCGCCCATTTTCTGCAGCAGTGCCTTGCTGTATGACCGTATATATTCAATAATCTGCTTCATTGAATCTTCTCCACCATCACGAGGACCTTTGTCCTCCCCGACTTCCGAATTGTCGGCACCACGGCGGTTCAAATGTTGTAATACATCGTCATCGTTATTGTATAGAAGCCAAAAGGGGGACGTAGAACTACGTAGACTACGTTCCCTATCCCCTTCCATCCGGCAAGATGGATGATAGAGTGCAGGTTATTGACTGATCGTTCCAATATGTACTATCTTGCTTACCGAGTCAGGAATGCAGGAGAGCCCCCCATGCCCCGCCCGAAGGAATTCAATCCGGACGACGCCATCGAGAAGGCCATGCACGTCTTCTGGCACAAGGGCTATGAAGCCACGTCGATGGAAGATCTGCTGACGGCGATGGACCTCAACCGCGGCTCGCTCTACGACACCTTCGGCGATAAGCGGCAGCTCTTCTTAAAAGTCATAGACCGATACTGCCACGGATTCGTCGCTGAGAAATTCTTGTTGCTTGATCAACCGGGGCCAGCACTTCCAACACTCCGTCGGTTTATCCACGAGATGATCGAGGGCGCTCTGGCTGATCCGCAGCGGCGCGGTTGCCTCATCGCCAACACGGTTATGGAGCTGTCGCCGCACAAGAAAGAGATCGCGGGCACGCTCCGCCAGGCCCTAAAGATGGCTGAAGACACATTCTTCAAGGTCTTGGCCCGCGCGAAACAGCAGGGTGAATTGAAGCATGATAAAGATCCGCGCGCGCTGGCGCGCTTTCTCGCGACGATGATGCAAGGAACCATTGTGATGATCAAAGCCGGAGCGTCGGCTGACGTGGTGAAGCAGACAGCGGAGACCGCGCTCTCGATCTTGAACTGAACCGGTCTCTTTTTTTACCTATTATGGAACGATCGTTCCACAGTTGACGTTACAGAGGTCATCCGGGAAAGGAGGTGCCGTATGACATGTCAACGTTGTGATGGGCTGATGGTTCGAGAGTGGTATGACGATCTTGAATTGGGCTCTGCGGGATCTGAGATCTCCGGCTGGCGCTGTCTCAACTGCGGCGCGATCGTCGATCCTATGATCGTGGCTCATCATCAAACCACCCACAAGACCGAGCCGGATCAGTTGTGGCGACAACGGCTGAAGGAACTGGTGCTGGTTGCAGAAAAGACTCATCACCATTCATAAAAGGAGGAGAAGATCATGACGGCCAAACAATATAAGCAACTTGGATGTCTAGCAGGCTGCGGAAAAACCATTTCGGCACAGCAGAGTTTCGATGGCCTGCACGTCTAGGACAAGAGGAGAACACTCCCGCAGGATGCTCAAAAATGCCGTCCAGCAAGGCCGCAGCGAATGAAGGCCCGAGGCGCACCCTCTGGGGCGCACGGTGCGACGAATANNCGGCCGGGTCCCCGTTGAGGGTCTGAACGATGCGAGAACGCTGCTGGCGGACTTTTTCAGCATCCTGCTAGATGTTAACGCCTCAGCCGGCTGCGCATTCCACGTGCGGGCCGAGACGGAAACAGAGGTGCTGCAGTTAGGGGCATGCATGTGAAGCAGTGCCATCAGATGGAATCACTGTCTCCAGAGATGACGGCCAAAGTGAACGCGGCGATCAAGACCGTCACAGTCAACGTGTAGGCGTCGAGATCAGAACGGATAGGCCATCATCACCACTGAAAGAGGAGGAGGCATCATGACGACAATGGAAATCGGCAAGGAACTGGTCGCCTTGTGCCAGCAGGGCAAGAATCAGGAGGCGATCAATCGGTTGTATTCGCCGGATATTGAGAGCGTCGAACCCGTCGCCATGCCGGGTATGGAACAGATCCAGAGGGGGATCGCGAAGATCAAAGGCAAGAATCAATGGTGGGTAGATAACCACGAAGTCCATGAGGGCGTAGCTGAAGGACCGTTCCCTCATGGCGACCGCTTCATCGTGCGATTCAAGTATGACGTCACGCCCAAGCACATGGGAAAGCGCTTTACTATGGAAGAAATGGGCCTGTTCACCGTGCAAAACGGAAAGATCATAAAAGAAGAGTTCTTCTATACGATGGGGTAACCGGCCTTTCAGCCGTCTCATCAATGCACGTGAATGCGGCGATCAACGCCGGACCGTCGACGTCTCGCACAAGGGACCATCCTATGGCCTATGATGAACGGCTGGCGCCATGTACGCGCACTCCTCAAGGGACAGCGCGCCATGATTGATAAGAGGATGTTCGGCGGGTTGGCCGCCAACGAGGTTGACCTCACCCGGGCAACATGCTTGACTATGGACTCAACACCTTCACCGAAAGAGGCCTCTATGCAACGAACCATTAGATACCTGGCATTAGCACTTATATTGACGGGACTCAGCGGCTGCAGCTATCTGTTCTATCCACGCGCGGGGGACTACGCGACGCAGGCCAAAGGCGCCAGCGGCGTTGAAACGATGATCAACCTCGCCAATATGATGGAAGCCACTGCGAGCAAGGCCAAAGGCGGCAAGGGCGTCGATACCGCCTTCGATGATTTGCACAATCAGTTCCATGCGCTCAGTGATGCGTTTTGTGGTGTGACGGACACGCAGGCCAAGACACCGGCGTATGACCTGGCCGTGACGCACAAGAAGGAATTGACGGCGATTTTCAAGCGGCTAAGGAAATTCAAAGACGATCAACCCCAACGCGACCTGCATCTTGATCTCCTTGCCGCCGAGTTGAAGGAACTACGCGACACATTGCAGACGATCAAGTAACCCGTCACAAGGGAGGGCTCCGATGCCGCGATCGAGGAAGGCCACTTCGCCTCAACCTGCCACCGGCTCTGTAGCGCTATTGATCGGGACACGCAAGGGTGCGTTCATACTACGCGGCGATCGCACCCGCCGCACGTGGAAATTGTCCGCGCCAATGTTCCTGGGCCAGATCGTGCATCATCTGGTGCTGGACCCACGCAACCGGCGCACGATACTTTTGGCGGCACGCACCGGCCATTTAGGACCGACCGTCTTTCGTTCTACTGATTTCGGCAAGACCTGGAAGGAGGCGACGAAGCCGCCGGCTTTCCTCAAGGTCCCCGAGGGACAGCAAGGACGCGTCGTCGATCATGTCTTCTGGTTGACGCCAGGGCACATGAGCCAACCAGGCACATGGTACGCCGGTACCTCGCCGCAAGGACTCTTCCACTCCAACGACGGTGGCGTCACGTGGAGACCGTTTTCGTACATCAACGACGATCCGCGGTACCGCGAGTGGATGGGCACCGTGCAGGACGGCACCCCGGATGGACCGAAACTGCACTCGATCCTTGTCGACCCATGCAACCCCGGGCACCTTTACTTCGCCATGTCTGGAGGCGGTGTGCACGAATCGGTCGATGGCGGCAGAACCTGGGAGACCATCGTGCAAGGGCTTGAAGTGGTGGAGGGGTTCGACGCGGCCACAATCACCTTCCACGACCCCCATTGCGTGCGCCTCTGTCCGAGCAATCCGGACCGGTTGTACCAACAGAATCACTGCGGAATTTACAGGATGGACCGATCTGAGGGCCGATGGATTCGCATCGGCAAGAATATGCCGAAGAACGTCGGCGACATTGGCTTTCCGATGGTTCTGCACCCGTGCGATTCCGATAGTGCCTGGGTGTTCCCGATGGACGGCTCGACGGTGTGGCCACGCGTGAGTCCGGGGGGTAAACCCGCGGCCTACGTCACGCGCAATGGCGGCAAGACCTGGGCGAGACAGGACAAAGGTTTTCCACGCATGAATGCCTGGTGGACGGTGAAACGGCAGGCGATGACGGCGGATGCGCATAAGCCGGTCGGCCTCTACCTCGGCACGACCAGCGGCGAGGTCTGGGCGAGCCGGACGGAGGGATCGACGTGGGTCTGCATTGCCCGCCATCTGCCGGAGATCTACTCCGTAGAGGTCGCGGAACTTGGACGATGAACGTGTCGATTCCCACACCGCTACGCTCCTACACAGCCGGGCAGGGTGAGGTTTTGGCAGACGGCACCTCCCTGGAGGAAATGCTTGTGACCCTCGACCGCCAGTATCCTGGCATCCGATTCCGTATCATCACGGAACAGGATACGATCAGACCGCACATCAGAATCTTTGTGAATGGAGAACAGGCACAACATCTCGCCGCGCCGGTTCGACCCGATGATCATATTCATATCGTCTGCGCCTTGAGCGGCGGCTGACGCTTCGCCGACGCTCGTTCCGACACCACGCGGAAAGGAATGACATGAACCAGCAATATTCTCAGGAAATCATCGAAGGCCAACGGAAGGACTGGAACCGCGTCGCCGGCGGCTGGGAGAAGTGGGATCGATTCTTCGACGAGCAGATGGCGTTTCTCAATCACCGGCTCGTGGCCGATGCTCGACTCCGATCGGGCATGCAGGTGCTCGACCTGGGTTCGGGCACCGGCTATCCCGCACTCCTTGGCGCACGCACCGTTGGGTCGAGCGGAAGCGTGACCGGGCTGGATCTTGCCGAGCAGATGCTCGCCGTCGCGCGACGCAAGGCCACGGCGCTGGAACTGGCGAATGTGACGTTCCGTACGGGCGACGCGACGACCCTCCCGTTTGAGGCGAACTCCTTCGATGCAGTGACCAGCCGGTTCTGCTTGATGTTTTTGCCAGAGATTCCGAAGGCCACCGCTGAAATCGCACGCGTGCTAAGGCCCGGAGGCTGGGTCGCGGCGGCTGTCTGGTCTTCGCCCGACAAGAATCCCTCGATCGGCCTCTCGATGGAGGCGATTAAGAAGGTGGTCGAACTGCCGCCGCCCGACCCCACCGCACCCGGCATCTTTCGCCTCGCCAAGCCTGGCGATCTTGTCGGAATGATGCAACAAGACGGATTGATCGATGTAACAGAGCAGGAATTTCTCGCGGAATGGTCGTATGCGTCAGCCGATGAGTACTACACGAGCCTCATGGAAATCGCGGCACCGATTCAGAATCTCATGGCAAAACTCTCGGCGCCCCAAATACAAGAGGTGAGGCGCCTCATCACCCAGGCTGTGACCCAATACCAGCGTGGCAACAGAATCACCTTCCCCCTCGCCGTCCGAATGGTCGCGGCGCGCAAACCTCTGTGAGACTATCGTGGCGCCGAAGCACGACGGATTCAAGGACTTCGTGCTGGATCAACTCAGCGATCTGCACGGCGTGACCTGCCGCGCCATGTTCGGTGGGGACGGGCTGTACTGTGGTAGGGTGTTCTTCGGCATCGTCCATAAGGGCCGGCTCTATTTCAAGACGAATGCAACCACGGCGCCACGGTATCGCGAGCGCGGGATGAAACCATTCAGACCCAGCGCCAAACAGACACTCACCACCTATTACGAAGTCCCGGTGGACGTCCTGGAAAATGCGGGAGAACTGACGATATGGGCTCAGCAGGCCAGCATCCTCTGATGGCTTTCGCGTGCCACAGGCCAGACCGCTTGCCATACCGGCGTCTGCTCCTTGCCGTGCTACTCGGTTATGTGTTTTCTTTTCCTGTGTGGGCCGATGAGCCTCCTCTGCCCTTGAGTGTGTGGCAGAGCGTGTCCGATCAAGCACCCGTCCCACGAAAGCCCTGGGTCCTCCGCGACCGAGCCATCGCCTTGAGCCCCCAGTCGCTTCTGACCTTGAAAGATGCTGCCGCCAGGCCACATCCTCCTGTCTCCATTGAACTCTTCGACGGCACCCGGTATGAGTTGGATATCACCTCCACCATCTCCCGGATCAACGACACAGCCGTCATACGCGGGCTCCTCAAGCACACCCCTCACGGGGACTTTACTTTTTTTATCAACGGCAGCGTGATGGCGGCCACCATCCACGTTGGCGAGCGCCTCTTCACAATCGAACATGTGTCCAACGGCCACCACCGCTTACTGGAACTGAATCCCGCAACAGTCCCTCCAGACTAGGTGGCGAGAAGCACGAGAATCGGTTGGTCTCTCTTGTTTATTTGGTCTGTTTGGTTTGTTTGGTTGAGCGAGACTCACCAGATGAACAAGACAGACCAGATGAACCAGATGAACCAGATCAACCCTCGCCCGTCTCGCCGTCCAGCCAGTCTCGCTCGGTTATACTGCGGGGCTCCGCTCGTAGAGATTGCCCCTTCGCTGTGCCACAATCAACTGGACATGTCTGTATCCCTCTGGACGCTCGGCCATTCGACGAGACCGATCGATGAATTCATCGGCTTGTTGCGCGCCCATCAGATCAGTCATCTCGTCGATGTCCGCACCGTTCCTCGATCCCGCTACAATCCGCAGTTCAATAGGGATACGCTGGCCCAGTCGTTGCGCGATGCCGGGCTCCGGTATCGCCACCTGGCGGAGTTGGGCGGCTTACGAAAGCCGAAGAAGGATTCCTTAAACGACGGATGGCGCAATGCCAGTTTTCGCGGGTACGCCGACTATATGCAGACGGACGAATTCTTGAAAGCATTAGAAGAGCTGATGGCTGAAAGCCGATTGCAGCCGACAGCCATCATGTGCGCGGAAGCGGTGCCGTGGCGCTGCCATCGGTCGTTGATTGCCGATGCGCTGGTAAGCCGTGACTGGGACATCCGGCATATCATGTCTCCCGAGAAAGCCACCCTGCACGTCCTCACGTCATTTGCCCATTTCGAGAAGGGAGTGCTGACCTATCCGAAACCGACCGATCCCTCTTTGTTGTTCTAACTGAGTGTGATGATGCACCCACTCCTGGCCGATCTGGTTCTGATTGTTCATCTGGCTTTCGTGGTCTTCGTCCTGTGCGGCGGGCTGCTTGTGCTGAGGTGGCGATGGATCGCGTGGCTGCACCTGCCGGCAACTGTGTGGGGCGCGGTTGTCGAATTCACCGGCCGGATCTGCCCGCTCACGCCGCTGGAGAATTGGTTGCGCGCGCAGGGTAGCGAGGTCGGCGATGAACACGATTTCACGGCACGCTACCTGCTGCCGATGCTCTACCCTGGGGACCTGACACGAAACCTTCAGTTGCTGTTGGGCACAGTGGTGGTCGTCCTCAATGCCACCGTCTATTGGTGGCTCTGGCACACGCAGGCGCGTGGTGCTTCTCGGAATCGATAGGGTCAGTCGCGCGGGCGAAAGTGATCGGCCTTCTACCTCGGCACAGCTCTGGTTCACGCGCGACCTGTTCCAGGGAACGAGGGCCGTCACAAGAGGTCGCCTCGACAGCGATCCCTGTGTGCCTATCGAGACTGTAAGATAGGCTCGATCCCAGCGACTCAGGATTGGCCATACCCCAACATTGGGTCCGTGCAGGTGGTCTTGCTCCCCCGCCTACGCGTGACGGAGAACCCCGCAGGATGCTGAAAAGGTCCGCCAGTATCTCAAGCGCGCGACGGACGAGACGAGCAGGATGAGCGAGACAAGGCGGATATCCGCTCTATCCACGTCTCGCCTTTCTCGCCAGTCCCGCCTGTCTCGCCTGTCTCGCGGGCTATCCTGCAAGGTCATAGACTGTTGTCCCAGACCTGCGGACCATTGGATTTCCGGCAGGCCGGCATCGTTTTCCCATAACCTGTTAGCGGAAAACGGAGTTGACGAACCGTCACAAAAGTTGATACATGGAGAGGGCTGCATATTTTCATTCGACCGTGAGGACGCTGTGCCAATAGATGAGATTACCCAAAAGGTCAGCGATCGCTATGCTCGGGCTGCGTCAACGGGCGAGCAGATGTGTTGCCCGACCAGTTACGACATGGCCAATCTCCAGTCCTTCATCCCGGAAGAAGTCCTCAAGGTTTCGTATGGTTGCGGGACGCCAGCCGGGTTAAAGACCGTCTCTCCTGGGGAAACCGTGCTGGATATCGGTTCAGGTGGCGGCATCGATTGTTTTGAAGCCTCCCGGCTCGTCGGTCCCACAGGTCATGTCATCGGGATCGACATGACTGACACGATGCTGGCCATCGCCCGAAAGAATGCCCCCATCGTCGCAGCCAATCTTGGGTACACCTCCTCCAACGTCGAATTTCGCAAAGGGATGGCGGACGCGATACCGGTGATCGATGGCGCCGTGGATCTCATCATCTCCAACTGCGTGATCAACCTGGCACCGGATAAACGGAAGGTCTTCAGGGAAATGGTTCGAGTGGCCAAACCTGGCGGGCGATTTACGATCTCCGATATCGTGGCCGATCAGCCCGTTCCGCAGTACTTGGTGCATGACGCTGAAAAGTGGGGCGACTGCCTCTCCGGGGCGCTGACACTCACCAACTATATCGCAGGGATGGTGGGAGCCGGCTTCCTGGGCATTCATCTGCTCAAGTCCTCGCCCTGGCAGGTGATCGACAGCATTCACTTCTTCTCCGTCACGTTGACGGGATATAAACTTCCCGCTGGCGCGCCTCAGTCGGCCGTTCGTTATGCCACGCTCCGCGGGCCGTTCAGCCGAGTGGTCGATGAACTGGGCACGACCTATCTTCGAGGCATTCCCCAGCCAATCACGCCGGACACTGTGTGCCTGTTGAGCCAGGCTCCGTTGGCTGCTCACTTTATCCTGTCCTCCTCCCCCCTGTGGCTGGATCGAGCCGATGGCCGATGGACCGCGGTCTATCCGACAAATGCCCCCTGCCTCTGGCAAGGGCATTTCGCCATGCTCGCCGGACCGTTCGTCGAAGCCGCCGATGACGATCACCATGTGTATCGCCGAGGCGAACCGTTGGAGATCTGTTCCAAAACACTACAAGTATTAGAAGCCGACGGCTACATTCCTCATTTCGCGATCATCAATCGCGCGGGCCAGCACGTCAGCGGTGACGCTGTCACCGGCTCCCCCGACGAGGGGAGCTGCTGCTGATGAAGGCCCCCCTGAGCACCAACATGCTGACTCCGCGCCAATGCGCCACAGTTCTTAAGACCTTGGGCGACGAAACGCGGCTGCGTATCTTGGAATCCTTGCTCATCGGTGAAAAATGCGTGACGGATCTTGTGCAGGAATTAAAGTGCTCTCAACCCCATGCCTCCCATCATCTCCGTATTCTTCGAGACTCGGGCCTGGTCGAGGGGCATCGGGACGGCAAACAGGTTTGTTACAGAGTTTCTCCCGCGATCCAACGAGCCCTGGCAAACAGGCAAGGACAGGCCTTGGATTTCGGCTGCTGTGAGTTGCGGTTTCCAGAAACAGCTTTAGTAAACATCGGGCACGCACGCTAATCGGGTGACCGACTCCCAGATCGGTCTCACCATTCAGTAAAAGGATCGTATGGCGCTTACCCTGCTGGGGCAACATAGCCCCCTCGCTTCCCCAACGGAGCAATTGAAGATGCTCGGGAGGACCACGAGCTGCCCCTCCTTCGAGACGCAACTCGATCACATCGGCCTGCTCCCGCTTCACGCCACCGGGATCACAGTCTTTCAGATCAATGTCGGCAAGCTCTGCAATCAGACCTGTCGGCACTGTCATGTCGATGCAGGGCCTGACCGGACGGAAAGCATGTCCAAAGAAACGGCAGAGCAGTGCATCCGGGCTCTCGCTAAGACCGATATTCCGACGGTCGATATCACGGGTGGAGCACCGGAACTCAACCCCAACTTTCGCTGGCTGGTTGAACAGAGCCGGGCACTGGGTCGCCACGTGATGGATCGATGCAACTTGTCTGTGTTGCTCCTCCCGTCCCAAGCGGACTTGGCAGAGTTCCTCGCCGTGCATCGTGTGGAAATCGTCGCGTCGCTGCCCTATTACCGCGCCAGCCAGACCGATGCGCAGCGAGGCGAAGGAGTCTTTGAGAAATCCGTCGAGGCTCTGCAACTCTTGAATAAACTCGGGTATGGCCGTCCCGATAGCGGCCTCGCCTTGAACCTGGTCTGCAATCCGGTAGGAGCCTTTCTCCCTCCCAAGCAAGAGGCGATCGAAGCGCAGTTTCGAAAAGAACTCCGGGCTCGCCATGGAGTCGAATTCAACCACCTCTATACAATCACCAACATGCCGATCAGCCGGTTTCTTGAGTTTCTCCTGGAGAGCGGCAACTACGAGCAGTATATGGAGCGATTGGCCAACGCCTTCAATCCCACTGCCGCGGCCGGCGTCATGTGCCGCTATACGATCTCAGTGAGTTGGGATGGCACCCTCTACGACTGCGACTTCAACCAGATGCTCGATCTGCCGGTGGACCATGGTGCGCCCGCCCATATCCGCGACTTTGATCCGGTTCAACTCAATCACCGCCAGATCATGACGCGCAACCATTGCTACGGCTGTACCGCCGGGGCCGGTTCGTCTTGTGGCGGATCCGTCACCTCCTAAGGGCTACGATGGACATCCCCCTGCTCGCCTTCGCTCTCGTGTTCGCTCTCGCCTTCGCAAATGGAGCCAACGACGTCTCGAAAGCGATCGCAACCTTAGTTGGCAGCGGGGTCACCGATCATCGGTCGGCTATCGCCTGGGGCACTGCCTGGACAATGATCGGCGCAGCTGTGGCTGCTTTTGTTGCACGTGCGATGGTCAATACGTTTAGCCATGGCCTCCTCCAGTCCGGCACGATCATCGAACCGGCCGCCACCCTGGCTGTCTTGACCNNCCTTCCGTTGTTGCTCAGTCCGTTCCTCGCCCTCATCGTCTCTTTCATCGTTCATCCCGCCGTGCGTCTGCTTGCCGCACGATGGGAAGGAGCTTGTGTGTGCGTGATGCCGGCCTCGCGGGCGTTAGTGTCCATTGATGCGCACGGCGGCACCAGAACGCTGTTTCAGACCACGAGCTTCGGCTCGCCGGTCATGGCAGTACCGTCGCAATGCGACCGCGCCGGCTTGCAGGGGCTGGTCGTGGGACTCGATACGATTCACTGGATCTCCAGCGGCCTGGCGTCGTTTGCCCGCGGCACGAACGACGCGCCGAAGATCGTGGCGATGCTTCTGCTCGGCAGTGCGACTGCCGCATGGCCCAGCACCTCTTCCCAGCTTGCCGCCTTCGGAGGGGTCGCCCTGGCGATGGGACTGGGCAGTTACTTTGGAGGACTGCGCGTCACTGAAGTACTTGCCGGAAAAATCACGCGTATGGACCATAGCGAGGGGTTATCCGCAAACCTGACCACGTCTTTACTTGTCCTCTTCTCGGGAACACTGGGGCTACCCGTGTCGACCACCCACATCAGCAGCTCGGCCATTATCGGAATCGGCCTCCTCAAAGGCCTGAACACCGTGCGCTGGACAACGGTTCGCGGCATGGTCTTGGCTTGGGTGGTGACGCTGCCAGCATCGGCTCTCCTCGCTTGTATCGCTTACCTCATCCTCACCAGAGTTCTCTAGGGGGATGTTCGTCGTTGCTGGGCAGAACAGGCACGATGAGATCGATCCGAATCTGTCGCTCTCATATGACTGGAGTAACGCTGTAAGGTGGATCATGCCGGACCCGAGGCCAGGAACTCGCGAATGGCCGCAGCAATCTCGTCTCGGACTCGTCGGAATATTTGTCGCCGTTGTTCGGCGGACTCTGTGACGGCTGCCGGATCGTCGAAACTCCAATGGATGAGTCGAACGGCTCCTGACCAACGAGGGCAACTCTCTTTGGCGCGATTGCACACCGTGATCACATAATCAATGGGCTGCGTCGCATACTCGGCGACGTGCTTGGATCGGTGATGTGCGATGTCGATCCCGACCTCGGCCATGGCCTCGACCGATCCGGGGTTCAGACCGACTGGTTGCGTGCCAGCACTGCACACATCATAGCGATCGCCCGCCAGATGCCGCAACCAGCCTTCCGCCATTTAACTCCGAGCCGAGTTGCCGGTGCAGAGGAATAAGACTCGCGGCTTCATACGACCGCCTCGCGCCTAAACCAATCCCTGGTCCGATTGCAAATCCCACAGACCGACAACATGACCGGCACCTCCACGAATACCCCCACCACGGTCGCCAATGCCGCTCCGGATTCGACACCGAACAGCGCAATGGCCGTCGCCACCGCCAATTCGAAAAAGTTGCTGGCCCCGATCAACGCGCCCGGCGCCGCGATCGCATGGGGCACACGAAACCGATGCATGAGCCCATAGGCCAAAGCGGCATTCACATAGACCTGGAGCAGAATGGGCACCGCGATCAACACCACATGAACGGTCTTGCCCATGATGTTCTGAGCCTGGAAGGCAAAGATGCAGACCAAGGTGAGGAGCAGGGCCGCGATGGTGACCGAGGCAAATCGCGGTAACAGCACGTCTTCCACCCATCGCTGACCCTGTTGCTGCACGAGCCAGGCCCGGAGTCCCCAACCAATTGCCAGCGGAATCACGATGAAGGCCAGGACCGAATACAGCAAGACGTCGAAGGGAATGGACAACGACGAGGCGCCGCTCACCAGCAGGCCGACAATCGGCGCAAACAGCACGAGCATGATCAAATTGTTTACGGACACCTGGACCAACGTATAGGCAGGATCCCCGTCCGTCAGATAGCTCTAGACAAACACCATCGCGGTGCAAGGGGCTGCGGCCAGGATGATCGCCCCTGCGATGTACTGATCGGCTTCGGCCGGCGTGCTCCACGCGGCAAACACGACGCGGAAGAACGCCATCGAAAACGGTTTGACCACCCAATTGACGAACAGCGTAATGACGAGTCCGGCCGGCCGCGCCCCGACGTGGAGAATCGAGGCGAAATCGACCTTCATCATCATCGGCACGATCATCAGCCAGATGAGCACGGCGATCGGCAGATTGATATGGCTGCCTTGACCGAACTCCATCGTCCGCAATGTATGGACAAGGCCCGGGACGACCTGTCCGAGCACTACGCCCGCGACCATACAGAGCGCGACCCAGACGGTCAGATAACGCTCAAAGGGATTCAGTTGCTTCTCGACTACTGGTGGCGCATCCGTCAGCGTCGTCCTCATGAACCTCCTGAATAACTCATCAAGATTTATTGATCAATCATACAAAAAAAGTTAACAGTGCGGACTTGGCCGAACCGTCCTCCTCACGGTCTTGAGCGATGCCTTAAGATCCCCAAGCTCCTCGACGGCATCAGCATTGATTGCGTAATAGATCCAGCGGCCTTCTGAACGATCGTGAATCAAGCCTGCATCCTTGAGCACTTTCAGGTGAAAAGAGAGACGTGACTGCCCGGTCTGAAGGGCCTCGGTCAGTTCATACACGCAACGCTCGCCCTCCTTGAGCCGATCGAGAATGTCCAGTCGCGTCTCATCTGCAAGCGCGTGGCACAGTTCAGCTGTTTTAGCTCGATTTTTCCCCGACAGCATAGGCATGCTTTCTTATACATCAAGAATTTATGATGGATCAACGGGAGAATATCGTGATTGCGTAAGCTTCTGACAGTCTGCTAAGGTGACGTGATAGAGTTCCTCCGCCATTATCTTCGGACGAATACCTCACATGGTCTGGGACCCCAAAGAAGATCCTTGGAGTAAGAAGCGCGACCCGCTTGAGGATGCCCTCAGGCAGGCCCAATCGCAATTCAAGAATCTGATGCCCTCATTCAAGAATCTGATGCCCTCAAGCGGTTTCAGAAACATCGCGTTGGCGGGGTTGCTCGTCTTTCTGGCCTGGCAGAGCGCGTTTATCGTCGCCCCGGATGAGGAAGGCGTCGTCAAACGATTTGGCGCCCCTGTCCGAACCGTGGGACCTGGCCCCCACGGGAAAATCCCCTTCGTCGAAACCGTCCTGCAGCCGAAAGTCCAAAAGCTCCACCGTATCGAGGTAGGCTTCCGGACAGATCGGCAAGGCCGCCAGCAAATGCTGGCGCAAGAAGCCCTGATGCTCACCGGCGACATGAACATCCTGGCCATCGAATTCATCGTGCAATACAAGATTAAAGAGTCTGCGAACTATCTCTTTAACGTCGCAGAAATCAATGAGACGATCGGCAAAGCTGCCGAGGCCTCAATGCGGGAAGTGGTTGGTAAGGGCAAGATCGACGAGGCGTTGACGACCGGCAAAGCCCAGATCCAGCAGGACACCCAGATACTCCTGCAATCCCTTCTCGACCAGTATCAGGGCGGCGTCCAGGTCGCAGCCATCCAACTCCAGGACGTCAGTCCTCCCGAGGCCGTGGCGGCTGCGTTCAAGGATGTGACGAATGCGAAGGAAGATCGAGAGAAACTGATCAACCAATCTCAGAGCTATCGCAACGATATTCTCCCCAAAGCCCAAGGTGAAGCCGCTCAGGTGGTGAACCAGGCCAAAGGCAACGCCCAGGCGCGACTGAATCGCGCCCAGGGTGAGGCCAACCGTTTTCTAGCGACCCTGAAAGAATACAATCAAGCCAAAGACATCATCAGCAAGCGGATCTATATCGAAACAATGGAAGAAATCCTCCCGAACATCGAGAAAATCATCATTGATGGCAAGACAGCTGATCGTGTGCTGCCTTACCTTCCGCTCGAGCGTCTCAAACCCAGGACCGGCACAGCCGTTGAGGACCAGAAACCATGAACAAGCAGGGGTTCATCATTGCACTCGTGGTGGTCATCATCGGGTTGTTTTTTCTGGGGGCCTCACCGCTCTTCACCGTGGACATCACCCAGAATGCGATCGTGGTCCAACTCGGGAAGCCTGTTCGCAATCTCACGGAGCCGGGGCTCTATGTGAAAGTGCCGTTTATTCAAGAGGTCACCTATTTCGATAAGCGCCTGCTGGATTACGACTCAGATGCGCAAGATGTGATCACACAAGACAAGAAGACCCTCCTTCTTGACAACTACGCCAAATGGCGGATTGTCGACCCCCTCAAGGTCTATCAGAACTTTCAAACCCAACGGGGAGCGCTGCAACGGCTCAACGATATTATCTATTCTGAACTCCGGGTCGAACTCGGGCGCCATGACCTTCTGGAGATCGTCGCGGATCACCGCGCCGATCTCATGAAAATCGTGACCCAGCGGTCGAATGAGAAGGCGTCCGCGTATGGGATCGAGATTCAGGACGTGAGAATCAAACGCGCCGACCTTCCTGAGCAAAACGAGAAGGCCGTGTTCGCCCGAATGCAAGCTGAGCGGGAACGACAGGCGAAGCAATACCGTGCGGAAGGCGCTGAGGAAGCACAGAAAATCCGTTCAGAGGCGGAAAAGGATCGCGAGATTATTCTAGCTCAGGCGTACAAGGAATCGGAGGAACTTCGTGGTGCGGGGGATGCGAAGGCCTTTAAGGTCTATGCTGACGCCTACCGGCAGGATCCTCATTTTTTTGAATTTACTCGCTCGATGGAAGCCTACAAGAAAACCTTCAAAGACAAGTCCACCCTGGTGGTGAGTCCAGACTCAGAATTCTTCCGCTATCTTAAGCAGCGCTAACCTTCAGGACAGCCCCACAATCTCGCCCGTGCCTGGATCGATTCCAATGCGTTCCCCTGCTGGCTTCTTGGGCAACCCCGGCATGAGTTGAATGCCTGAACAGACCGCTGTGAGAAATCCAGCCCCTGCGAGTATTCGCACCTCCTTGATCGGCAGCGTAAACCCGGACGGGCGTCCTTTCAATGCCGGATCGTGCGACAGCGATAACGGCGTCTTCGCCATGCAGATGGGCAGCTGATCAAGTCCGAGCTGCTGCGCCAACTCAATGTCTCGTTCGGCTCCTGCGTCGAACGACACGGCCGAGGCCCCATACATTTGCGTGGCAATGGTCTGGATTTTCTTCTTGATCGGCCAGGCGACGTCATATAAATACCTGAACGTAGACGTTTCCTTTGTGGCTCTGACCACCGCCCTCGCTAAATCTTCAGCCCCTTTGCCGCCATCGGCCCAATGGGTTGAGACCGCGGCATCCACCGCACCAACCTCTCGGGACCGCTCTCGCACCCATTCCAGCTCAGCCACCGGATCATCGATGAACGCATTGACCGCCACCACCACGGGCACCCCATGGGCTTTCACGTTTGCAATGTGCTGCTCCAAGTTCGCAAAGCCTTTTACTAATGCCTCCTGATTAGGCCCGGTAAGCCCTGCCGGAAGCGGGGTTCCAACCTTGACCGCTCCTCCGCCACCGTGAAGCTTGAGTGCTCGAAGCGTAGCTACCACCACGGCCGCCACTGGCTTGAAACCTGAGAGGCGGCACTTGATGTTGAAAAACTTCTCGGCCCCGAGATCACTCCCGAATCCAGCCTCCGTGACGACATAGTCCGCACAACGCAATGCTATGGCATCGGAAAGAATCGAACAATTCCCGTGGGCGATATTACCGAACGGACCCGTATGCACGAACGCCGCGGTTCCCTCCAGCGTCTGAACCAAGTTCGGCAACAACGCTTCTCTAAGCAAAACTGCCATGGACCCGGCACATTGAAACTCTTCTGCCCGCACTGGGTTACCATCCGTTGTAAACCCAACGATGATCTGCCCAAGCCTGCGGCGCAGGTCGGCTTGACTTGATGCCAAAGCGAGCATCGCCATGACTTCGGAAGCTTCCGTGATCACAAACTGGCCCGTGCGACCCGCTGTCCCCTCTCCCAGCGAGATCTGCCGTAACGCCCGATCGCTGACTCCCAACGTCCGTGGCCAGGTGATCCGATTCGGATCCACCCGAAGCGCATTCCCATGAAACAGGTGATTATCAACAAATGCTGACAAGAGATTGTGACTGGCAGATACCGCGTGGGCGTCGCCGGTCAAATGGAGGTTGATCTCTTCCATCGGAAGGACTTGCGCCCGCCCTCCCCCTGTTCCTCCGCCTTTGATTCCAAACACCGGCCCCAACGAAGGCTGCCGAAGCGTGACGGCCGTTCGTTGGCCGAGGCGGGAAAGGCCCATGGCAAGCCCGATGGAAGTTGTCGTCTTGCCTTCCCCAAGCGGTGTCGGATTGATGGCGGTCACGAGTACATACCTGCCGAGTGGTGCAGCATGAAGCCGCTCAAGTACGTCAAGCGAAACCTTCGTCTTCAGCTTTCCGTAGGGAAGCAGCTCGCTGGCCTGAATGCCAAGCTGATCAGCAACATCCTGAATTGGACGCGCCTTCACTGATCGGTTGATCTCAATATCTGTCATAGATCGAGTAATGGCATGATCTTTACCGCGCGTAATGGCGCGGCATTATAGCATAGGAATTAAGTCGATTCGATGTCGTTGGTGGATGGGAGAGGTGAGATCAGTGTGGCCTCGTCATGAATCGATCGGTTGATGACGAGGCCGGTAAGCGAAGGGGGAACCCTAACGAGCTATTCGAGGATGTATTTTACCGGGTCAAGCGCCTGGCCATGAACCTTGACCATGTAGTGCAAGTGGGGCCCCGTGGCTAGTCCGGTGCTCCCGACTAAGCCAACGACCTCTCCACGCTTCACGCGCTGCCCCTCTTTGACTAATGCCTTGGCTAGGTGGCCATAGAGGGTTTCAATACCGAACCCATGGTCAACTTTCACGAGATTTCCCAGCTTAGGATCGAAGCCGACTGCTGTGACTCGCCCTTGAGCCGGAGCCTGAACTGGCGCATTGGCAGCAGCTCCAATATCCAACCCGTCATGCCAAGCGGGCTTTTCCGTGAATGGGGAAACCCTCGGCCCGAACCCAGAGGTCACCCACCCCTTCACCGGCCAAATGGATGGGGTTGCTGACCAACGAGAAGATTTTTGCTCGGCGGCCAAAGACAACTCTTGAAGCGATTGTTCCTGGATCGCAGCTTCTTTCGACAGCCAATCTATACCATCCTTGATTGAAGCAATCATCTCCTGCTCAGTGAGGCCGCTCGAACCGGCAGATAGGCTCGCTTGACCAGTCAGAATACTCTGACTGGTTTCCACTGAACTGACGTGCTGAGCCCCAGCTTCACTCTTGGGGATCTTCTCAGAGGCAGGAAGAGTATTGCCATCGGGAAGGGGAACATCCACACCGCCTCGACCATTAGCCATATCCCCTGTTTTCGGAGCCTCGATTCCCAACATGACACGAAGTCGCTGATTGACCTCCTTCATGCTCGTTAAACGCTTCTTCAGATCGTCGACGGCGCTAGAAAAAGCTCCTGTCTGTTCCCGTGCACTCATGGCTTCTGCACGGAACGCTGAGAGTTCCCAGACTTCGCCGGTTCTAATCACGTAGTGCGAGATGACAAGAATGTCGGCTAGGACGAAAATAGCTCCGACAATCAATAGCTTACTGACAAGTTTGCGAGGGAAGCTAAACCGCAGTGGCTTGGCTGTTGAGCCACGAAAGACTACGACGGTATAGGCATCGCTATTTTCCGCGCCGTTCATTTGTCCCATAACCTTCACCCCCTGCTGAATGGGCTCCTCCGCTTCCTAAGTAAGATAATTCTCAACGAGTGTACCTGTCTAGGTCGCTTCAGTCAACCCCTCACTTTGGTGATGAAAAAAACCCTTCACTCACAATTAGCGGTGGGTCTCACTACGCACCCACCCTATATATCGATCAAGCCCTTCATTAACTGGCAACGCGATGATTTCAGGAGTCTCATATGTATGCATCGCCTTGATCGCTTTTTCGAGTGCACGATACCGAGGTTTGGTAGATTTTAATATGAGGAGAACTTCTTGTGCTTTGACAACTTTTCCCTTCCAACGATATATTGATCGAATCCCTGGGATGATATTCGCACAGGCAGCCAGCTTTGCATTCACCATTCCTTCGCCAATCCTTACTGCTTCTTCCTGATTTACCGCCGTAACCAAGATAACAAGGACCTGCCCTGCTGATTTCTTTATAAGGGGTGCAACCATTGTGTAAGACAACCTTTCCGCCCTGCAATGACCCCTGCCATTCTCTCTTGATAGAATGACAAAGCAATTTCTGGGCCTACTACGTATGCAAGCCCATGATTATTACAATTTATCAATATCTTATGATCTTATGCTTATCAATCTAACCCTTGCCAGTTCTCTTCCATGCCTAAACTGAGTTGCTATGAACACATAAAGATAAAATGTTGACAAAAATGTACAATTTTCGCCCCCTCTTCTCTCAAGAAAGATAAGGATGCGACCTCATCAGTTGACCACTCTCTTTCTCAGAAAAGACCAGACCGAGGGGGCCATCAGGCTCATTGACAGGCTTTTCACCCCTCACATATTATAATGTCCTAAAGCAAGGAGGTCACTCAATGGAATTTGCCATTTCCCCAAAGGAACTTAAAACAAGCCTTGATAAAGGCGATAAATTAGTACTGGTTGATGTGAGGGAGGAATGGGAGTATTCCCTTGCGAAACTGGATGGCTCAATCTTAATTCCCCTTGGAACCCTCCCTCAATCGCTCGCTCGGTTAAACCGCGACTCGGAGATCATTGCCATCTGCCACCATGGCATGAGAAGCGCCGATGCGACGAATTTCTTGCTTCAACAAGGATTCCCGAATGTGAAGAATTTGGTGGGGGGAATCGACGCCTGGTCGACCCAGGTGGATGGAACCGTCCCTCGATATTAACCCAGCCCCACCAAGGCTCTGGGCACACGTACTCTACCCCCTGCGCTGAACAGCACAGGCGACTCTAGCTCATGCGCTCGCGAAAATAGTCGACGGTGCGCTTGAGCCCTTCACTGAGTTCTGTTTTTGGCTCCCAGGACAATTCTTGACGGAGCTTGTTCGAATCAATCACGCTCCGTGCCTGTTCGCCATTTTTGGCCGGCCCATGAACTTCCTTGCATGTCGAATTCGTGTGGGTGATTAAAACCCTGAGCAAATCGTTGATTGATGTTTCTTTCCCCGTTCCGACATTATACGTCCCTTGCGTTTCCTTACCCATCACCGCAAGGTTTGCCTCAACGACATCTTCGACATAGACGAAGTCTCGCGTTTGCCTCCCATTCCCGTTGATGATCGCTTGCTCGTTATTCAGCAGCTTCTGAATAAAGATTGCAACCACACCGGCCTCTCCATAAGGATCCTGACGCGGACCATAGACATTGGCATAGCGCAGGCTCACCATTTGAAGCCCGCTCACTCGTTGATAGTAGGATAGATACTGCTCCCCGCACAGCTTGCTGATGCCGTAAGGCGACAGAGGCCGCGTGACATGGGACTCGGGGGCAGGATAGATCTCTTGCTCGCCGTAGATGGCTCCACCGGAAGAAGAGAACACCACCTTCCGCACACCATGCTTGACAGCTTGCTGCAGCACGTTCAGCGTCCCAAGGACATTCACCTGGGCATCGAAGACTGGATCTTCCACAGATTTGCGGACGTCCATCTGTGCCGCAAGGTGCATAACAATATTGGGCCGTTCGTTGCGAAACACCCGTTCAAGTCGCCAACTCTGAATATCTAGCTTGCAGAAACGAGCGGCGCGATTGAGGTTTCGCCGCTTCCCCGTGGACAGATTGTCCACAACAACAACCTCATGCCCTTCCTGGACGAGACGATCGACCAAATGCGACCCGACAAAACCGGCGCCTCCGGTCACGAGTACCTTCATGCATGCCCCCATCGCCTATGAGCCCGTGCCATCATCTGTCCATCGCCTACCCGATCAGGTTGTTATCTCGCGTGCAAAACCAACAAGAATCTCCCGATTCCCTTTTCGCCCTATCACGGGAGAATCGAGCACGCCTTTCAGCTGAAGCCCCAAATGAGCGGCACAGGCAATGACCTTTTCAGTCACCGCCTCGCGCTGCGTGTCATCTCGCACGATTCCCCCTCGTCCCACCTGCCCCTTACCGACTTCAAACTGTGGCTTCACTAACGCCACGACCATTGCACCGCTATTGAGTAGGTAGACGACCGCAGGCAATACCAACGTCAGAGAAATAAAAGAAACATCGATCACCGCCAGGTCGATCGGCTCAGGAACCGCAGCACGGTCAACATACCGAATGTTGGTCCGTTCGAGCAAGACAACACGCGAATCTTGCCTGAGTTTCCACTCAAACTGTCCATATCCCACGTCGATGGCATAGATGCGGGTGGCTCCTCGCTGCAACAAACAGTCGGTGAACCCGCCGGTCGAACACCCGACGTCCAGGCCAATTGCCCCTCTCGGGTCAATATGAAAGGCATCAAGGGCCGCAGCCAATTTGTCACCCGCTCGACTGACAAAAGACGCAGGCCGCACGATTTCGATCCGCGCATCCGGCGACACCAACTTCGCAGGCTTATCCACCATGACCCCGTCAACCGAAACTCCGCCCGCCAAGACCGTTCTGGCCGCGGCCTCCCGACTCGGCACCAAACCATGAGCCACAAGCACACGGTCCAATCGTTCTTTGTGAACACGAGAGGGGGAGGCCATATAGACTAGGAAAACCACTCATCGAAGCATGGAGGGAGACAGAAGCCAGTACTAGGAAACCTCGGAGGACGGTTCATCGGCTTCGCCGTCTGTGGAATAGGCGTGGATTCGTTTCTTGCCGTTCTTGTCTTGCACGAGCACTTCTACTTTATGCTCGGCTTCTTCTAAAATCTTGAGGCAATTCTTTGAGAGGCGAATGCCCTCCTCGAAGATCTTGAGCGATTCGTCTAGAGGAAGATCACTTTTTTCCAGCTCACCAACAATGGCTTCCAACCGCGCCATCGCCTGTTCAAATTTCATCGTTGCCACAACACGCCTCGTTATTATATGTGTGGAGGCCCATTATACTCGACCGTACAACCATTTTAAACTGAGAAATCGTCAAACACATGCGTGACGGTGCAACTCAATCGCCCGATTGCCAATTGAGCCTCCAACTCCTGTCCAACCTCCACATCGTTCGCTCGATGGAGAATCTGACCAGCCGGGACCGTTTGAAGAATACTGTAGCCACGCCCAAGAATCGCCAATGGACTCAGAGTATTGAGCTGCGCCAGCGTCGCGTGGATCCGGTGACGATGCTGCGCCAATATCACCCCCATCTGCCCTTCAAGGCGCTTCGAGAATTGCGGAACTGTCGCCAGACCTTGCTTGATCGTGAGAATAGGATTGAGGCCGGATAGGTCGCGCTGCACCTCGTGGACTCGTTCACGCCCAGCCGTGAGTAGGCGTTGGAGCATCTCGCGCAATCGATCCACCATATCATCTGTCCGTTGCGCCGCTTCCTGGAGGCGGAAGCGTACGTCCGCCACCCCTCNNCATGCCGGCATCGAGCCGCTGCCGCTCGAAGGCACAATGCCGAAACATTAATTGACCCGTACGGACCGTTAGCTCCCGCAATCGTTCCACGATCTCAGTCAATACCGGGACTACAGCCTCAGCTGCCGCCGACGGCGTCGGCGCTCGGAGATCGGCGACAAAATCGGCAAGCGTCACGTCGATTTCATGCCCGACTGCCGACACCACTGGGGCATGGGAGGCTGTAATGGCACGCACCACGATCTCCTCATTGAAACTCCAGAGGTCTTCCAACGATCCTCCGCCTCGCCCGACAATGATGACATCCACAGAACCCCAGTCGTTCAAAGCAGCGAGCGCCTCAGCAATTTGACGCCCAGCACTCTCCCCCTGGACCTGAACCGGAGCGATAAGAATATGGAGCGTCGGCCAGCGGCGCCGAAGAACAGCTAGGATATCCCGAATGGCTGCTCCGGTCAGCGATGTGACGACACCCACAGTCCGAGGGAATGCCGGGATCGACTTCTTTCTCTCCTGATCAAACAACCCTTCTGCTGCCAACCGTTCTTTCAACTGTTCAAATGCGAGCTGCAGCGCGCCGATTCCCTTCGGCTCCACCGTATCAAGCACAATCTGATATTCTCCGCGCAGCTCGTAGACCGTGAGCCGCCCCCGCACGATTACGTTCATTCCCTCTTGCAAGGCAAAGCGAAGCCGTACCGCGCTGGACCGGAACAGCACCGCGCGAATTTGGCTCGTCTTGTCCTTGAGTGTGCAATAGACGTGTCCCGATCCGGGAGCACGGAGGTTGGAGAGCTCGCCTTCCAGCCAGATGTCGGAGAACTGTTCTTCGATTGAGGTGCGAAGCAGCCCCGTCAACTCCGAAACCGTGAACATCCGTTTCGGAGGAACGACAGGAGAGAAGAGGTCAGGAAAGCCGGGAGGGCTCGTGGTGAGTCTCCTTTAATCGATGATGCGAATTCGTTCGATCGACAGGGCCTTCCCAAGACGCGCATCAAGTTCGAGCAGCACCGCACAGAAGACGGAAGGTCCCGAGGCCACTTCAAAGCGCCGTGGCATTCCGGTGAGAAACTTTTCGATCGCCAACTCTTTCTTCACTCCGATTACGGAGTGGAGTGGACCGGTCATCCCGATATCCGTCAGATACGCGGTCCCTTTCGGAAGAATCTGCTCGTCGGCCGTTTGCACATGTGTATGGGTACCGACTACGGCGACGACCTCTCCGTCCAGATAGTGCCCCATTGCCATTTTTTCCGACGTCGCTTCCGCATGCATATCGACAATCACGGCAGCCGTTCGTTTTTTCAGCACGGCCAATTCTTTTTTAGCCACCTGAAACGGACAGTCCAGAGTCGGCATGTACGCCCGCCCCATCAATTGGAGAACGCCCAGCTGCTCCCCGCCAGCCGACTCGACCACCACACTGCCATACCCCGGCACACCACTCGGATAATTGGCAGGCCGAAGCAGGCGTGGCTCTCGGGGAAAGTAGTCGAGAATTTCCTTTTTATCCCAGGCATGATTCCCGGTCGTAATGACCGCGAGGCCGAGGTCGAACAACTCTTCAGCCAACTCCGGCGTGATACCAAACCCGGCGGCCGCGTTCTCCCCGTTACCGATAACGATGTCGATTTGTCGCTGGACCACCAGCTTGGGAACAGCCCGGGCCACCGCGCGGCGCCCGGGCTCTCCAAAGATATCGCCGATGAAGAGAACCTTCACTTGGCATACTCCACATACCGGCTCTCTCGGATAACGGTCACTCTAATCGTACCGGGATAGGTCAGTTCCTGCTCAATTTTCTTTGCCAGATCTCTGGACAACTGGAACGACTCGGCATCGGTAATATCTTCCTGACGCACGATGACACGAATTTCTCGTCCCGCTTGAATAGCGTATGCCTTCTGCACCCCTTTGATCGTCGTAGCAAGGGACTCGAGTTTCTCCAACCGCTTCACATAGGTCTCCAAGGCTTCCCGTCTCGCCCCAGGCCTGGCCGCAGACAACGCTTCAGCCGCAGCAACCAAGACAGATTCTGGACAGATCGGCTCTACTTGCTCGTGGTGCCCCGCAATGGCATTCACAATTTTCTCGCTCTCGCCGTACTTCTTGGCAATCTCAGCCCCCAGCATGGCATGCGGGCCTTCTTCTTCGTGACTGACGGCTTTTCCGATGTCGTGCAGGAGCGCGCCCCGCCTTGCCAACTTCACGTCGAGACCAAGCTCCGAAGCCATGATGCCACAAATGTACGCGGCTTCACGCGAATGATAGAGATTGTTTTGTCCATAGCTGGTCCGATACTTGAGCCGACCGAGCACCTTGATCAACTCCGGGTGAAAATCCGAGAGCCCCAACTCAAAGATGATCTTCTCGGCCTCGTCATACATGAGCTTATCGATATCGACTTTGACTTTCTCGACGATCTCCTCGATCCGCGTCGGATGGATGCGCCCGTCATGCATCAACCGTTCGAGCGAGACCTTGGCGATCTCGCGCCTCAGCGGATCGAAACCCGACACGATGACGGCTTCAGGCGTCTCATCGATGATCAAGTCGATCCCGGTCGCAGCTTCGATCGCACGGATGTTGCGCCCTTCCCGCCCAATGATCCGCCCCTTCATTGCGTCGTTCGGAATCGGCACGACAGAAATCGTGGATTCGGAGACGTAATCACGCACCACCCGTTGAATCGAGCAGGTAATGATCTCACGCGCTTCCCGTTCCGCATTCTCCCGCGCCTCTTCTAACGTCCGCTTAGCATGCCCAACGGCCTCAAGCCGCGCCTGGCTTTCCATTTCTAGAATGAGCTGCTTCTTCGCCTCGTCAGCCGTCATCCCCGCGACGCGTTCTAACGCCTCACGGTGCTCCTTCTCCACTCGAGTACAAGCCACTTCCTTAGCCGCCAGCTTCTCTTCACGCTTCACCAGATCCAGCTCTCGCTTCTGGGCCTCACTATCTCGCTTGTCTACCGCACTAATCCGTTTCTCGATGGCCTCATCTCGCTGGATCAAACGCTTTTCTGCGACGGCGAGCTCGGCCATTTTGGCCTTCTGCTCCTTCTCAAGCTCCGCCTTCGACTGCAGCACAAGGTCTTTCGCTTCCAGCTTGGCTTCTTTGACAATATTGTCAGCCTCACGCTGAGCGTTCTGCACGACCTGGCGTGACTGTTCCTCTTCCTGAACCTTCTGTGTAGCGCCCAATGAGCGACGGATCAACTCAAAGAGCCCTATTCCAAGCAACCCTCCAACGAGTCCTGTCAACAGATAGGCAAAAATTGAAGTCTCCATTTGGGCTCACCCCCTTAACAGTCGCGAGACGAGAAAATCCTGCTTCTCAGCCTCGTTTTAATACAAGGTTAGCGAAGGTCCTGAATGAGAGGGGGGCACAGTGGGAAGATGAGGGAATAGAAGAGCACGGCCCGAAACGCGGTCTACAGACTTACTCCGAGAACGGACTCCACGGAGATGGACACCTTGCTGGATTGAGATGACGAGTACGTCCTGTGCGGGACAGATCCCACGAGGTCCATCTGCGTCGGTACGCTCTCATCCGCTTGAGAGGATTCAGCGCGCGAACCGGAAGCAGCCGCTGGCCGTCTCTGCAGGTCGCACTCCCTGACGGCAGCATGAACTCCATGAACTTGCCCAACATCTCCAAGAGGTTATACATGAGGTGGACGAACCCTTGTGCACATTCTACCTGCGTCAATTTCGCCAGCATCAAGAACCCACATCCATTCCGCGGTGACTGCATCATATCCCCGGATCACTGAACCGGTTCGAGTATGACCTAATCGTTTCCCTATCGTAAAATCCACTACGTCCCGACACCCACGGGCTACGATAACAAAGGGGGGCGTCCTTTGCAAGTTGAATCTAGCGAAAGAGCGAGGTCGGTACCTGCTCCTCGATCGACTCCATGAGCGACGTCATTCGCCGCTCGACATCCGCCTCACCTTGAGAACGCTTCCGTTCAAGCTCAAACAGCTGATGGGCCAAATTGAGGGCAGTCAGCACGGCGAGTTTGGAGGGGGTCGTCGTATTCATCCCCTCCGCGAGATGGCGCATCTGGCCATCCACAAAGCTCGCAAGGCGCCGGATATCGCCCTCGTCCGCCTCGCCACGAATCGCGTATCGTTGGCCATAGATTTCCACGTCAATGGTCTTAGTCAAGGGCTACCTCCTTGCGTTCTTCAAAGCATTCCAATAACTCGATGTCGCCGAGGACTTTTTCTATACGAGACTTGATATCGACACGCTCTTGCTCCCACCGTCGATTCGAATCATCCTTCTCCGCAAGTCGACGTCGCACAACCTTTAACTCTTCTTCAGCCGCCACGTTTTTTTTCTTCAGCTCTTGAACAAGTTTCACCAGGTCTCTAATACGGTCTTCGAGCGCGTCCAGTCGATCAAGTGCCATTCCCCCATTTCCCTCCTAAAGAAGCCCCTACAGGTTGTGGCGCACTATAGAAACTTGTCTAAATGTTGTCAAGAATGGCCATCAGGAGGCTTTGCCTAGTCGTAGGTATTCTCGGTAGCTCCGCAGTACGCGCTTCACATACTGCCGCGTCTCCTGATAGGGGATCAATTCGACAAATTCATCCTGACTTCGACCGCGGTGCAGCGCAATCCAGCTTCCGACAGCCATTGGCCCTGCATTGTATGAGGCAATTGTGTGTACGACATTCCCGGAAAACTGTTCGAGTAACTGCTCGACGTAGTGGACGCCGATCCGAATATTGGTCTCTTGATCGAAGAGGTCGTCCCGTCCGATTGCGGGAAGCCCGAGTCGCTGCGCGACATTATTCGCGGTTCCCGGCATCACCTGCATCAGGCCAATCGCACCGACCCGCGACACAGCCCGCCAATCGTACTGACTCTCCTCTCGAATGATCGCCGCCACCAGATAGGGATCGACACCGCTCGCACCCTGGCCCTTGATCGTGGGAAGGAGACCTGTCGGATAGGCCACCTTCCACAGCGACGGGTCGATGACACCGCCGGTTCGCTCCAATTTATCGCGGAACCTAGCCCTCGCGAGTCGGAGCGCATGGTGGTAGGCACCCACCTCGTTCAGCATCGTCGCAAGCGCCATGAGGATATCGGGGTCTCGGCTATAGCGATCGGTCAACCCCGCCAACTCTCGCGCGGCATCCGAGTCCAACCCCAGCGTCTTGAGCTCAATGGCTCGACGGTAGGCCGACTGTTGCTCGATTTCCACCTTAATAGACACCGAGCGTGTGGCCTCACCATTCGCAGGCGTGCCACCGTTCACCGGGGCAGTCGCCGAAATCGGTTCTGACGCAGGGGGCTCCGACAATGGAAACTCGATCCGTTCGCGCGCCAGCTGGCAATAATAGGTATAGACGTATCGTTGGCAGAGTTGCATATACACATCACGAGCATACGGCTGCTGGCTCAATTCGGCCGCGCGCGCCATCCAATACAGCGCCTGTGGCTCAAAATCGCTGTCGTGCTGATCGGCGAGCAGACGCAACTCGTCACCCGCCTCACGGTAGCGCGCCATTCGGTAATACACCCAGCCCACGCGCCACCGTGCCTCGGCTCGCTGCGACGCCGGCTCTCCGACCTTTGCCACCTGTCGGTACCGCACAATTGCGTCGTCAAAGCGGCCCTGATCTTCCAACCAAATCCCGGCGAACAAGGTAATCTGGCCCTTCTGCTCCGCAGAGAGCGAAGATGTCGGCAGCGTACGGGCGAGCTCTACCAACTTGTCCCCCTGTCCTTGTCGAAGATAGACGCGGGCGAGCCAGACCGACGATTCATGGGACTCCGTCCCTCCGTCTTTTACCAGCGCACGGAATGTCTCTTGGGCTTGGTCATACTGTTTCAGCCGGACCTGCGCGATGCCGAGCTTCAGCTTTGCCTCGGCGCGCCGAGACGACCGTGGATCAGTCGCAAGAAACTTTCGGAGTTCCTCGATCGCCTCGGCATGGAAGGATTGTCCAAGATAGACCTGAGCCCGGGCAAGCCGCTCACTCGACTGAACCACCCATGGCTCGCCACCAAGATTCGTGGCCAGAAGCGCTTCCGCTTCTTTCGCTTCTGCGCTGTATGCAAACCGAACCCAGAGCTGCATCAGGGTCTCGCGGCCTTCCGGTATGTTGTTGTCTCGCAGTTGGCAAGCGCCTCGCCGAAGAAACGCCTGGGGAGTCCCTGGCTCCTTATCATTCAGCTCCACCGCTTTTGCAAACCACGCCGTCGCTTCTGGACAACTCGATGCTTGATACCACGCTTCCCCTGCTCGATACGCAGCCTTGGTCAGCAGATAGGAGTCAGGTACCGCCTGCGGAATGTTTCCGAACATGTCCGCCGCCTGTTTGGCGTCTCCGAGGTTCAACAACGCTTCCCCCGTCCATAATCGGATATAGTCATCCAAGACCGGAAAGTCTCGCTGTGCCGCGCGGAGAAATTGAATCGCCACGGCAGGATTCCGTTCAAGGAGCAACACCCCGGACAGCAACCCTGCGCGCTTGGCCCAGAGTGTGGCGGGGAATCGCTCCATCAGCCGTTGCAGCCGATCAAGCTTAAGCAACAAGACTTGCTCTTTATTGAGGGCCTTGCCGAGCCGTTCCTTCGGCAGCGCGGCGGCCTGAAAGCAATCTTCCGCCCTCTCACAAGCGTCGCTGTTACTCGACATCGACGGAGAGGGAGGGCCGGCGGACGCCTGGTCGGAGAGCAGAGCAAACCCATAGAGGGCAAGAGACGTGGCGAGGAGCAGATTTCGTATGGCCCGTTGATGTAGATAGTCGCGCATCCATCGTCTCCTTCTTTCTCTATCACATATATAGCAGTGTGCCTGCCCTGTTGCCAGCAGAGCCGCGTGAGTCCTATACCTTGTTCCACTTTTTGAGGCTGTGGTAGGCTGTCCTTATGCGGCACGACAAAGACGCCCTCCCAGCACGCACAACTCCGACGAACCTCCTGGCCCTTGATGAAGAAGGGATGGGCCGGCTTGTGCAGCAATTCGGATGGCCCCGCTACCGAACCGGTCAGATTTTGCGCTGGCTCTATCAACGTCGGGTCCAATACATTTACCAGATGACGGACCTCGGCCAAACGGAGCGAACGGCACTGGCCTCACAAGCCACGATTCAACGAGCCGCCGACTGCACGGTCTTTCAATCGGTCGATCACACGAGAAAATTAGTATTCACGCTAAACGATGGGCTCACTGTCGAAACGGTGTTGATCCCCGATGAAGACCGCTTGACGCTTTGTGTGTCGACACAGGTCGGCTGTACCTTGGATTGCGGATTCTGCCTGACCGGCACGATGGGATTGAAACGCAACTTGAAGCCCCATGAAGTCATGGAGCAGGTGCTGACCGCCCAAGATCGCCTCGACCCCGGTGAACGGATTACCAACCTCGTCTTCATGGGAATGGGTGAGCCCTTGGCCAATATGGAGGCCTTGTCAGAGGCCATTCGGCGACTCACCAATAAACCGTGGGGGCTCGGATGGTCGCCGAGACGCATCACGGTCTCGACAGCCGGCCTGGCGGCGCGATTGAAAAATATCGCGCCACTCGGCGTCAATCTGGCCATCTCTCTGAATGCCACGACGGACGAGCAGCGCGCTAGCCTGATGCCGGCCGTCAATGGTATCGCCTCGCTCAAAACATTGCTCGCTGCCTGCCGCCGTTACCCCCTGCCGCCGACCCGACGACTCACCTTCGAGTACGTGCTGCTGGCCGGGGTGAATGATCACGCCGACGATGCTCGCCGGCTCGCCAAGCTTGTTCGCGGGATCGCGTGTAAAATCAATCTGATTCCGTTCAATGAATTTCCCGGGAGTCCATTTCTTCGTCCATCGGAGAGCGACATTTCAGCCTTTCAAGCCATCGTGCGACAGGCAGGCCTCGATGTGTTCGTCCGTAAGAGTCGGGGGCGTGACGTCCTCGGCGCCTGCGGCCAATTGGGCAATATCTCACCCGAATACGCAGAACGTGCCTTGACACAAATCGAACCCCGTTGCTAGCATGCAGTGTGCGCACCGCCCAAACATGACCTGGCTGTCTTCTCGACACATCATGCAAATATCCTGGTTGATTGCCGCGAGCAGTCTCGTCTTCGCCTTCAACTCGCCCGCCGTCGCAACGGAACCTCGTGAGTTTATCCTCTCCAATGGGATGAAAGTCCTGTTAGTCGAAGTTCCCAAAGCTCCGGTTGCCACCGTCCAAGTCTGGTACAAAGTCGGCTCACGCAACGAAGTCATGGGCCGTGCGGGATTATCCCACATGCTTGAACATATGATGTTCAAGGGCACCGCGAAATATCCCAAGGGCACCTTCTCCCGTCTCATTCGCAAGAACGGCGGGATGGACAACGCTTTCACGAGCCAGGACTTCACCGCCTACTTCGAGAATCTCGCAGCCGACCGCGTCGAGCTGGCCCTGGAGCTCGAGGCCGATCGCATGCAAGGGCTCGTGCTCGACATGAGTGAATTGACGACGGAACGAGAGGTGGTGAAGGAAGAACGACGCCTTCGCACGGAGGACGACCCACAAGGTGCGCTCGTCGAGGCACTCTTCGCCCAGGCCTATCTCAGCCATCCATACCATTGGCCGGTGATCGGCTGGTTCAGCGACCTGGATGCGATGACCCTGGACGACTTGCAGCGACATTACGACACGTATTACTCACCCAACAATGCGACCCTCGTCGTGGTGGGCGACATCAAAGCCGACAGTTTGCTCCCCACGATCAAACAGCTGTTCGAACCGATTCCGCGAGGACCGGAGCCCAAGCCGATCGCCACCATGGAATCGGAGCAAAAAGGTGAACGCCGCTTCCTCCTCAAGCGAGATGCGCAAGTCCCTTTCGTCATCATGGGCTATCGCGTGCCGAATTTTACGAGCGAAGACTCGTACGCTCTCGATATTCTTGATTCGATTCTGTCGCATGGGAAAAGTTCTCGCCTGTACCAGAACCTTGTCTATGAGCAACAATCGTCGCTGGCAGTCGGAGCAGAATATAGCTTGCTGCAGACAGATCCTGGCCTTTTCTACTTCTATGCCCTCGTGAGCCCCGGCCAGAAACCAGAGGTGGTCGAGGAAGCCCTTCATCGGGAGATCAAGCGCCTCCAGGCCGATCCGCCAACAGAGCAAGAACTCCAACGGGCGAAGAACCAGGTCGAAGCTACCCATGTCTTCGAACAGGACTCCAACTTCCGGCGTGCCATGTTGCTCGGACAGGCTGAATCCGTCGGCGCTGGGTGGCGGAAAATCGATGAGTTTGTCGAACGGATCCGGGCGGTGACGACCAAAGATATTCAGCGTGTCGCCCGCCAATACTTGACGGAAGACAATCGGACCGTCGGCACGTTGATTCCCGTGCCTCCCAAACAACCAGAGCCGCCCTCCACCGCCGCACAACAGGGAAGGCCCTAATCATGTCGAGGTCGAGACGACAGCCTATCGCGTCTGGACGACAGGCGATCCTGACTCTCGTGATGGGATTCTGTGCCTTCCTCTTGGCAAGCGGTCCCAGTGTGGCGGCAGAGATCGCGCCGACGAAATTTGTGACCGCAAACGGTATCACGGTGCTCGTCCTTGAGCAACATTTTCTCCCCATCGTTGAGATCCACATGCTGATCAAGACCGGCTCCGCGCAAGACCCTCCCGACAAAGCAGGACTCGCAAACCTCGTCGCCAGTCTCTTGGACGAAGGGACCACCACGCGCACGTCAAAACAACTGGCGGAGCAAATCGATTTCGTGGGCGGGGCCCTGGAAGCCAAAGCCTCAGAGGATTTCACCACCGCCTCTGCCCGCGTACTCAAGAAAGACATCGACCTCGGCTTCACCCTGCTCGCGGACATGCTGCAACACCCAGCATTTCATAAACAGGAATTCGAACGAATTCGCACCCAACTCCTGGGCGAGATGGCCAGCGACAACGACGATCCTGGCCATATCGCCATGAAGGCGTTCAATCAACTCGTCTTCCACGGACACCCCTACCGTTGGGCCGTCAATGGAACGGAGGAGACGCTCAACAGGATTACTCTGGCCGATGTGCAGGCCTTCTATGGTCGGGAATATTCTCCTTCACAAGTCATCCTCACCATCGTCGGCGACGTCACGCTTGAGCAAGCCACGGCACTGGTACAGACCCATTTTGGAGCCTGGAAAAAAGGGGCCACGCCAGCACGGAGTACGAAAAAGCCCTCGCCGGTCGAACGGAGAACGGTCCAACTCATCGAGAAAGATCTCACCCAATCCACCATTGTGCTTGGTCATGGGGGCCTACCGCGCGCTCACCCGGATTTTTATTCAGTCACAGTGATGAATTACATCCTGGGAGCCGGTGGATTTTCCTCCCGCTTGATGGATTCGATTCGCGACAAGCAGGGGTTGGCCTATGGGATTATGAGCCACTTCGACGCCCGGCTAATGCCTGGTTCATTCTGGGTCAACCTCCAAACCAAGACGGAGACGACGAACCAAGCCATCACCAGCATCCTGTCCGAGATTAAGTCCATTCGTGACGCGCCGGTGTCCGACCAGGAGTTGGCCGAGGCCAAATCATTCTTGATCGGCAGCTTTCCGCTACGATTTGATTCCACCGCGAAGCTCGCACAGGTACTCGCCCAAGTGGAGTTCTACGGCCTGGGGTTCGAATACTTTTCGGAATACCCAAAATGGATAGACCGGGTCACGAAGGAAGACGCCCAGCGCGTCGCCAAACAGTACCTGGACCCTAAGCGGTACGCCTTAGTGGTAGTGGGCAACATCGCCAAAGCGAAGGTCAAATACTAGTCAACGGTATAGCAACTCCAAGGCCAGGAATCCATGATGACCGAATCCCTTCACGGCAAACTCAATACACTCCGCCAGGTGATCTCGGACATGCAGTCCGTCCTGGTCGCCTACTCCGGTGGGATTGACAGCACCGTCGTCCTGAAAATCGCCCATGAACAGCTCGGTGAACGTGCGCTAGGCATCACCGCTGTTTCACCGACGTTCCCCACGATCGAACTCAACGGCGCGAAGCAGGTGGCCTCAGAGATCGGCGCGCGGCATGAACTGGTCCACACCGATCAACTCGAGATTCCAGCCTTTGTGCAGAATGATGCAGCCCGCTGCTTCCATTGCAAAACCGACCTCTATCAATTGTTAGGCGGGCTTCGCGAACCACGCGCGAGCCAGTGGATTGTGGACGGGACGAATCTCGACGATCTCGGGGACGATCGACCAGGAATCAAAGCCGCACGCGAGTGGGGAGTTCGAAGCCCGCTGGTCGAAGCCTCCCTCTCGAAGTCCGATGTGCGGGCACTCGCCCAGGCCTTGGGACTCTCAAATTGGGATAAGCCGGCAGCCGCCTGCCTCTCTTCCAGAATTCCTCGCGGCATACCGATTACGATCGAAAGTCTTCGTCGCGTGGAGCAGGCTGAAGAGATTCTACAGGCTGAGGGATTTCGCCATGTGCGTGTACGGGAGCACGGAGAAGTGGCGCGAATCGAGGTCGCGGCAGAGGAGTTTTCTCGGCTGAATCAGCCGGACCTGCGTGCGCACATCAGCGCCCGTCTCCGCAAGGTCGGATTCCGCTTCGTCTGTGTGGATTTGGAAGGATACAGATCGGGTGGGGTCAGCCTAGGCTGACCCACCCGATCTAGGAATTATCGTTGGTAGGATTTTGACAGGGCCTCAAGCGCCTCGTCTGCAAATTTCCGGTGGTCCGCATCATTCAGACTTCGCTGCACGACTTTCTCCGCCACCATCAGGGCCAGATCGGTAGTTTGGGCGCGAATGTCCTGAATCGCTTTGCGACGTTCATGATCGATTTCACGCGTCGCATCGCCCTTGATCCGCTCGGCTTCGGTCGTCAGCCGCTGCTCATTTTCCTCCATGAGCCGCTGCGCCCGTTCCTTTGCGGCAGCCAGAATTCCTTCTGCCTCTTTCGCAGCGGTGTTCAGTTTGGCCTCATACTCCTTGAGTTTCCGTTCGGCCTCTAACCGATGACGCTCGGCTTGATCGAGACTATCCTTAATTTTCTTTTCCCGGTCTTCAAGCGCACCCAAGATGCCGGGGAAGGCAAACTTGTAGAGCACGAATAAGAGAATCGCAAACGACAGGACTTCCCAGAAAATCAGGGAAGAAAAAAAGTGAGATTCAAACTGCGGCATAGTTCACATCAGAAAGGCTGAGGCTGAGGCTGAGGTTGAGATGCTTCCCTCGGCCTTAACCTAGACCTAAGCCTGCTCCTATTTGCGGAGGCCCATGATGATGAAGGCAATGACCAGGCCGTACAGTGCGATGGCTTCCACCAGCGCGAACCCGATCCACATATACTTTCCAACGCGAGCTTCCGCTTCCGGTTGGCGTGCCACCGCTTCGATCATCTTCCCGAAGATGTAGCCGATCCCCACACCAGCTCCGGCAAACCCTGCCGCGGCTAACCCCATGCCCAACAATGCTGCTGCTGCTGAATCCATTGTGTCCTACCCCTCCCTTGTCTGAACTTGCACGCGCTAGTGCGCGTGCTCATCGTGGCCGTGTAAGTGGAATGCGTCTCCCAAATAGACGCAGGTCAACATGGTGAAAATATAGGCTTGAATGAACGCGATACCGACTTCCAATCCATTCATCGCGATCGTAAATGCAAAGGGCAACCACCCAATCAACAATCCGCTGCTGATGGCCAAGCCGAACAGAACCCCGAGAATCACGTGGCCGGCCGTCATATTTGCAAACAACCGAACGGACAACGAAATGGGCCGCGCCAATTGGCTGATCAACTCGATTGGGATCATCAACGGCAGTAGCCAGGCCGGCGAGCCGGGCGGAACGAGAATGCCCAGGAACTTCACCCCGTGTAACAAAAATCCCATGACCAGGCTAAGCCCATACACCAGGCAGGCGAACACGGCTGTCACAACAATCTGACTCGTCACGGTGTAGCTGCCGGGGATCAACCCGATAAGATTACAGAAGAGAATGAAAAGAAACAGAGTGGCGATGAGGGGGAAAAACCGCATCCCCTCTTTGCCCATCGTATCCATAATCATGCCGCGAATAAAATCTACGATTATCTCCGCCATGTTCTGCAACTTGCCAGGCACCAGTTTGCGGGCCGATCCCGCCATCACCATGAGCACCGCCACCAGCGCAACCACCACCCACATGATCACAACAGCTTTGTTGATGGAGATATCCAATCCGCCAAGCGAAATCGGTATCCAGTTGTAAAGCTCGAACGGATGAAGCGGACTCTCTTCCATGGCGCTTTCGTACTTTCCGTTGGAACGCGTTATGTCTTCGGCCACCGCTGCGCCGACCGGTACGCATTCCTGATCCCGGTCACGACGCCCAACACAAGACCTCCGACCATCCCCCAGGGAGTGGAGCCGAAGAGGTATGTGTCACACACCCAACCCAACCCTCCTCCGACAATCAGCGCAGCGAGCAGATCGGTTGCGATCCGGACCGCTTGGCCAAGCCCCGCGTACAGTGGATCTTGTGAAGGGGGCATGTCGTACCCACGGAGGAGAGTGCACTGCAGCCGATACCGCAAGGACTCTGCCGATGGCGGGCGCGCAATTCAAGCAGAATCATCCTAAATTTGTCAAGCCGACCATGCGCTGTGACACAGCCGAACCAGTCGGGTATAGTGAGTGGCGCGTAAGTGTAGAGCAATACACGTTCACCCATGACTCGTTTCTCCCAGCCATCATTCCTGGTCGGTCCCCCCCAACCCCTGGTCCTCACGATGGACGGCCAAGGGAGGACACCCTTTGAGTTATACCGCCTGATTGCGTCTCCCACGCAACCATCGTTCCTACTCGACAGCGGGAAGGGGACCGACGGCGGAGCCCGCTATTCATTTCTGGGGAGCAACCCCTTCTCGGTGCTGACCGGGCGACAAGGACTGGCCTCCCTTCGGACCCACAAAGGGCGCGAATGCTCGTCGAAAGATCCCTTCGGAAGCCTTAGCCGACTATTCGCCGGTCCCCAGATCGAGGCTCCCCCAGGCCTGTCCCCTTTTTGGGGCGGAGTCGTCGGCTACCTCAGCTACGACCTCGTGCGCGACTTTGAAACGCTTCCTTCCATTGCTACGGACGATCTGCGGCTCCCCGATCTGCAATTCGGTCTGTATGACATCATCACCGCCGTCGATCATCAGACCGACCGCTTGCAGATTATCTTTTGTCCACCCATCGAACGGTTTTTGGGAGAGCCACGAGAGCAGCTCTATCGCGAGGGCTTAGCCCGGCTGGCCGAGTGGGAGACCAGGTTGAGCGGAAGGCCCGCTCCCCTTAAGAATCTCTCCTCCCTCGATCAAATGGCCTTTCACCCGGACCAAACGCGGGATGCCTACCTCGATCGAGTCCGGAGCTGCCAGGAATACATTGCGGCCGGAGACATCTACCAAGCTAACCTGTCACATCGATTCACCCTGCAACCTCCCAGCGCCTATAACGATGGCGCGGATCGACAGCCCTACGAACAGAAACTCTATCAACGTCTCCAAGCCGTTAACCCCTCGCCTTTCTCAGGGCTCATGCACTTCGACGATGTCACGTTGATCAGCTCCTCGCCCGAACGGCTAGTCCGCCTCCACAACCGCCAGGCGGACACGCGCCCGATTGCCGGAACCAGACCACGCGGGCTCGACGCTCGTGACGATCAACGCCTCATCGGCGAATTACTCGCGAATGAAAAGGAGCGGGCGGAACACCTCATGCTCGTCGATCTCGAACGGAACGACCTGGGCCGCGTCTGCCAATTCGGCAGCGTGCAGGTCGATGAATTCATGGCGATTGAGCAGTACTCCCACGTCAGCCACATCGTGTCCAATATCAGTGGCGCCTTGAAGCCGAACGCCACGCCCTTCGATCTGATTCAGGCGCTATTTCCTGGGGGCACCATCACGGGCGTGCCAAAGATCCGCTGCATGGAGATTATTGAGGAACTGGAGCCGGTACGCCGTGGCCCCTACACCGGATCATTCGGTTACATTGGCTGGAACGGCGACCTCGATCTCAATATCGTGATTCGAACTTTGGTATGGTGCGGGGGGAAGGGATACTTGCAGGTCGGCGCCGGGATTGTCGCCGACTCCGATCCGGCCAAGGAATACGAGGAGACGCTCCAGAAGGCCCAGGCTTTCTTCAGCGCACTGCAACATACATAAAGATGTGGATTTATCTCAATGATCGGTTCGTGAAAGAAGAGGAGGCCGTCGTCTCCGTCTTCGACCATGGCTTCCTGTATGGTGATGGTGTCTATGAAACGATTCGCTCCTACGGGAGACGGATCTTCATGCGGGACCAACATCTTGCCCGGCTTCGCCGGTCTGCGGACGCGATCGGCCTGACCATCCCGATTCCCGAGCACAGGTGGCCGGCGCTCCTCCATGAAGCTATGACGCGCAATGACGTCGGACACGAACACACCGACGCGTACCTTCGCATCACCATCTCCCGAGGAGCCGGCGACATTGGCCTCGATCCGGCACTGTGCCCGACCCCCACCGTAGTGATCATGACCAAACCGCTTCACCCTCCCCTACCCGAACAATACCGTATCGGCGTGAACCTGATCGTCGCCAAAACCAGACGGAACCTGCCCAGCGCGCTCTCGCCCCAGATCAAAGCCACCAACTTTTTGAACAATATCCTGGCCAAACGGGAAGCGATCGCGGCTGGCGCCTTCGACAGCATCCTGCTCAATTGGGAATCGCATCTGACGGAATGCACCGTCAGTAATCTCTTTTTCGTCCGAACAGGTCGGCTCTGCACCCCGGCAGTTGCATGCGGTCTGCTCGACGGTATCACACGCGACATAGTGCTCAGCCTCGCTCGAGAAGCGCAGATCCCGGTTGACGAAGGACATTTTGGGATCGAGGTGATCCATAAGGCAGACGAGTGTTTTCTCACCAACACAAGTATGGAGGTGATGCCGGTCACCATGGTGGACGGGCATCCGGTTGGGAATGGAGCCGCGGGACATCTCACCCAACAGCTCCACAGACTATTTATTGCCAACCGAGCGCGTTTTTTAGAACCCTAGCAGTTTCACACCCTCACAGACCCCATTGTTTTCCTACACTATTTATTACTGGCCCCAGGCACAAGATCTGCAGTTTCTTGACACCCAGTGGCAGACTGGTATCGTTGCAACCATGCACAACACCTTTTCTCTACTCATGACAACCCTCAGGCGGCACGCGGCCATTGGCCTAACCACGACGGTGATCGCGGGAATTGGCTCGCTGGCCTTCTCCGTGTCAACAACCACGGCAGAAATTTATCAGTTTGTCGGGCACGACGGCTCGATCTCCCTCACCAATGTCCCGTCAGACTCGCGCTATCGAAAAGTTGAGATCGAATCCAGCCAACTCCACGCCACCTTGTCCGAGCGAGAACTCGAACCAGTCATTCGTAGGCACTCTTCGCAACAACAGCTCCATCCCGCGTTGATCCGAGCCGTCATCAAAGCTGAATCGAACTTTGATCCACGGGCGGTTTCTCGCGCTGGCGCTATCGGCCTGATGCAACTGATGCCACAGACCGCCGTGCGTCTGGATGTACGGGATATGTATGATCCGGATGATAATGTGGGCGGAGGGACGAAATACTTACGCCAGCTGCTCGACCGTTTCCATGGGAATTTACCGCTGGCCCTTGCGGCCTACAATGCTGGAGAGAACGCGGTCGACCGCTATCAGGCACTTCCCCCGTTCGATGAAACCCGGCAATACGTCCGGAAGGTTCTCCGATACTACCGCACGTTCCTTGTCCGTGACGGCGTCATCACGGAACGTCCGGTCAGCCGATACGCCCCCGCAGAGACAACAGCAACCCGCGCGATTTCTGAACTGTCTTCCCACTAGCTACTTCCCCGCTCGATAGGCGACTGTGTTGCTGCCAACCAGCCCGCTTGGCCTCCGGAAAATCTGACCGGTAATGGGCCCCGACACTATTCTCTCGCCACAGCGCAGCTTCCGCGACGCATTGCGCTACCTGTACCATGTTCTTCACTTCCAGCGCGGCTCGGGTTGCAAACGGCTGGGTCACGAGTTGGGCCCACCGTGACAGTTGAGCACAGGCCCGGATGAGTGACTCGCCCGAGCGAATGACGCCGACCTGTCCCCACATCGTTCGCCGAAGTGAGCTTCGCAACTTTTCCTCATCCTCCAGTGTGCCGAATTGGCCCGCTCGGAGCGTGGCCTCCTGAGGCAACAGTGCGGGGAGTTCGTGTCGGTCGGCAAAAGCTACGGCTGTCGATGCCGCGCGCGCGCCAAACACCAATCCTTCGAGCAAGGAATTACTCGCCAGACGATTCGCTCCATGCACACCGCTACACGCCACCTCCCCGGCGGCAAAAAGCCCTGGAACCGTCGTCGCACCGTTCAGATCAGTCCAGACCCCTCCCATCATATAATGCGCGCTGGGAGACACAGGGATCCATTCCTCCGTGATATCGATGTCATAGCGAAGGCAGGTCGAATAAATCGTCGGGAAACGCCGCTTCACGAACTCTGCACCCAAGTGGGTGACGTCAAGATAGACATGCCGCGCTTTCGTCGCCGCCATCTCCGCCAAGATCGCGCGCGACACGATGTCTCTCGGCGCTAACGCCCCCATGGGGTGGTAGCGCTGCATGAACAGCGCCCCTTTATTGTTGCGCAGCTGCGCACCCTCGCCTCGCATCGCTTCCGACAGCAGGAACGGCGGACTCGACGGCAAATACAGTGCAGTGGGATGGAATTGAACGAACTCCATATCTTGAAGCACCGCGCCCGCACGCAGTGCCATGGCCATTCCATCACCGGTGGCGTTCGGGGGATTGGTCGTCCGCGCATAGATCTGCCCGGCCCCGCCGGTGGTCAGCACGATCGCGCGAGCCGGCAGCACGAACTGGCGACCAGATCCTTCATCCAGCACAACGACCCCACAGCAACGTCCGGCGTCGACCACGAGATCCACGGTAAAGTGATGATCCAATCGCTGAATACGCGCCTGCCGATTCACCTCGGCAATCAACACTCGCACCATCTCGTTCCCCGTCGCATCCCCCCGCGCGCGCAGAATACGGCTTCGGCTGTGCGCCGCCTCCCGAGCAAACGCGAACTTGCCGCCGACTTTGTCAAACTTGGCCCCCCACCCGATCAATTCTTGAATTCGCTCAGGTCCTTCTTCGACGAGAACCCGCACCGCTTCTTTCCGGCAGAGCCCATGCCCCGCTTTGAGCGTGTCGGTTAAATGGATGGCCACGTCGTCTTCTTCACTCATCGCCACCGCCACCCCGCCCTGCGCATGGATCGAACTGCTCTGAAGCGGATGCCCTTTCGTCAGCACCATGACACGGCCGGAACGGCTCAGCTCCAACGCCGCGCGGAGACCAGCGACACCGCTCCCAATGACCAGGAAATCGGCCTGCACCGGAGCACGGGATCGACGAGATGGCATGGATTACTTCTTCTTGGGAGAACGTGTGGGATCGGTCGTGGCCTGCCGAGCTTTCATACCGAAGGGAGAATCACCCTGAACCCCGCGCAAAAGAATCGACTGTGTGCCGACCCACTGCAATCGCGTATGGCCTCGCTGACGGAGACCCGGATCGTCCGCATCTTTTTTCCACAGCCCTTGCCAATGCACGAACATATCGATATCGTCCCCTTCGATCATAATGCGTTCGACCGCGAAGTCCAACGTGATGGCACTAAATGTCTCGAAATCGCCCTGGGCTTCTTCCCGCAGCCGGTCAAGCTGGTCAATCGGCATCATGAGCGAGGCCAGATCCGACGAATCTTTCCTCACATAGGCTTGGCGAAGCGATTCCACTGCCCGATCGATACGGAGGTACCGTTCGTGATCTTCGGGATATTGAATCGTCTTGCCACCGCAGCCGACGCCGATGAATGATATCGAGCCGAGCAAGAGCAAGACGGGAAGCAGTGGAAGTTTGTACGGTGACATCATGGTTGTAGTATAGGAATGGGTAGCAGGCAGGTCAAGCGGCCCGTGAGCCGTCCCTCGCCGCTTCGCAGGTCTCCCATCTGCTCGGCCCTGCCACAATCATGATCAATTTAATCCGTCGATGGCTTGCAATTTTTGGCGAAAACTTCTACACTCCCGCCTTCGCAGGAGAGAACGCATGTCCAGTGTGCTGAAAAAACGCCGTAAAAAAATGCGCAAGCACAAGTACAAGAAGCTGCGCCGGCGTCAAAAGTTTGAACGTCGTAAAAGCTAGGCTCACCCGAGAAGGGGGAGGAGGGGTCCGTGCCCGAAGGCAAGAAGGTTCGCATCCGCGTCCGGACTGTGAACTGCGTCTACGTTGGCGACTTTCTCATTCCTCCCATGCGGAGTCGTGTGTCCGATGCGATCAACGAAGAGCAACGTCTCTTTATCAGCCTCACCGACGTGGTGATCGATGAGAAGGATCGCTCGGACTTCGTGGCCGTCAACAAGAACCTGATCGAGTCCATCGCACAGTTGTAGCTGTCAGCAACACCTCCGGCTTGAGTCTCCCCCTCTGCCGTTCTTTCTTGGTTTTCCGTAGCCACCTCCTCTAACAGGATGCTCAAAAAGGCCACCAGCAGCCTTCTCGCATCGTTCAGACCCTCAACGGGGACCCGGCCGNNCCACTCGGCGGCGCGCACAGACTCGGTGCTCCTTATTCGTCGCACCGTGCGCCCCAAAAGGTACGCTTCGGATCTTCACTCGCTGCGGCCTTGCTGGACTAACTTTTTGAGCATCCTGCGGGAGTGTTCTCCTGTCGTGCCATACGTGCTCTCCATCAAAATTCAACCACGCCAACATAGTTTTTTCGCAGTCTGCTAAGATCGCCCCTCATCATGTCCACCTTCTCACGATTTCTCCCGTTCCTGAAGCCCTACCTATCCCGCATGGTGCTGGCAGGCCTGCTGGTCATGGGTGTCGCCGCGATCAATCTGGCCCTGCTGCGGTTGGCCGGCACTCTGTGGGACATCATTACCGTGCAACATGACCAGCCCCGGATGACGGACTTGATCACCGTCTTTCTCGGGCTCGTCGTCCTGCAGGGGCTCTGTTCGATGGGCCATAGCTATCTGACTGCATGGATTTCGCAGCGCATCGTCGCCGACTTTCGCCAACATCTCTTTGCGCATCTGCATACCTTATCGGTGAGCTTCTTTGCCCGCCGGCGAACCGGCGAACTCCTCTCAAGGCTCATGAACGACGTGACGGTTATCCAATCCGTCGTTACCGAAACGCCGATCGACAGTGCGAAACAGCTCGTGACCTTCGTCGGAGGGATCACGTTCCTACTGACGATGAATTGGCGGCTCTGCCTCTTGATCCTGGTTCTGCTCCCTTTGCTCGTCCTCGTGGCCAAGTTCTTCGGACGAAGGCTGAAATCCCTCTCGACCTCGATTCAAGACCAAACCGCTGCATTGAGTACCCTGATCGAGGAAGTGATCTCCGGCATTCGGATCGTGAAGTCCTTCGTCCAAACACAGCGGGAAAAGACCAGGTTTGCCGCGCAGGTCGAACACACCTTGGCGTTGACGATGCGAAAGGCCGGCATCATGGCAGTGTTTATTCCCGTCATCAGCCTCCTCACCTTCTCCGCCGCAGCGGCGGTGTTGTGGTATGGGGGACGCCAGGTCATCGACGGGAGCGTGTCGCCGGGCGATCTCTTTGCGTTCGTCCTCTTTGCCGGAATCCTGGTCGGCCCTTTCAGTTCCGCTGCCCGCGTGTTCGCCCAGATCAAGGAGGCACAGGGTGCCACGCAACGGGTGTTCGAAATTCTGGACACCCGTGCCGAAGTGAGCGACTCTCCCACGGCCACGTCGCTGTCTACCGTTTCGGGACACATCCGGGCGGAGCACGTCAGCTTTGCCTACGATCCACGCCAACCGGTCTTGACGGATGTATCGTTCGAAGCCAAGCCAGGCGAATTGGTCGCCATCGTCGGTCCCACCGGCGCCGGAAAGACAACCGTGATGAACGTGCTCCACCGCTTCTACGATCCGACTGAAGGGCACATCACCATCGACGGACAAGATCTCCGCCAGGTCACAATGGACAGTTGGTATCGGCAGATCGCGCTGGTCCCGCAAGAGACGATCTTGTTCGGCGGGACGATTCTCGACAATATCCGCTACGGAGACAGGGAGGCCACTGAGGAAGAGGTGCTGGCGGCGAGCCGTGCGGCCCATGCCCATGACTTCATCATGAGCTTCCCAGACCAGTATCAGACCATCGTGGGGGAAAAAGGGATCAATATGTCGGGCGGACAGCGGCAGCGCATCGCCATCGCCAGAGCCATAGTGAAAAATCCACGGATCTTGTTGTTGGATGAAGCCACCTCTGCCCTCGACAGTGAGTCGGAACGACTCGTCCAGGAGGCGCTGGAACAACTCATGAAAGGCCGAACGACCTTTGTGATCGCCCACCGCTTGACGACCATCCAACGAGCCGATCGCATCCTCGTCCTCAACAAAGGGCGCCTCGTGGAAACCGGCACCCATGCCGAACTGATAGACCGTAAAGGGCTCTACCAGTACTTTTATACCCTTCGACTCACCGAACTCCCCGCATAAGCCTCGAAGACTTGCCGCGATTGTCCCTCGACTCGACTTCGTGTCCGTCCAGGAATCCTCCGTGGCTTCGGGCTTACATCCCGATCGTTTCGACCACCTGCATGTCTTCAGCGGTGAGAGTGAGCTGTTCAGCTTGGAGATCATCTTTCATATGTTGCATGTTCGTGGTGCCGGTCAACGGGAGCATCCCAACCTGCATCGCAAACCGAAAAACGACTTGTGCGAGACCAGTCCCTAACCGTTGGGCGATGGCCCGAATGCCTGGCTCAGCAAAGACTTCTCGATTGGCGGTCAACAACGAAAATCCTTGATAGATAATGCCATGGGCCCGGCAGATCTCCCGCACCTCTTTGTCCCATCCAAGTGCGGCATAACAGCGGTTTTGCACCGTCATGGGTTTTACCGTTGCCTGGGCACAGAGCTGGGTGAGTTGCTCGGCCGTGACATTGCTGATGCCGATCATTTTCGTTTTCCCTGACCGATAGAACCCTTCGATCGTGGTCCACACCTCCCGGTCCGCCTCTCCCAATCCCTGCCGCTGATAGGGCCCGTGCAAGACATAGGAGTCGAGATAGTCGGTGTGCAGGTGGACCAACGAGCTGTCGAAGGACTGTGTCACTTGGGTGGTGAGAGTCGCAGAGGCATCGTAGGGAGTGCGATGGTCCTGGCCATTCGTCGGAGTAAACTTGGTCTGAAGAAAGAGGCGATCCCGCGTGACCCCTTGCTGCGCGAGGGCCAGCAGGGCCTCCCCCACCAGGGCTTCTTGGTAATGGATCAGTTGGTTGGCCGTGTCGATGGCCGTGAAGCCCGCCGCCACGGCTAACTGCACCAGTTGCGTCGTGGCCTCTTTTTTCCACGCCGTGCCATACATGAATGAAGGAACCAGCACATTGTTATAGGCGGTCAAGGGCATGATGTGTTCTCCAAGATGAACAGGATGCTGAACAAGTCAGCCAGGCTGTCTTGTTCATGTGGTCTGTTCGGTCTGTCTGGTCTGCTTGCTCGCATGAGACTCACCAGATGGACCAGACAGACCGGGCTTGTCTCAGACGTGTGAACCATTGAATGCGGGCGCGCCACAATAGTTTTTATGCGGTCTGTTAAGGCCCGGTTTGAGACGACGTACGGTTGGCGGTGCTCTGCAAATCCATTTCAAACAGGACCGCACTGCCGGGTTCCTTGGGATCGAGTCGAGTCGGCATCCGATCGACGACCAGTTTGACTAAGGGCACCGCGATGATATGCGGAGCCTTGGACGAGGGATTGGAATAGAGCCCGAGCCGGACATTCTTCGGCCGCTGACTCGGTGTCAGCTGAGGCTTCAAGTCTGCCTCCACGAATCCCACCAGCATCCCGCTTCCGTCGGCGAGCTTATGGATCTCGTAGGCATTGGTGGTGGGAGGCATCTGTTCCAATGGGAGATCCGGACTCTGCGTGATCAAGGCCATTCCCAGGAGCTTTGGGGGAATAAAGCCAAAGCTCCCCGTTGGCGCGATCGAGAAGCGGATCACCGAAGTGGAGGAACGGAGTGCGGCCACCCCGTTCTTGCCTCGTAATTGACGCCGCAACTCCGCTTCGCTTCCGGGCGTCTCGATGAAGACCACCGCCGGTGCGGCTTTTTGCACGGGGAACACCTCTGTCTTGTCTCCTTGTGCCGCGTCGAGCGAGACCGGAACAAGGCTCATGAGGGTCAGGACAAGCAGGGGGCCGGCGATGAGGCAATGGGCAGGCGTGGGTCGAGTCGATCGTGCGACGATGTCAAACATGGGTGCGAGTCCTCCTGGTACAGCAATAAGGAATGAGTCCCTAACCCGCATTATTCATGAACACTTCTGCTGCAATCGTCGATCCGCTGCTACGACGGGCCTTCGGCCGGCGGACTCGCTCCTCGGACCCTCACCGTACTGCA
>PLBR01000020.1 GCA_003135435.1 Nitrospira sp. | reverse complement strand
ACACACTCCTCCCGTCGTGATGACGCATCCGACCGTCCCAGTTCCTACGCTGGGGCCGGTCTTGGTCGCAGTCCGTCGATCAGCCGCAGGATTTCCTCGAACAATTCCTTCGGCACGGCGACCTCGGCCATCTGGAAGATGACGTACCGGGCATGCGTGACGATCTTGGCGCCGATCTTGACGAGCTTCTCCCTTTAAAGGAAAAGGCGTGGGCCGCGGAGCGCGAGTACAAGGCACGCAAAAACACTTTGCCGCTTGCTTCATAGGAACTGCGTGCATCATATTGAACGACCCGACGCGACGAGGGGAGCGACCTGTCCGGTCAAGTCGGCAGGGCTCTAGCTTCTACTCCACCGCGACCGGGTCTCTCATAAGCTGCTGGGACCGGGCACGACGGCCGAAGAAGGGCAACTGATTCGTGTAATTTCCAACGCAATCGGGAGAACAAACTATGGCGAAAGACAACAATCCGCTCAACATCGCATTGCTTGGTATGGGCGCTATGGGAATGGTCCTGGGGGTATCCAACGACGTCTTCGCCAAGCAATTTGCACAGGCGGGGATTGAAATGCAGCTTCGTGAAATGCGCTACGATCCGCAGCTGCAGATGATGGTCGACCCACTCACAGGCAATCCAATTTATGATAACGCGAGAAACCTCAAGCTCGCGGACAATTTGCCGACGGTGACGTCGAGCTGCGGCGACTGCCCAAAATGTGATGATGACTGCGGGTAGCTGACCATTGCCGAATGCGTGACATGTGAAGAGAACTTGTCTTCTCATCACGGAGCGGCTCGAGCCCACGGCCGACCTGCTGATAGCAGAACTGCGTCGGCGAGACGTGCCTTGTGTGCGCTGGAACCTGGATCAGTTTCCTTTGGGTTCTACGCTGACCTACCGCGCGTCCAATTCGTCCTTCACCGCGGAAATATCCACCGACGGGCGTAGAGTAAATCTTGACACCATCGCCAGCATCTGGTGCCGGAGATTTCGGCCCTCCGGGCTACCCACCAACCTTGGCGCCACAGACAGGAAGTTTGCGGAAACCGAGGCCCGGCGTGCCCTAGACGCCCTAATGACCATCACGAAGGTCGTGTGGATCAATCATCCACAGCGCCAGGCGCTTGCCAATTCTAAGCCTGCACAACTCTTCATGGCTCGCCAAGTTGGATTGGAGATTCCACTTACGGTGATAACGAACAACCCGGAGGAGGCAAACGAGTTTGCCGCCGCCTCGGGGCGGGTCACGATCTATAAAACGATGTCTCAAACCTTGGTTCTGGAACCTGGCAAGGCACTCTTTACGGGGGTCCTCGCCAGGAAGGAACTAGCGAACCTCGAACTTATTCGGGTGAGTCCGGGAATTTTCCAGGAACTGGTACCCAAGTCCTATGAAGTACGCGCCACCGTCGTTGGGCGGCAGATCTTCAGCGGCAAGATAAGCTCCCAAGCGAGTGAAGAGACAGAGATCGATTGGCGACATGGACCGTTCGATATCGAGGATCGGCCAATCCAGCTTCCCCATGATGTCGAAGCAGGAATCCATGCGGTCATGGAGGGATTTGGGCTGGTCTATGGTGCCTTCGATTTCATCGTAACACCAGAAGGGCGTCACATATTCCTAGAAGTGAATCCGGCCGGACATTATATGTGGGTGGAAACGAAAACCGGCCTGCCGATAACGTCCGCGATCGCCGATGCGCTCAGTCGCCCCTGCCTAGAGTAATTGTTGGACCATGGCTTGCACCTTCATCCAAACCGTTCTCGGAGACCGAAACTGTTCGGGTCGCACAGCTTCCACATGCGCCCACGATGACGTATGGCGGTGCCGAGGCGACTCGGCAAGGTCGGCAATTTCAGGGCTGAGCAGGCACGGGTAGAAGAGATTGGCGGCATTCTCTTGACGCCAAAATCAGCAGGGTATAGCTTTTTTCTCGGTTAATTTTGGGGAGGAAAGCCATGATTACCGCGCGACAACTGGCCCGTGTCAAGCAACGGGAAGTCTCTTTGCCCAACTCACAATTGATGGGCTCTTATGACCATCATGCGCAGCGTCGTTGGATTGGCGAGGATGCATCGCTGATCCAGTGGACGATGAAAAGCGACACGGCGCACGACGGCGAGAGCAGCGATCCTGACCCTGAGGTCAAGTAGGCACGCCTCGAACGTACGATTGGTGATGTTCAGCGTGGGGACTCGGCTGCTCGCGAAGCGCGAGCGGCGGCAGTGGCCTCGGTTCTGGTTGGTCGGGCGAGTGTAGCCGAGCCGTATGCCTATGAGGGAACGCTCGCAGGTTCTCTTGCTGCTCACAAACTCTTACGACACCACTGCCGATCTCCTCGTCCATCGCCTGGGGCCTGACAAGGTCTTCCGCTTCAATTTCGACATCTGGTCCGACTACGCGCTCGAGATCACGCCGTCGCAGTTTCGCATCGTCGATCCGACGGGGCGGGACGTGGATGGGGCGCGCGTCGCAAAGGTTCTATGGCGCAAGCCGTGGAGCCGCCTCCCGCTTCGTCCAATCTCTCGCACCGATGAGGATCGCTACTATGACGAAGAAGTCTGGTATGCGGTCCGGGAGATCGTCAATCTTTTGTGGTTCGACAGAAAGATTGTTTTGGTCGAGCCCTTTGCCGAACGGCGCGTCGGGAAATTCGTCCAGATGCGGACGGCGGCAAGACATCTCGAGGTCCCGCCTTATCAGTTTCGGTTGGGCCTCCCCAGCACGTTTGCTAATTCGGACTCGGTCGTCGTCAAGAGCCTCACCACCGAACCGGTCGGACCGGCGAAGGAGCGCGAGCTTCTCTTCACCACGAGAGTCGCTGATCGTGACCTGTCGCCGGAGTGCCCGTGGATGGTCCAAACCTACGTCCATGCCGAGAAGGACGTCACGGTGGCTTTCGTGCACAATCAAGTGTTCGCCTTTGAGCTCGACCGGACACCTTTTCGCGAACGCTTGACCGACTGGCGAGAAGGGCCCGACGATGGGGAAGGCGGGATGACGTGGTATCCACACCAGCTCCCCGATGACGTTGCCCGCGGTATTTTTGGCTTCATGGCTGAGCTCGGCCTCCATTTCGGCCGCCTCGATTTCCTCCTCGGGGAGGAGGGCTATTGGTTCCTCGAAGTCAACACCAATGGCGAATGGGCCTGGCTCGACACGGAAGGGCACCATGGACTTTTGCTCAAGGTCGCCTCAGAAATCGATCCCGATCAACCGCGGCATCCAATTCCGAATTACAGGCCGGCAACACCGTCGCCGCAATAGGACCGGATGAGCATGGCAAAAACCTCAGCTCCCGAGGTCGCTCTCCCGAAGGCCAGATCCAACTGGGAGATTCTTCATCGCGCGCTTCGATATTTCCGGCCGCATTGGAAGATAGCGACCGCGAATATGGCTTGTGCACTCCTGTCGCTCGTCTTCTCGTTCGCCTTCCCGCAAGTCACGCAATTCATCATTGATGACGTTGTTGGCCACCATGAAATCTCCCTTCTGACGCCCGCAATCATGGCCCTGCTCGCCGCTTATTTGGCACGGGATTTCTTCGACAGCCTGCGCATTCGCGTCAATTCGATTTTCGAGCAAGACGTCATCTACGACATGCGTGGTGAGATCTATGGGCGGTTGCAGCGCCTGCCGGTTCAGTCCTTTGACAAGACGTCGTCCGGCGACCTCATGACCCGGGTGATGGACGATGTCACCGCCGTCGAACGCGTCGTCATCGACGGCTTTGAAATGGGCGTCATATCCTTGGTCAGCGTTCTCGCGGTGGGAACCATCCTCCTTTTCAAGAATGCGGAGTTGGCGCTTTACGTCGTGGTGCCCGTGCCAATCCTGATCATAGGAACGCTTTGGTACACGAAGGCTGCGCACGCCCGCTACCGCATGCAGCGCCTAGCCGCCGCGACGATGAACGCTCTGCTTTCAGACAATTTGCAAGGCGTTCGCCAAATCAAGGCGTTTGGCCAGGAGGATCAGGAAGGCGCACGATTCGCCGTCTACGCTGACGCCCTTCGCCGCCGGAGCCTCGCGGTGATGAACCTTTGGTCCATCTACTCTCCCGCCATGAACTTCGTCGGCTCGCTCGGCATCATCCTCGTTTTGATCGTTGGCGGACCACTCGTCGTCTCGGGACGCATGACGCTGGGAGAGTTGGTTGGCTTTATTTTTTACCTTCCGCTGTTCTACGATCCGATCGGACGGCTGCATCGACTGAACCAAATGTTCCAAGCGGCGCGCGCCTCCAGCGAGCGCATCTACGACATCATCGACACGACGGAGGAGGGCGCAAACCGCCAGAATGCCGTTGCGTTGTCTCAGCCGGTCCGAGGTGATGTGCGCTATCGAAATGTGAGCTTCAGCTATGGTACGTCCATCGATGCGCTAAAGGACATCACGCTGCATGCTCGCCCCGGACAAATGATTGCATTGGTTGGCCCAACTGGCGCCGGCAAATCGACGCTCGTCAATCTCCTCTTGGCGTTTTACCAGCGCTCCGCCGGTAAGATCGAAATCGATGGTCAGGATATTGATCGCGTGACGATCGAATCCCTGCGCGGCGCCATCGGCGTTGTAAGCCAGGACGTGTTTTTGTTTAATGGAACCATTCGCGAGAACGTCTTGTTTGCGTGCGGGGATGCAACCGACGAGGATGTTTTTGCGGCTTGCCGAGCTGCAAATTGCCATGAATTTATCCAAGCACTCCCCGATGGCTACGACTCTCGCGTTGGGGAGCGGGGCATTCGTCTCAGTGTCGGCGAACGCCAAAGGATCAGCATCGCGCGCGCAATCCTGAAGAATGCCCCAATCCTCATTCTCGACGAGGCAACGGCAAGCGTCGATACTGCGACGGAGCATTTGATCCAAGAGGCACTTCAGCGGCTTACATCTCACCGCACGAGTTTTGTCGTGGCGCACCGCTTGAGCACGGTTCGTCACGCGGATCAGATCATCGTCCTCCGACACGGCGAGATTGTCGAACGCGGCACGCACGCGGAGCTTCTGAAGCGAGACGGCCTTTACCGGATGCTATGCCGAACGCAGGACGAGACCTATTTGGACGGCGACATGGGAAGAATCCTGTCCTTCGCTTCTAGCAATGTTCCGAAAACGATGGCCGCTGAGCATGAGCGTTAGGCCGCCGAGAGTCCGCAGAGAAACGATCACACCCTTTGCCGGCCTCGTCCCCTCATCGTTACAGGATCAACCGAAAGTCGTCTCAGTGCCAGGCGATCAGCCAAAGCCGATTTTGAAGCGACATATCTCGTTCTCGAACTTCAGATCGACCAAGACGCTGACGCCTGAGTCGCTGCGTATCCGGAACGTAGCCGCAATCGGCGCGATCTATGACGATGTGACGGGTCTGGACATTCACGACCAACATTGGTTGGGACAAGCTTTTGAATTTTTCATTTCGAGCAAGTTGATGATGCCGCGTGACGTCCGAGTTACACCTTGGAATCTTTTGGACGGCCATGACATTCTCGCCGCCCGGCACTCCCCACCGTGTGTGGATGCCTGGATCCTCTGCTGGATCTGGAACCCGCGCAAGGCAGCGGCGCTCAACGCAGATCCCGACCTGAACAAGAAATCAAGTCCGCGCCATTTCGACGATGGCGTTTGGGCCCGCACAGCCCGAGAGACAGGCGCAAAGGTTGTCGTCACCTACAGCAACAAATTCGGACCTCGTGGGCAACTTCTAGGCTGCGGCGATTATAAGACTGAGATTGATGCGCGAGCCTTCGTGGGTCACGGTTACATCAGGGGGCCAGTCTATCAAATTCGAACGCAGATAGGCTCTCGTATGACCGAGGTTCTCATGGAAACTGCTTTTCGTCCGGACTTCGCTCGAGCGCTTTGCGATTCGATTCACTGCGCGCCGCAACTTCGGGACGTGCTTTGGTGTACTTTGAAGAAATGACATTTTCAGAGCCCGAAAGCCGCCTGAACTAAAGCAGCGTTTCGACAGCGAGCAGAAATGCGCGAGCTGTTCTCGAAAACTGCTTCGCAGGTTTGACGAGCCAAATAGTTGGACTACTTTGCATGGGGTTGTTTTGCAAATTTCAATGGGGAGAGTCGAACTGGGGCGACGGGCA
>PLBR01000199.1 GCA_003135435.1 Nitrospira sp. | reverse complement strand
CGCGGCGGTCGGAGGTCGAACCGGCGTGGCGGACGAATACGCAGGAAATCGAAAACCTGGGTCACCGTTCCCGGATAATCGGCGCAAAGTTCCTCATAGGTGATCGCCAGTGGATCGAGCTTATTGCGGGCGAAAAACCCGGACCACAGCTCTTCCGCTTGCGCAGCGCAAGCGAGGCACTGGTCGATTAACGCCGGATCGAACTTCGCTTCCCCGATCACGTTTTGTTCTTTGCCCGGGACCCAGAGGTTGGTTTGCATTGCGCGGACGGTGGAAATCGCCTGGCGGAGTTTATCCTCCCGCGTCAGCTGGATGCAGCGCAGGCGCGGAAACGCGGCATGCAGCAGTTCTCGTTCGCCAGTTTCGTCGTGCCCAAATTCTCCCGTAGCCCGCAGGCGGGAGACCAGTGGCTGCAAATCCCAGGATTCGATACGGAAACCAAAAACGCCGTTGGTCGTCGAAGCGCTCGCGAGGAGACCGCGCAGATACGGGACAAAATTCCGGGTCGCATCGAGACCGTAGCGGGCCGCATACTTCTGGGCGAGCCGGTGGTGGAAATACTGCAGCGGCCGGCCCGCGAGGTGAGTGGCCTGCAACGCGCCCGAAAGGAGGTGGGCCCCGGAGCGCGCCACCGCGCAGAGAGCGTAGCACTGGGTGGGGTGAAAGAAGTGTTGCAGCAGGCCGAACATTCCGAGCGTTCTCCGACGGCTTCGCGCCTAACGAAACATCGAGATGGTGGCACGCGCCGCCGGTTGGTCAAGCGCATTCAGAATCGGCTGCGGATAAACACCCAGGACGAAAATCGCCGCGATTAAGAGCGTCATCGTGAGGCGCGAGAGCGCGCTCAACGGCACTGGCTGGGAGTCGGCGGGCGGGGTCAGCCAGTACATCGCGCGCACCACTTTCAAATAATAATAGAACCCGCAGCCGACCGTGATCACGCCGATCACAACGAGCATGGTCTGGTGTTGCCGGATGGCCGCATCGAAGATGAAAAACTTTCCGAGGAAGCCGGCGGTGAATGGAACACCGGCGAGGGAGATCATCCCGATCAACATCGCGAAGGCGAGGAAGGGCGAACGTTTCGCGAGGCCGGCGAAATCCTCAATCTGGTCGCTTCCGCCGCTGTTTCCGACGACGACGAGGACAGCGAAGCAAAGCAGCGTCATGAGCAGATACGCCACCAGATAATACGCGACCGCCGCGCCAGAAAACGTGACGACGCCGATGAGCAAATAGCCGGCGTGCGCGATGCTGGAGTAGGCCAGCATCCGTTTGATGTTGGTTTGCACGATGGCGACGATATTGCCCAACACCAGGGTGACAACGGAGATGAGCAGGAACAGGAGCGACCAATCTGCCTTGAGCCCGCCGAGCCCTTCGACGAAGACACGGATGAATGCGGCAAAGCTGGCAGCCTTTGCCGCCACTGCCATGAAGGCCGTGACGGAGGTCGGGGCGCCCTGATAGACGTCGGGCGTCCACATATGGAACGGCACCGCGGCGAGCTTAAAGCCGAAGCCGACTGCCACTAGGATCGTGGCGATCAGCAAGAGGGGATCATCCGCCCCGCGAGTCCCGATGGCAACCGCGATCGACGCCAGCTTGGTGCTGCCGGCCATGCCGTAGAGCAACGAGATGCCGTACAACAGAATTCCCGAGGAGAAGGCGCCGAGGACAAAGTATTTGGCTGAGGCCTCCAGCGAACGAGGCTTAGACCGGTTGAAGCCGGTCAATACATAGAGCGAGATGGACATGAGTTCGGTGCCGAGGTAAATCGTGAGCAAGTCGGCACCGGAGACCATGACCATCATGCCGGAGAGGGCGAGGAGGATGAACCCATAGTATTCGCCGAGGTGTATGCGCTCCGCCTTCAGATAGGGCAGCGAGAGTAAGATGATAACGCCGGTCACGCCATAGAGGAGGATTTTCCAGAATCTGGCATAGGCATCGATCACCACCAGGTCGCTAAAGGCAGACACCCGGACATTCAGCACACTGATCTGCCAGCCGGTAAGCCCAAGACAGAGGGCAAGGGCACCCACACTCAGCCAAGCCAGGAGATCTCGCCGCGAGGCGGGTGTGATGGGGTCCAACGCGAGTACGAGACAGGCTGTGACGACGATGATGAGTTCGGGTAGCAGGGCCAGGAGGTCAGTACCGTACAGACTCATCGCGATGTTCCTTGGGTCTTCAGCTGCTCTCCACTGTCCACCAGCAGTGGCGCCGTCCCTCCGGCAGAGGGGTGGGCGGTCGGCGGAACCTTCGCGCGGGACATGGAGGCAATCGTATGGGTCACGCTCTGGTGCATCCGACTCACGAGCGGATTTGGATAGAGCCCAATCCAAAATACGAACAGGGCCAACGGCACCAGCGTGGCGAGCTCACGTTTGTTGAGGTCTCTGAGCTTCGGGAGGTGGTGCGGGGCTGGGACGCCGAAGACCACTCGCTGGATCATCCATAGGAGATACGCGGCGGCGAGAATGATGCCCAACGATGCAAAGGCGGTCGCGACCTTGCTCCATAGGAATGTGCCGACGAGCACGAGAAATTCTCCGACAAAGCTATTGGTGCCGGGGAGGCCGAGCGAGGACAAGGCGAAAATCACCAACAGAACGGCATACTGCGGCATCGGTGCGGCCAATCCGACATTGTCGGCGATCAACCGGCTATGGGTGCGCTCATAGATCATGCCGACGCAGAGGAACAGCGCGCCGGTCGTAATGCCATGGTTGACCATCTGGAGAACGGCCCCTTCGATACCCTGTTGGTTCAAGACAAACAGGCCGAGGGTGACGAACCCCATGTGGCTCACGCTCGAATAGGCGATCAGTTTCTTGAGATCGACTTGGGCCAGCGCCATATAGGCGCCGTAGATGATCGCAATAATGGAGAGGGCGACCATCATGGGCGTGAAGGCGCGGCTGGCGTCCGGCAGCATCGGTAAACTGAATCGCAGAAATCCATAAGTGCCCATTTTCAGGAGGATACTGGCGAGGATGACGCTGCCGGCGGTCGGGGCCTCGACGTGGGCATCCGGGAGCCAGGTGTGAAACGGAAACATGGGGACCTTCACCGCGAAGGCGGCGAAGAACGCCAGGAAGAGCCACATTTGTAGCGAAGCAGGGTAGGTGCCCTGGCTCAAGGCGAGGATGTCGAATGTGTGTCCTCCGTAAAAATAGAGGACGAGAATGGCGACCAATAAGAGTACGCTCCCTGCGAGGGTATAGAGAAAAAACTTGATGGCCGCATAGAGCCGGTTGGACCCTCCCCAGACGCCGATCAGGAGGTACATCGGAATCAACATGGCTTCCCAAAATACATAGAACAGCACGAAGTCTAAGGCGACGAACACCCCCACCATGGCCGTTTCCATAACTAACAACATGGCCATGAAACCCTGGACTCTTGTGGTGATCGCACTCCAAGATGCCAAGACGCAGAGAGGCATGATCGCGGCGGTCATCAAGACCAATGGCAGACTGATTCCGTCGAGACCCAGGCTGTAGTAAATGGGGGGGGCCGTGATCCAGGCGACATGTTCGGTGAACTGCATCTGACTCGCCTGTGGATCAAAGAGCCACCAGAGCGGGAGGGCAACGAGTAGGTCGGCCAGGGTTGCAACCAGCGCAATCCATCGAGCAGTCGATTCCGTCACGAAATACATCGCGACGGCCCCCGCAAGGGGGAGAGCGAGGAGGAGTGAGAGCCAGGGAAATCCGCCGCTGTGCATAAAACCTCAGAACAACAAAAAGACGGCCAGGATCACGACGACCCCAAACGCCATACCGAGCGCATAATGTTGCGTCTGTCCGCTTTGCGTAAGCCTCAAGAGCCAGCCTCCCCAGGCGATCGCGCGGGCCACGCCGTTCACCGCGCCATCGATCACGTTCACATCCACGCGCTTCCACAGTTCGGTTGCGGCAGAAAAGGTCGGGTGGACGATCGTACGATCGTAGGCCTCGTCGACATACCATTTATTCAGTGAACCTTGATACAACGACTGCCACCGTCGAGCGAACTGATCCGGCAGTGTCGGGTTGAGCACGTAGACATAATAAGCGCCGGCAATCCCGAGTATTCCCATGCTTGTGGCCAGCACCATGATGCCGATGGCGGCTCCTCCCTCGTGCGCCGCGCCGCCAGCGCCGGTCTCGAACATCGGTCCAAGAAATTCAGGAATGCCCAGATATCCTGTGACGATGCTCAGCACTGCCAGGATCATCAGCGGCACGGTCATAGTCTTCGACGGTTCGTGCACGTGGCCTGCATGATGAGGATCGACATGCGAAGGGCCCCAAAACGTGACGAAGACCAGCCGGAAGCTGTAGAACGCCGTCAGCAACGCCGTCACGAGACCGAGTACGGCAAGGAACTGACCGAGGGGGCCGGCCGACCAGGCTGAGACAAGCAGGGCGTCCTTGCTAAAAAAACCTGACGTCAGGGGAAATCCTGCGAGCGCGAGCGAGCCCACCACGAACGTCCAATAGGTGATCGGCAATTTATCTTTCAATCCGCCCATGCGCCGCATGTCCTGCTCGTGATGCAGGGCGATGATGACGGACCCGCAACCGAGAAACAGGAGGGCTTTGAATGCCCCGTGGGTCAGGAGATGGTACATGCCGGCGGTATAGGCGCCGAGACCACAGGCCATCACCATGTAGCCAAGCTGACTGACCGTCGAATAGGCCACGACACGCTTGATGTCGGTTTGGGTCAAGGCGATGGTCGCCCCAACGACCATTGTTACTCCGCCGGTGATCGCCACGACCGTCATGGCGGTCGGAGACAAGTTATACAGCGGAGCCAATCGCGCGACCATGAATACGCCCGCCGTCACCATCGTCGCCGCATGAATGAGCGCCGAGATGGGAGTGGGGCCTTCCATCGCATCCGGCAGCCAGACGTGGAGCGGCACTTGGGCCGATTTGCCGACTGCGCCGGTGAAGAGAAGGAGGCAGATCATCGTCAGCACGGACACGTCCCAGGTTCCTCCAAACGGCCCGAGGACATTCATGACGTCGCCTGCGGACTCGTGCGCGCGGGCAAAGATTTCGGAATAGTCGAGTGATCCAAAGCTGTACCAGACCAAGAGCAGGCCGAGCATGAAGCCAAAATCGCCGACCCGGTTGACGATGAAGGCCTTCGTGGCGGCGGCGCAGGCTGCCGGACGCTCGTACCAGTGGCCGATCAGCAGAAAGGAACAGAGACCGACTGCTTCCCAGAAAATGAAGAGTTGAAGCAGGTTATCCGCCATCACCAACATCAGCATGGAGAAAGTAAAAAGGGCAATGTAGCTGAAGAAGCGGGCATAGCCCGGATCTCCACGCATATACCCGATGGTATAGATATGGACCAGTGAGCTGACGGTCGTGACGAGAAGCAGCATGACGGCGGTGAGCCGATCGATGGAGAAGCCGATGTGAATATCGAGGAGGCCTGAGGTCAGCCAGGTGTAGAGGGGGAAGCTCGTCTGGTGACCGCCTGCTACGTCGAAGAAGACCAAGAGCGAGAGCAGCCACGACACCACGACCGCCGGTACAGCGACGAGATGGGCCTTGTCCTTGATCCAATGTCCGAAGAACCCAAGAATCAAGAACGAAGCCAATGGAAGGAACGGAATGAATTCGTAGGTCATAAATACAGAGCTAATAGCTTATGGCGTATGGCCTATAGTAAAGAGCTGCTGGCGGACGGGAGGCGGGTTGTAGCTTGGCGTCGACACCCTCCGAAGCGTTCGGGCTTTTTCTCCTGCTATTAGCCATACGCTATATGCCATCAGCTCTGCGATCCGCTCTACCATTTCAGCATCTGAAATTCGTCGATGTTGATCGTGGACTTGGCTCGATACAAGGCAATGATGATGGCCAACCCGACCGCGACCTCTGCCGCGGCGACCGTGAGGGCAAAGAAAACGAAGACCTGCCCTGCGACATCGTGGAAGTACTGCGAAAAAGCGACGAAGTTGATATTCGTCGCGTTCAACATCAATTCGACCGACAACAAAATGATGATGATGTTCCGACGAAGCAACACACCGACGACACCGGTCAGGAACACGATACCGCTCAGCACGAGGTAGTAGGACAACGGGATCGTCATAATTCCGTAGGCTCCCCCAGGTCTTTCTTAGCTAGGATGATCGCGCCGATCATCGCCACGAGCAGAATCAAGGACGCCACTTCGAAGGGGAACAAATAGGTGGAGTAGAGTACGTCACCGATCGCTTCGGTATTGCCGGTTCCCCCGACGGTGGTTTCTGTGCCGGCTGCTATGACAGGGGTGGTCCAGCCCTTCATCGCCGTGAGGATGACGGCCTCGATGACCAGCGTCAACCCCACTGCGGCGGCCATGGGCCATTGCCGATGGTAACGGTCATCTTGTCGTAGGTTCAGCAACATCACGACGAAGAGGTACAGGACCAAGATGGCGCCGGCATAGACGATGATTTGAACGGCTGCGAGGAATTCCGCGTGGAGCGTGACGTAGAGCCCCGCCACGTGAAAAAACATGATCAGCAGCGCCACCGCACTGTAGATAGGATTGCGCACCGCGACGACAAGCACCGATGCGGCGGCGATCACGAATGCAAAATAGAAAAAAAACACCTGTTCCATCACACGTCTTCCTCTATGCGGCCAGCAGGCATGCTGGGAAAGTCAGCTGGCTGCTCATGCGGGCGACTGGCATACCAAGCGAGACAAGCAGTGATCCGAAGTTCGGGGTTCGAAGTTCTGAAAACCTCGAACGTCGGACCTCGAACCCTCGCCTATGCCGCCTGTCTCGCGCAGCCATCCTGCCCAGCGACCTCGAATAGCGAGGAGGGCCAAGCGCAGGGGATTCAGACAGGTTTTTGCGGCAGGTTCTTGAACGCGACGTTGAAAAACGCCACATTCGGGTGTTGGAGCTCCAGCTGCTTCTCGCGAACTGGGAACGACCGGTCGCCGATGGCGAGCAATTGTTCCTTGTTGAGGTGCAGTTGCCGCTTGTCGTACACCGCCCACTCGAATTCGCGCGTCATGCCGAGCGCATCCACCGGACAGGCATCGACGCACATCCCGCAAAACAGACAGCGGGTCATGTCCATGTAATATTCCTTCGAGTAGCGCTTCGTCGGCTCGCCCGGCACTTCCGCACTGACCACGCGAATCACCCGCGACGGGCAGGCAGCTTCGCACAGATCGCAGCCGACACATTTTTCCGTCCCGTCGTCGTACCGCAACAAGGCCAGCATCCCGCGATAGTTGTCCGGCAGCGTCCGCTTCTCGTGCGGGTACTGTAGGGTGATCGACCGGTAGTGCAACAGGTGCGACATCGTCGCTTTCATCCCGACGAGGATGTCGTAGAAGGTGATGGTCTTGATCCAAGTCTTGAAATTCATGTTGGTCTAGTTTGTCTTGTTTGTTCGGTTCTGACTCAACCAGAGAAACGAAACACACCAAACAAACCAGATAACCCGTTTCAGCCCCTCGGAAAGAAATACACGGCGATGGCCGTGACGATGACGTTGGCCAACGCGATCGGCAACATGACCTTCCAGCCGAACCGCATCAATTGATCGTAGCGCAGCCGGGGCAACGTGGCGCGTATCCAGACGAACACGAAGAGGAAAAAATAGACTTTAGCCGCAAACCAGGCGATGTGTTCTACCCACGCCAGCTGTTCGAGGCCGACATACCCGAAGATCGTGCCAGGATAGGGGGCGTTCCAGCCGCCCAAGAACAGCGAGGCGGCGACGCAGGACACGAGGGTCATGTTGGCATATTCCGCGCTGACGAAGAAGGCGAATCGCATGCCGCTATATTCCGTCATGAATCCAGCCACGAGTTCGCTTTCTGCCTCCGGCAGATCGAACGGGATACGATTGGTCTCGGCCATGGCAGAAATGACGAAAACGACAAAGGCAAAGATTTGGGTATGGATAGGAAAGAATCCGTCGGGGCGTGCGCCCCAGATGAACCAATGCCAGAACCCGCCTGTCTGGGCTTCCGTGATCTCCACGATGCTCAGAGACCCTGCCAACAGTATCACGCCGACGATGGCCAGCCCGACGTTCAACTCGTAACTGATAACCTGGGCCGCGGCGCGCAAGCCTCCCAGCAGTGAGTACTTGCTGTTAGATGACCAGCCTCCCAGGATAATGCCGTAAGTGCCGATCGAGGCAAACGCCAGGATGTACAAGATCCCGATATTGATGTCGCTGACGACGAAGGGTTTGACCGTGATCCCAAAGACGTCCATGGTTATATTCGGGCCGAAGGGGATGACGGCGAATCCGATCAGGGCAGTGACCACGGTCAGGATCGGCGCCAGGGCGAACATGGCCTTGTTCGCGCCGGCCGGCGTGATGTCCTCTTTGAAGAACAATTTGATGCCGTCGGCGACTGGTTGGAGAATTCCATAGGGACCGACTTCCATCGGGCCCATGCGATCCTGCATCCAGCCTAGCACCTTCCGCTCGAAATAGGTCATGGTCGCGATCGTGATCACCACGATGCCCATCTCCGCCATTATCTGGGCGAACGTAACCGCAAGTCGCAAGCTTAGTTCAGTCACGACAGCACTCCCGGATAACAAGTGAAAAAAACCATTGGTTCTCGTCCGCTCACGTTGTTTTCATCACCGACACGGATGCCGTCCGACAGGATGGGACTTTCGTGTCCGGATCGATGACACAGTCAAAGAGTCGCAAGGCGTCCTGCGCGAAGTGATCGGGAAGCCAGGCCAATCCCTCGGGCACACGATCGAACACTTTCACCGGGGTCGTGAATTCGCCCCGACTGTTCGAGAGCCGAACTCGATCCCCCGCGCCGAGGGCGAATCGGGCGGCATCCATGGGATTCATCTGCAAGAACCCGCTCGGTTCGATCTGCAGCAGTCCCTTCGAATGAGTCGACAGCTTCCCTGAATGGAACAGGCTCTGGACCAGCCCAAGCTGGACCGTTCCCTCCGGACGCACGGCCTGCGCGGGCAGAGTATACCGAGTCGCAAGGTCGTGGCGATATCCCTCGTTCACATATCGGTCGACGGCGACAGGATCCACTGCGGGAGGGATCGGCGATGGGCCGAGCGATCCGTAACCGGGAATCACCGCCCGGATCTCTTTGAGGATTTCCTTAGCCTCGCCGTATTCCAACGGCGCGCCGAGGAAGACTGAGATAGCCGACAGGATTTCCCAGTCGGGCCGGCTGTCCCCCACCGGATCGATCGCAGGACGAACGACCTGGACATGGCCCTCGGTATTGGTGAAGGTCCCGGCTTTTTCCATGGCAGAAGCAGCCGGGAGCACCACATGGGCGAGCGCGGCCGTTTCCGTGAGAAATAGCTCCTGGCAGACAAGGAGATCGAGTTTGCCCAGTGCCTCCTTGACTCTGGTCTGGGGCGGAAGGCTCCCGACAGGATTTTCCCCGATGACGAAGAGGCTCTTGATGATCCCGGCTTGCGCACGGTCGATCATCTCGATGAGTGTGGCCCCTGCTGCCAGAGGGAGCTCCTCTTTCCAGGCATGAGTCATCTGGGCTCGTGCGTCCTGATCGGTGAGGTCGAGCGCGCCCGGCAGTAGTTCCGCGACCGCTCCCATTTCAACCGCCCCTTGATCGTTATTCTCCTCCGCCAAGGGAGCAAAGCCGCAGCCCGATGCGGTCAACTTTCCGGACAAGAGAAGCAGATCGAGGAGATTGAGGCAGATGCCATAGCCGCCTTGGCTGCGTAACAGGGTCTGACCGGCGAGCGCCACGACACGGCGTCCTCCAGCCACGGAAGCGGCCATGTGCACGAACGATTCGCGCGATATCCCTGTGTTCAGGGCCAGATCGTCCCAGGCCAGTTGCTGGACCGCTTGAGAGACGGCTGAGACGTAATCTGACGCCCGTTGCCGGATGGTACTGTCGATATAGCTTTCCTCAACCACAGCCTTCAGCAGGCCCAGGACGGCTGTGCCGAACTGGGACGGTGCCACACAGATATGCTGCTGCGACAGATTGGTAATGTTGCTGATCGTACCGATCGCAGGCTGGATCGCCTCGATCGTCAACAATGTCGCGTCGTGTTTCTTGACGGCTTCTTTGACCTTGAGGCCGGTAATCGGATTGGCTTCGGTAATGTTGGTGCCGACCAGGAGAAGCACGTCCGCTTGCGTGATGTCCTCGAACGTCACGGTCCAGCGATGCGTGCCTTGGACTCGTCGCATGGCCTGCACTCCGTTGACATGGCCGTACCGCGCGCTGCTATCGAGGTTATTGGTCCCGATCGTGAGGCGCATGAACTTCTGGAACAGATAGAGTTCTTCGTTGGTACAGCGACCGGAAATCAGCCCGCCGAAGGCGTGCGGGCCATGCGCTAACTTGAGCCGGTTGGTCTGTTCGGCCACAAACTCCAACGCCTCTTCCCACGTGGCTTCGACCAGCGCGCCGTTCCGTCTGATCAACGGATGGGTCACTCGGCTGGGATGGCTCGTCGCATGAAATCCAAAAAACCCGCGCGCGCACAGGTCACCGTTGTTCCGACCGGCACCCTGGGCGCTGTTCACCTCGATCAACTCCTGGTCCTTGGTTTGGACCGTGATCTGGCAGCCGTCGCCGCAAAAGGTGCAGACCGTGTCGGCGCGTTTGAGCATCCAGGGACGGTATTCGTACATCGAGAGCCGGCTGGTGATGGCGCCGACCGGGCAAATCTGCACGCAGCCGCCACAGAATTCGCAGTCCAAGGGATGGGCGCCGAAGTGCTTAATCTCGGTCATCGTGCCTCGTCCGACCGGGGCGAGGGCCTTGACGTCCATGACCTCGTCGCAGTAGCGGACACAACGCAAACATTGCACGCAACGGTTCATCTGCGTTTCGATAAGGGGGCTGAAATATTCCTTCTGAAAAATGCGCTTGGTCTCGACAAATCGACTGGCTGTCGCGGTGTATTCATGAGAAAAATCTTGGAGGTCGCACTTCCCGCCCTGATCGCAGACCGGGCAATCCAACGGATGATTGGCCAGGATGAATTCGAGCACCGACCTGTGGGCGTCATGAACGACCGTCGTGGCGGTCCGAACAGCCATACCCTCGGTCGCGACGGTGCTGCAAGAGGTCTGGAGCTTCGGCATCTTTTCGACTTCGACCAGGCACATGCGACAGTTCGCATCCGGCTTGAGTTTCGGATGGTAGCAGAAGTGCGGAACCATCACGCCGACCCGGCGAGCGGCTTCGATCACCAGCGTGCCTTTCGGCACCGAGATGGGAATGCCGTCGATCGTCAAACGAACGGTCTCTGTTGTGGTGTTAGGCATAGTTAAAATTGAATCATTGAGCCATTGACGATTGTTGCATTGTCTGATCGAGGCAATAACTCAATGAGTCAAATGGTGCAATCGTCAATCCCGGATTAGTGTCTCCCCACTATCTGTTCGGGACGAATGAGATTCGCTGCCTCCGCTTCTTGAATCAGCGTGACGTACTCAGGCCGCCAATGTTTGAGCGTGCTCCTAATCGGCGACACTTCCGCATCGCCGAACGCACAGACCGTCCGGCCCTCGATGTTCTTGCATAGATCGATCAAGGTTTCAAGGTCCTCCATCCGCCCTCGCTTCGCGACGATTCGGCGCATGGTTTGCACCAGCCAGGCGCTTCCCTCGCGGCAGGGGCTGCACTTGCCGCAGGACTCATGATAGAAAAACTCCATGAGGCGGAGCGCGGCCCACACCATGTCCGTGCCCTCTTCCATCACGGTCACCCCGCCGGAGCCGAGCATGGAGCCGGCGGCAGCCACGGACTCAAAATCGAGTTTGACGTCGAGGTGGTCCGGCGTGAGGAATGGCGCTGACGCCCCACCCGGAATGAAGGCCTTGAGTGGTTTGTTGGAGCGCATACCTCCGGCTTGCTCGTAGATCAATTCGCGGAACGTGATCCCCATCGGCACTTCGTAGTTCCCCGACCGTTTCACATGGCCGCTGACACAGAAGATTCTGGTGCCGGTGCTCTTCGGCGGGGAGCCGATAGACGCGAACCATTCGGGGCCACGGCTGATGATGTGAGGAAGGTTTGCGAGAGTCTCGACGTTGTTCACCACGGTCGGTTTGTTGTAGAGACCGTGTGTCGCCGGGAAGGGTGGTTTGACGCGTGGCAAGCCGCGCTTGCCTTCGAGCGACTCCAGCAATGCCGTTTCTTCTCCGCAGATATAGGCGCCGGCACCTCGGTGCACCCACACATTGGCGGTGATCCCTGATCCCAAGACGTTCGTTCCGATGTAGCCGGCGGTCCGCGCCTCGGCGATCGCAACTTCTAAGATTCTGGCCCCAAGGACGAATTCGCCGCGTATATAAATGTAGGCGGATTCTGCTCCGATCGCGTAGCAGGCGAGCACGATACCTTCCAGTATCTGGTGAGGATCGCGTTCGATGAGCTGGCGGTCCTTGAACGTGCCTGGTTCGCTCTCGTCCGCGTTGCAACAGAGATAGCGCGGGCCCTGGTAGCCCTTGGGCAGGAATCCCCATTTCACGCCGGTCGGGAAGCCTGCGCCGCCTCGCCCCCGGAGCCCCGATTTCATCACTGTGGCGGTGACCTCGGCCGGCGGCACGTTCCCCACGACCTTGCGGAGCGCCTGATAGCCGCCTGCGCGCTCGTAATCTTGGAGCGAGCCGCTATAGCCGGGCTGCAACATGTTCTTCAGGAGGATCGGTTCGTGCTTCGACATAGGCTTCAGCGTGAAAGGTAGAAAGTGAAAGGTGAAAAGTAGGGCTCCGATCTTGTCGTGTAACGTTTCACGTTTTACGCCTCACGTTTCACGGCATTAGCCAGTTCAGGCCACATAAACGGACCGGTCTTGAGCGAGCAGATCCCGTCTTTTTTGAGATCTGCCAGGACTCGGTCGAATTTTTCTTCTGTGAGCCGTTCGTAATAGTCCTCGTTGACCTGCATCATCGGCGCGGTGCCACAGGCGGCGAGGCATTCGACCGCGCTGAGGGTAAAGAGGCCGTCGGCCGTCGTCTCACCTGGCCCGATTCTGAGTTTCGTCTTGACCCATCCGATGACCGTATCCGACCCGGCCAGCGCACACATCAGGGACTTGCAGACTTGGAGATGAAATTTCCCCACGCGCTTGAGATTGAGCATCGTATAGAACGTGGCCGTCTCATAGACTTGGGGCGGGGTCAGACGCAATAGCCCCGCGATCTCCTTCATCGCCGCCTCGGACACGAAGCCCTCGTCCTGTTGCGCCAGGTACAGCAATGGGATCAACGCCGAGCGCTTCACCGGATACCGGCTCAGGATCTCGTCAATTTCTTTCTGATACTTTTCTTTTAACATCTCACTCTCTCTGTGACCGTGGCTTGCGGGAGCCTCTATTGCGCGCATCGACCGAGCACCTTCTGAGCGTGCGCGGTTTGCGAGCAGGGAAGCCTTTCAAGCCACGGTCACCTATCGCATTCTCCCATCACGACGTCATAGGTCCCGAAGATCGTGATGATGTCGGAAATCAGGTAGCCTCGCGCCATGTGGTCAAAGGCGCCCATGTGTACAAATGAAGGCGAGCGAATCTTCAGCCGGTAGGGACGAGGGCTGCCGTCGCTGACGATGAAAAATCCCAATTCGCCTTTCGGAGCCTCGGTCGCGCAGTAGGTCTCGGCCTTCGGTGGCTTGATGCCCTGGGTGTAAATGATGAAATGATGGATCAAGCTTTCCATGTCCCGCATGACCAGCTCCTTGGGCGGCGGAATATATTGCGGCGCCTCGGCCATGATCGGCCCCGACGGCAGCTGATCGAGACATTGTGAGATGATTCTGGCGCTCTGCCGCATTTCCTCCATGCGGATCCAGTACCGGTCGTAGGTGTCGCCGTTCTTGCCGATCGGCACTTCCCAATCGACTTTGTCGTACACGCCGTAGGGCTCGACCTTGCGGACATCGTAGGCGACGCCCGATCCTCGCAATACCGGCCCGGTGCAGCCGAAGTTGATCGCGTCCTCAGCCGAGAGCACGGCCACGTTCTTCGTGCGGCCGAGCCAGATGCGATTCGAGGCGATGAGCGAATCGTATTCCTTGACCTTCTCGGGAAAGGTATCAAGGAACGCGTTCATCCGTTGGACCAGCTCGGGGGGGAAATCGCTATCGACTCCGCCGATGCGATAGTAGTTCAGCGTCAGACGGGCGCCGCAGAGCTTTTCGAATATGTCCAACAGTATTTCGCGCTCCCGGAAGGTCCAGAAAAACACGGTCATGGCGCCGATATCGAGAGCCTGCGTGCCGAGCCAAAAGAGGTGCCCGATGATACGTTGCATCTCGGCTACGAGGGTCCGTATGTATTCGGCTCGGACCGGCACCGTGATTTCGAGGAGTTTTTCCACGGCACGTACGTACGCGTAGTTGTTGGACATGGCACAGACATAGTCGAGCCGGTCCGTGTGCGGGATGATCTGCATGTAGGTCAGACCCTCGGACAATTTTTCGACACCTCGATGCAGGTAGCCGAGGTCCGGCGTGGCTTTCACGATCCGTTCGCCGTCCAACTCGAGCACGACACGCAACACGCCGTGGGTGGCCGGATGCTGTGGCCCCATGTTCAGCAGCAATTCCTCTTTCCGTCGGGAACTGGGTACCCAGGGGTCGGCGCGAAAGACGGGTTTCTGCTTCTCCGGGATTTCGCTCTCAGTGACGTCGAGCGGGGGCTCGTCGAAGCTCGGGATGAAGTCGAACTCGCTGCGCCAACCACGCCCTTCGGTCGGGAAGTCTTTTCTCAACGGATACCCTTCGGCATAATCCTCCGGCAACAAAATACGCCGGAGATCGGGATGGCCGGAAAAGTGAATGCCCATCATGTCGTACACTTCGCGTTCCAGGAACTCGGCTCCCCTCCAGATCCCGGTGACCGACATAATCGTCGGGTCGTCTTCTGTGAGGCGGACCTTGAGGCGAAGGCGCTGGCGAAGGGGGAGCGAGTGCAAGTGGTAGACGACTTCGAACCGCAGCTGATCTTCGGGATAGTCGACCGAGCAAATATCGGTGAGATGGTCAAAGGCTGCCTCAGGCGCCTCGTGCAAATAGCGCGCAATATCCAGCAGGCACGCGGCGGCCACGGAGACAGCCGTCTCGGCACGTGCGGCGTCGACGTGGGTCGCGAGGATCGCGTCCGGGAATTTGGTCCTCAGGCTGTCGAGCAGGGCTTGCATAGTTCTTGTTCTCTAGACGGGCGCGACTCGCGAGAAAAGCGAGTTGTACCAGTCACGCACGTCCCGCTTCTCTCGCTCGTCTCGCGGTTTATCTCACGAAGACTTTTTCCCGCTGAATCTTTTCCTGCAACTTCAGCAATCCATCGATCAACGCTTCCGGGCGGGGCGGACAGCCCGGCACATAGACATCGACCGGAATAATCTGGTCGACGCCTTGGACCACCGCGTAACTATTGTAGTGGTTGCCTGAGGTGGCGCAGGAGCCCATAGAAATGACATACCGTGGTTCCGGCATCTGGTCATAGATGCGGCGGATCACCGGCGCCATCTTGCGCGACACAGTGCCGGCGACGATCATGAGATCTGCCTGCCGTGGCGAGGCCCGAAAGACCCCGGCGCCGAATCGATCCAGGTCGTATCGCGACGACACACTCGCAATCATTTCGATGGCGCAGCAGGCGAGGCCGAACGTCATCGGCCACAAAGCCGACTTCCGAGACCAATTCACGACCGCGTCCAGATTGGTCGTCAGGATATTCGCCTCAAACTGTCTCTCTAGAAAACTCATGTCGCTTCGCTCCAGTTCTGAGTGCTGAGTTCTGAATCCTGGGTTTCCGAACGCAACTCACAACTCAAAATTGCGCCCCTTCGGCGCGCTAGTCCCACTCCAGCGCCCCCTTCTTCCAGGCGTACCAGAATCCGACCAGCAGAATGCCGAGAAACGCGAGCATTTCGATGAGTCCCAGCAGACCGAGCGACTGAAACCGGACGGCCCAGGGGATCATGAAAATGATCTCGATATCGAAAATGACGAACAGCATCGCGATGATGTAGTAGCGCATCGGAAACTGGATGCGCGCGTCGGAAAACAGCGGGCTTCCGCTCTCATAGGGGATCAGCTTGGCTCGATAGGGACGACTCGGTCGGACGAGCGAGCCGGCGAGCAGCGCGACGGCGCTGAAAGCAATGGCCAGGCCGATAAACAGCAGAATCGGTATGTAGCTCTCTGGAACGGCTGCGTTATTCATGCGGGCCCCGTGAAGCGTTATCCGGCCGATAGAAGGTCACCATGTTGCCCTATGTGTCATGCTGCGGAACACGCGGTCAGGGCCGAGCCGAAGAAGGGTTTGAACTTCAAGCCGTCGAGGTCCGGTCGCTCGACCCCTCGATGTTGCACCAGGATCTTAAAGGTTCGTCCCATCCCGTCCGGCTTGAGGAGATGGATGGCCGCGCCAAACTCCGGGCTCTCCTGATCAAGTTGACCGATCATGTCTTCCACCCCGAGCCCCATGAGAAAACTCATCTGATTGGTAAAGCCTGTCACGCTCAAGCCGGCGGCTGCTCCGACGGTCGCCAAACTGGTGAAGTCCACATGGGTGGTCATGTCCTGCTGACCGATGCGCGCATAGGGCACGTCGCCGGTCAGTTGTTGATAGTAGCAAAGGAATGTTCCATCCTTCCGATCCGCTCCATACAAATCCTGCGCCGTATGGCCATAATCGATGGTTACCACGAATCCGCGATCAATCCGTTGGGCTACCTGGTCCATCCATTCCAGGGCCTGGAGATTCACCTCGGTTCGATACCCATCCGGCCAGGTTGGATTCAGCCGCTGGAGGTGTTGTTCGAGTGCGGGAGTCGACAGGGGCTTGAGGCATTCCTCGAAGCGCTCGTCTCGATAGTCCACACAGAGTTCTTCGGTCCGTCCAGCCGTGACTTGAATCCGATGCACCGGAAAGGCATCGACCAGTTCATTGCTGAAGAACAGGCCGGTCACGCTCTGAGGAGCGAGGGCGTCCAACCCTTCGATCCAGGTCACAAGCCCAGGCTCATGCAGCCAAGGGGCCAAGTTCTGCCGTTGGAGTTCCTGCATCGCTGGGCTCCGTTCGATTAGCACGTAGCGCACGCGCGATGCGAAGTCATCCTGCTCGGCATGGATCGCCGCCAGACAATCTCGGGCTAACAAGCCTTTCCCGGCGCCCATTTCGACGATCGTGAAGGGAATGGGGCGACCCAATAATTCATCCATTTGCCTAGCCTGCGCGGCAATTGCGCGGCCGAAAATCGGGTGCACATCGGAGCTGGTGTAGAAATCGCCTGACCAGCCGATACGTTCATGGTCCACACCGTCCGGTTGGCGCATGTAATAACCGTATTGAGGGTGATAGAGCGCCAGTTCCATGAAGCGGACGAAAGGAATTGGTCCGTTTTGGATGATCTCAGACGAAATGGCAGCGACGAGTTCAGGATGTCCCAACGACACAGACCATTCCTCCTTTCTGTGAAGACAGATCGAATCAACCCGAGAAAACGGGCAAACTTTACCCTGCACCTCAGGGAGGCGGGAAAGTGGCGTAGATTAGCCTCGGGGTCGCCGCTAAGTCAAGGCGAAGAGTATTGGAAACTCAGGCAAATCTCCCTATTCCAGGAGGTGTAACACTCCGGAGAAATGTATCGTGATGGAAGACAACTTGATTGGGGATTGGGGGCTGCCTTGCTCTAGCAGGCTGCGGGAAAATCATTTCGGCACAGCAGAGCTTCGATGGCCTACACGTCTTGGACAAGCCCGGTCTGTCTGGTCCATCTGGTTAGTCTCGTGCAACCTAACACACCAGACAGACCGAACAGACCAAATGGACAAGACAGGCTGGCAGAACTCTTTCAGCATCCTGCTAGAGGCGAGGGAGCGAGGGCGTCAGCGTCGTATTCTTCAGGTTCCGTGGCACTTCTTGTATTTTTTCCCGCTGCCGCAGGGGCAGGGGTCGTTGCGGCCGACTTTGTCGTCGCTTCGCTGAACCGTCTGAGGGGCGACCGGTGTTTCTCCGCGATTGAGGATGAGTGGGGGGAGGGGGCGTGAGATGACGGGTGGTGGCGGTGGGGCTGCTGGTTGCTCCTCGTGCCGGACAGCCTGTACATGGAAGAGCCGATCGAGCGAGTCGGACTTGATCCGTTCCATCATGCCGGCAAAGAGATCGTAGCCTTCGCGCTTGTACTCAATGAGCGGATCTTTCTGCCCGTAGCCGCGCAATCCGATCCCGTCGCGCAGGTGATCCATCCCGAGGAGGTGGTCTTTCCAGTGGTGGTCGATGACCTGGAGCATGAAATTCTTCTCCAGGAAGCGCATCAAGTCCGAGCCCAGATCTTGTTCTCTCCGGTCATAGGCGTCGCGCAACTGCGCGCGCAGGTCTTCGACCAATGCGTCGCGTCCCATGCCGCGGAGTGACTCGCCGCCGTCGCCCTTGCCCTGGGCAATGTCGAGACCGAACTGGCCATGCATGATTTCAGCGAGCCCTTTGATATCCCACTCCTCGGAATATTGTTCAGCCGGGCAATAGATGTTCAGCGCGGAGTCCACCAGGCCGTCCATCATGTTGTGAAGATCGTCTTTCAGATTTGCCCCGCCCAAGACGGCGCGTCGGTGTTGGTAAATCACCTCACGCTGCTTGTTCATGACGTCGTCGTACT
>PLBR01000239.1 GCA_003135435.1 Nitrospira sp. | reverse complement strand
CCACCCGCTGCCCCATCTCAATGATCCGGCCCAACCGTTCGAGCAGGTTTTGCGACTGGTGCGAAGTCAGCCCGTGCTTGTTCAGTAGCTCCAGCATGTCGTCGATAATCGTGTTCTCGGTTTCGGTGAGGAGGTACGGCTCAGGGAAGGCGGTTTCAGGAATGCTGGCACGAGGGTTCTTCTTGCGTAGCTCGTCAATGATGGCGTGCAAGTCCTGCTTGCTACAGAGGCCCTTCTGTTCCAGCAGTTCGACAATCGCGGCAATCTCCCACATGTTGGAGATGGTCGCTTCATCTAGGGACATAGTTTCGCGTGGGGGGTGGTTGTCGCTCATTTATCTCTCGGCTTCCATTCACGGACCAGCTTTTGCGCCATTTCGATTTGAGCGGGTGTCATCTTCTTCCCTAGGCTGTCTCGGAGAACTGTGGCATCTTTCTCGCCTTGCGCGGCCGCGAGGGTGAACCACATGTGGGCGAGCACATAATCCTTCAGGGTTCCCTCGTCCGTGGCGTACATCACCCCAAGATTGAATTGGGCCTGTGCGTCCCCCTGCATGGCCGCCAACTGGTACCACTGCACGGCTTCTTTGAAATCCAGCGGGACGCCCTGGCCTGTGGCGTACACCACTCCAAGATTGAATCGGGCCTTGGCTTCCCCCTGTTCGGCCGCCGAGCGAAACCAGCGCACGGCTTCTTTGAAATCCAGCGGGACGCCCTGGCCCGTGGCGTACATCAGCCCAAGATTGTTTTGGGCCTTGGCTTCTCCTTGTTCGGCCGCCAAGCGATACCAGCGTACGGCTTCTTTGAAATCCAGCGGAACTCCCTGGCCTTCGGCGTACATCACTCCCAGGTTGTGTTGGGCCTGTGCGTGCCCCTGTTCGGCTGCCAAAAAAAACCAGTACTCTGCCTGTTTAAAATCCTGCGGAACCCCCTCTCCCTTGACGTACATCAGCCCAAGAAAATATTCGGAAAAAGCATCTCCACTCTCTGCCAGGGGGGTCAAGTCTCGAAACGCAGTGGCGTAGTCTCCACGGAAATAGGCATCCTCGCCAGCGCGATAATCGGCCCATGCGGGAGCGGCAAGACACATGAGCGAGAGCACGAGGGCAATGGGAAATCGTCGCGCCATAAGTGGTTGGCCTCTTATCCACCGATCTTCATAGGTTCCCGCACTAGCCGCTTCACGTAATGCTGGATCCGCGCATGAGTGTGTGGCGCGATCACCACATTCTCCACCGCAAACTCCTGACCTCGTGACCACCGGACAACGGCCTGGGGAATGAGAATGTGCTGTTCATTCGGCAGCGTGACGGTCAACGAGAGGATTTCCCCTAGTCGCATGGGCAGATCCCCAGAGAGACGCCAACCAGAACACGAGAGATTCCACACGGTGCCTTGGCCCTGGAATGACCCCGCGTTATACGTGACAGCGCATTGGACGGGGAAGCGACGGTAGGAGCGAATCGAGAAGGGCATGGGAGCCTCGCAGGGAGGCTCATTCTAGGAGGGTTCACCGAATAGGCGCAAGAGCTGAGAAGCGCAAATGGTGGTATTTCTTCTCGATGGCAGTCCGAGTTCCTTCCTAAGCGTTATAGAGGCACAGTGTGACGGCTTGAAGGAAATGCTATTGTGTCTTTCGTTAAAATCGGAACCTTCTAAATGCTAATCACAAACGGTTTGCGCAACTATCTAATGCAGGTGTTTCCGAAGCGCAATTTCGATTTGTTGGTGGATTTCAGATGTATCGACCAATTACTATCTCCCGCTTACAGAAACCTTTTGCAATTACTCCTCGATCTTAGGCAACTCAATCCACCGATTGATATCAGATTCCTGGTCAATGGAAGAAATGACTTACCAGAGCCATTTATTGAAATTTCCTTAGAGGGAGAAGATCTTATCGAGTATTCGCCAATCAATCCCCTAGACGAAGATCCGAGAACCAAACTGCTGGAGGAGTCTGTTCTTGCCAATCAGCAAAGAAATATATGCGCTTGGGCAATTCATACCAAGTCCGATGGTGTGGTTACATCAGACCCAATACTACTTGAAGCGCGTTATCCGTTAGCTCATGACCTGATCAATCTATTGCCGATGAATGAACTGGAGGACTTCGTAGAAGTCTGTGCGCACGGTCACAATGTTTTCTGGTCAGCATCCTACTCAAATGCCATCTACCAAGATGTTTACTACATATTTGCTCACCCCAAATGCCACAAGCTTGCAACGTGGTGGGGACAGCTACAGAATCAAATTTCGAATCCTTGGGTCATTGAACAGATGCGAAACCTCATCATGAATCGATATCAGTTCATTCTTTACGCAAGGGACATGGTGAAATTCAGTCGGTTACAAAAAGATCACTATAAGCGACAAGGAGACAACCGTTTCGGGTTTAGTATTTCATATCATGTCAACCAATTCTATTTTTTGCTTTGGGGAATGTTCGATCAGCTTACGTTAATTTCGAATGAGGTTCTACAGCTGGGCCTAACTGAAAGGCGCTGTGGTATTGCAAGCAAAGACTACTTGAAGATGCTTGAAAAACGGAAGAGCAACCTCAGAAGATTTCTGTCAATGCCATCGATTGTCGAATGGATCGATCTCATGAGTGACTTCAGGCATTCAGTTGCACATCAGGTCATTCCGATGCCAACAGAAATAGTTATTGATACTGAAGATTCTAAGAAGTCAAAAGAGGAGATAGTCGCAATTCTTAAGTCGGACAAATATTGGAGTTTTTTGAGCCAGATCCCGAACGAAGAAATGAAGTCGATCTTAACGGATCAGGCGGTTAACGAATGGCGCATCAAGAAACTAAACCGGGTAGCTGACCACATGGTACAGCTTAAGAACAAGAAACTAAAATATTACTTTTGGAGTCCAGTGATCAGTGTAGACCATGATTTAGCAATGCTCACGGGAATCATGGATGCGTTCCTCGTCGGTCTGTTTTGTTCGTCACATGAATCGAAACCGCATCGATCAAGCTCGGAGGCCTAAGACCTTTGCAGGCTCATCAAATCCTTTGGAGGAAGCTTGAGAAGTATGTCTATCTATTTCTGCGTTTTGTTCCCCACTTCAATGCGTAAACAAGATGGTCAAGGGCCTGAAGTGCTTGGTCATACTTTAGGAGAGGGCCATCTACAAATTTAAGATTCTGATGCTTTAGTCGATTTACTTCTTTATGGACCGATTCCCATGAGCTGACCCATTCCGTTTTCAGTCCTTCCCTTACGGCCTCCCGCTTCAGTCTCCTGAAAGATTCATTGCCGTGCAGCTTGGTGACATGACGCACGATATGCTCATAGGCAACAGCAATTCTGATAATGCCATCATTGAAGTAGTAACCTGCCAGCCACTCCCCGTGCGTCGGCAAATCGAGCCCTCGTTCAATTTCCAAGCATATCCCTTTCGCCTTCCTCCACATTCTCAGCCCTCGCGTGCCGCTGGACTTTAATGAAGGGTAATCAAGTTGCTCCGCTTTCGTTAAGGCCAATAAAGCGCCGACAGCAAAGTTCAATGGGGTCGATTGTTGTCCAGAACTGGGTGAAAGACGAGCCAGATGTCCAGCAATACACCTAAGTCGTTGATTGTTTGTCATGGTGCCTACTCCATAAAGTTCAGACGAAACATATCAGCTTGTCTGAGGCTAGGCAGCCCGAACAGGCGTACCGATGCTCTCAGACACGTTTAGGATGGTGAGAGTGACCATTGCTGCACCTTTGCCCATAAAACCCTCTCAAGGCTTAATAGACGGTCAGGTGGAGATATTGACGAGCATCTGGAGCCATGACATGAACTGCTCGGTTGGAAATTCCAGTCATGATCCTTTTGCTGAGTTCCTGTCTCCGTAGTTGGTCACGGTCGTAAAACGGTCGTATAGCAGAGGAAATCCCGTCATACTTGGTCATACTTAATCACATAGCTGAAAACGGTCTAAATCATTGTAAAAACATCCAAAAATATCTAAACCACCTGATATTATTAAGGTCTTGAAAATCGCCCCAAATCAAATCCCGCCTTCGGCACCAACCATTCTATCGTGTAGCAACTCCAATAACTTGGCGAGCGGCATTCTCATGCCGTGTTATTAGCCTGTTCAGGCGAGTCATGGCGGCGTCTAACTTCTCCGCCTTGATTTTGTGGCAACGAGCCAAAGAGTCATGAGATACGTGCTTGGAAGAAGAACTCTTTCCAGCCCACCTGACGGAATGTTCCCGATGAGTACTCACCCGTTAAGTTTTATGCTGAGCTGCGAGTCAGTAAACACTGTCCCTACCAATCCTTCTTTCAGACTTCTAGCTTTCGCACCCCCCGACGGCTCTGATCATTTGACATACGCCACGGTTTATATCAATTTAACACCCCGTACTTGACATAACGTTTGACCTAGATCAAATTCGGCAAGGAAAAGCCAGGAAGCCCATGAATATCAATGAGTTCAAGTCAGGGGAGTACGAGCAACAGTACGAGTACCGAAGCTTTTCCCCCAGCTCCATTAACCGGGAATGGACGCTCTCGGACCCGCAGATTCTGACGCTACTAGAAGAGGCCAATCGCCTACTTGGGGAGTTGAACGCATTTTCTCAGCTCACCCCTGATGTGGACTTCTTCATCCGGATGCACATCACCAAGGAAGCCACCACCTCTAGTCGCATCGAGGGCACCCAGACCAACATTGAAGAGGCGCTGCTAGACAAGCGCGACCTCGACCCTGAAAAGCGTAATGATTGGCAGGAAGTGCACAACTACATCCGGGCCATCAATGTCGCCATCAAGCGATTGAGTGACATGCCCTTATCCAACCGGCTGTTGCGCGAGACCCACGCGGTGCTGCTGCATGGCGCGCGTGGCACGCACAAACAGCCCGGGGAATTTCGCACCAGCCAAAACTGGATCGGCGTCAGTCTCAAGCACGCCACATTTATCCCGCCACACCATCAGCATGTGCCGGATCTCATGAGCGATCTGGAAAAATTCATGCACAACGACCAGATCCATGTTCCGCACCTGCTCAAAATCGCTCTCATCCATTACCAGTTCGAGACGATCCATCCGTTCTTGGATGGCAACGGACGATTGGGCCGCCTCCTTGTTGTGCTCTACCTTGTCAGCTTCGGCCTACTACACAAGCCGGCGCTGTATCTCTCCGATTTTTTCGAGCGTCATAAGGGCGAGTACTACGATCAACTAATGGCCGTCCGTACCACGCACAAGTTGGAACCTTGGCTACGGTTCTTTCTGCTCGGCATGCGTGAGACGGCAGCCCTATCCATTCAAGTGTTCAAGGACATTCTGGCGCTCAAGGAGAGCATCGAGCGCAAACACATGCCCACCTTTCACGTACGTCGCCAGGCCAACGCGCAGGCACTGATGCTGTCCCTCTACCGAGCGCCAGTGACCAACATCAAAATTGTGACCGACCTCATCAAAACCCAAACCAACACCGCCGCGGCGCTGATCGACGACTTCGTCAAGCTCGGAATTTTGAAGGAGTTCACCGGTCAGAAACGCAACCGCCTCTTCATCTTCGAAGATTACGTGCGCCTCTTCAAACGCTAGCGCCATGTTCGAACTCTGCGAACAGTACAAACCCAGCGGCGTTGAATGGCTCGGAGATGTGCCGAAGTGGCGAAACTGGCAGACGCACTAGATTCAGGGTCTAGCGCCCGCAAGGGTGTGCGGGTTCAAATCCCGCCTTCGGCACTATTCCTTCCTCCCCCTTTTGCTCCCTGCCCGCAATATTCATGAACGCTTCTGCTGCAATCCCGATCCGCTGCTGCGTTCTTCGTCGCTCGTCGTTCGTGAAGCGTGAAGCGCGGGGCAGAATGAGTGTGTCTGTGTCGTCGCATGCGAGATACGAGATACGCTTCACGAGGAACGCACGCTCGGGCAATTTCTCCACGAACCGCCATGAATAATGCAAGCAGAACTCTTCTAACAGGTTGCGGGAATACTCTCTGGACATGCCGAAATTTTATTTTTCAGCACGTTTGGAATAACAGGGGCACCTCCCGCAGGATGCTCAAAAAGGCCAGACTTCTCACCCGCCCGCCCTGAGTCTGNNGCCTCACGTTTCACGGTTCTTGGAAGCGAAGTGAGAACGCCGCTGGCGGACTTTTTCAGCATCCTGCTAGAGTAGAATTCGTACCTGGCGAAGGCGTGGGCATAGGCAAGAGAATTGGTCTGTTCGGCTCCACCGGAGAGTAGAAATTCCATGAAAATCGTGGTCAGCGGAGGAACGGGGTTCATCGGTCGGCCCTTATGTGCCTCGCTCTGTCAGGAGGGGCATTGGGTCACGCTCCTCACGAGAAGGAAGGAAAAGGCGCAACGGTCGTGTGGCTCAACCGTCACGGCGGTCGAATGGAATGGCCGGGAGGCGGGAGCCTGGGAGCACTGTCTCGAAGGTGCAGATGCCGTCATCAATCTCGCTGGTGCGCCGATTGCCGATGGACGCTGGACCGATGCCCGCAAGCGACTTCTCACCGAAAGCCGGGTCCTCACCACTCGTCTGCTGGTAGAAGCCATGTCCCGCCGGTCCTCCAAACCGCGCACGTTGATTAGCGCCTCCGGTATCGGTTACTACGGGGCCAGCGACGATCGTGTGCTGGATGAGGGCGCCGCGCGCGGCCAAGGCTTTTTGGCCGATCTCTGTCTTGCGTGGGAAGCGGAGGCGCTTCGGGCTGCGGAGTTCGGTGTGCGAGTCATTATGTTGCGGACCGGAATGGTACTCGAACAAGATGGTGGTGCCTTGCCGAAGATGCTGTTGCCGTTCCGGCTCTTCGCGGGCGGCCCCATCATGCCGGGAACTCAGTGGGTGTCATGGATCCACCGGCATGACCACATCGGATTGATCCAGTGGGTGCTCGCGACACCGAGCGTCTCTGGTCCCGTCAATGTTGTGGCTACCGAGTCCGTGACGATGAACCGGTTCTGCGAGATGCTCGGACGAGTCCTCCACCGGCCATCTTGGCTTCCCGTGCCGGGCTTCGCGTTGCACATGGCACTGGGTGAACTGGGGACGCTTATGACCACGGGGCAACGGGTCAATCCGGCGAAGGCGCTCTCCGGGGGATACGTCTTTCACTATCCGACGCTGGAACCAGCCTTGCGGGCGATCATGACGAAGGGATAGAGGAATGTTGGAGAGGCTCCTCGGCAACCAACAGGGAATGCGATGACGACCGCTCCGCTCCGTCTTGGGATCAGCCGTTGTCTCCTCGGAGACGAAGTCCGGTTCGATGGGGGACATAAGCGGGACAGTTTTCTGACCGATGTGTTTGGCCGCTATGTGGAGTGGGTCCCGGTGTGTCCGGAGGTTGAGGCAGGACTGGGCACTCCTCGCGAGGCGATGCGACTGGTCGGCGATCTTCAGAATCCCCGGCTCGTGACGATGAAGAGTGGGACAGATCACACGCGCGCACTGGAGACCATGACCACGAATCGTATCGCGGAGCTCATGGAGCTGGATTTATCCGGGTACGTCTTTAAGAAGGGTTCGCCGAGCTGCGGTATCGAGCGAGTTCGTATCTACAATGAGCATGGATGCCCAACCGGAACGGAGTCGGGCTGTTTGCGCGGGCCTTTATCGAGCAGTTCCCATTGATTCCGGTCGAGGAAGAAGGGCGGCTCTGCGAGCCTACGCTCAGGGAGAATTTTATCGAGCGGGTCTTCTGTTACCGACGCTGGCAGGATCTCGCGCAGAGTGGCGTCACGAGGCGGGCCCTGGTGCAGTTCCACACGATCCACAAATATTTGCTGTTAGCCCATAGCCCGCAGCAATACGAGGTACTCGGGAGGTTGGTCGGTCAGGCTCATCAGCACCGTCCCAAGGAACTCGCTTGCCGATACGGGGAACTGTTCATGAAAGCGTTGGCCGTGAAGGCGACGGTGCGCAAACATGTGAACGTGCTCCAGCACATCCTGGGGTGTTTCAAGGAGCGGCTCGGCGCTCACGAAAAAGCTGAGCTGTTGGGCGTCATCGGCGATTATCATCAGGAGCTCACGCCCTTGGTTGTCCCTCTCACGCTGATCAAACACTACGTCCAGATCTTCGATGTCGGCTACATTCGGGATCAGGTCTATCTCAATCCGCATCCGAAGGAACTCATGTTGCGCAATCATGTGTAGCAGGCTGTTGAAAAAGTCCGCCNNCCCCAGAGGGTACGCCTCCGGTCCTTCGCTCGCTGCGGCCTTGCTGGACGGCCTTTTTGAACTGCCTGCGGACAGTACGGGAACTGTCCGTGACCGCCGGCATCCTATGTTTCCCTGAGTCCCTGAATTGTTTTTCAACAACCTGGTAGTGTCTGTGTATGAAGAAAGGAGTCGGTAATGGCGACTGTTGTACGGGGAGTGATTCTTGTGGGGCACGGGGGCATTCCCAAGGGGTGTCCGCAGGAATTGGTCACGAAACTGAAACGGTTGGAAGGGCAGCGGCGTGCCGCGAAGATGCCACCCTCCCCGGAGGAACTTGAGCTGGATAGTAAGATCCGCCAGTGGCCCAGGACACCGGAGACGGACCCCTATCAATCGGGACTTGAGGCAGTGGCCGCTCAGTTGCGAGCCAACCTGGGGGAGGTGCTCTTTGCCGTGGCCTACAATGAGTTTTGTGCTCCAACGTTGGAAGAGTCGGTGGAGGCGCTGATCAAGAAAGGCGCGACGCACATCACCGTGACTACCACGATGTTCACGCCGGGTGGTTCTCACTCAGAGATTGAGATTCCCGAAATCCTCGATCATCTGCGGCCGCAATATCCCAGGGTCGAACTCCGGTACGCCTGGCCGTTCGATCTGTTGATGGTTGCCAAGACCCTCGCAGACCAAGTGGCACGGTTCAGCTGACGTTCGAGCCTACCGTACCGTGCAGTGAGCATCGAACGATGCGGCCGCTCCCTGCTCACATCTCGCTCTGGCCTTAGCCTTTGGTCCCATCGATTGGACCGCGGGGCTCCCCGACGAAAGCGACACCGACGAAGTCTGCAAAAGGGTGCCCGGCATGTACACCGACGTGATGTCGGAGATGAGGACTGACCTGGAGGGCTGCGGATAGTAGGCAGGAATGATCGTCTCAGGATTGAGATAGCCAAACGTGCTTCCAAGGAGACTCGTCGCGAGACCCGAAACAGGCGAGCTGGCGACCGGACAGCCGTTGAAGCAGACGAGGCCCGGCGGCACGTTCAACAGGGTGAGTGCATTACTCGGGAGCACGGTGCCGGTGAGGAAGGCCGAAATCCCCGCGACGGCGGTGGTCGCGCGAATACTCAGCGTGCCCGGATTGACGTTGACCGTCATCGGCGCAGCCTGTGTGCCCACGACGCCGTTGAAGGCCTGTAATGTTGAGGCCGCGCCGGCTGACACATTCGTACCCGATCCTGCCGCGCTTAAGACGGACCCTCCGTTGGCGAAGACGTTTACCCCTCCACCCGTGCTGAGCGATCCCAAGGTGACATCCGTCCCGGACGTATAGCTGATGGCACCGGCCCCGCTGGTGGTCGTTGCGGCGGCTGCCATCGTGATCGGGCCGGTCATCGTTGTGACCGTGACGTTGTTCGCTCCATTCGCCGTGAGGTTGGCGAGTTGTGTCACAGTATTGGCTCCGGTCAGGTTGAGGCTTCCACCGGTCGAGGCCACCGGCCCACCGACCGTCAGGTCGCCGGCGATGGCTGAGAAGTTCCCGGACACGGTTGACGCATTCAGCGTGAGCGCATTCGCATCTGTAAGGGCTACATTGTTCCCGCTGGTCACCGCGACGGTGCTGAAATCATTGGCCGCGTTCGTGAGGGTAATGTTGTTCCCGGCCCCCGCGGCGAGGGTCGTCGTCCCGGCTGCCACCACCGCCCCGGTCTGCGTGATGGGGCCGGTCGCGGTGATCGTGAGCGCGCCGGTGGAGGTTGCCCCGGCATTGGCCCTTACGCTGCCGATCGTGACCGCGTTCGCCTGTTGCCAGGCAATGTCCCCGCCCGTGAAGGTGACGGTGTTAAACGTATTCCCGGCATTGGGGAGCGTGATGTTGCCGCGCGTGCCGGCGGTGCCGCCCAGATCCGTCGCCGTCAGCCCCTGGCCCGGATTGAGGGTGACCGCCGCACTCTGCGTCAAATTATAGGTGTTGGTCACCGTGCCGGTGAAGGCAGGTGACGCGGTAGTAACACTCACCGTCCCGCCAAAATTATTCCCCGCATTCGAGAGGATCATGGCGGCCGGCAGGAGCGGCGCCCCCGCAAAGGTCGCCTTCGTGCCGGTTAGATTCACCGTGATGTTGCCCGCCGCCGGCAAGGCCAATGCGTTCAGGTTCGTATCCGCCACTAGCACAAACGTGGAGCCGGTCCCGCCGCTCAGGGTCTGGGTCCCGCCGATCTGGGTCGTGCCCAGGAGATTCACATTCCCAGCCGGCGTCAAGGTCGCATTGCCCGCCACCGTGAGTGTCTGCCCGCCCGGCAGGGTGATGTCTCCAGCTGCCGTGGTGACGGTTAAGTTTCCGCCCACCGTCGAGGTGCCAAGGGCGAGGGCGCTGCCGGTGGCTAGCGTCACGGAGCCGAGCGTGGCGGCCGCCGTGGTGTTGAAGCCGGCATTGCCCGCGACCGAAAGGGCGCCGGATTGACTGATCAGGCCACTGGCGGTAGCGGTCAGATTCCCGCTCGCCGTCAGGCTAGGCAGAACCATCGGCGCATTATCGAACGTGAGCGTGAGGTTGCGCAGATTCGTGAGGCCGGCGAGTGTGGGGACCGTCGCTCCCGCATTCACGTTGCGCAAGCCCACATCGCGGATGTTGGTGGGGGTTCCCCCAAAGGCCACGGCCCCGCCCAAGTTGTTCGCCTGCGTGTCGAGGAGAATATCGGAGCCTGCCACCGTCGCCGCAAGTGTCGTCGCGCCTCCGACCGTGAGCGCCGCTGTCTGCGTGATGGCCCCTCCGGCGGTGAAGTCGAGGTTGCCGGCTCCGGTGTTGATCGCTTGACTGACCGTGAGAGGGCCGCCGGCAAAGAGTGTCACATTACTATTTCCTGAGGTGATGCCGGAGGTAGCTCCAACCGTGCCGACGGTCAGCGCATTCGCATCGGTGTATTGGATACTGCCGGTCGAGTTGGCCGCAAGAGTCGAGACATCATTTGCACCATTGGCGAGCGTGTATGGTCCGCTACCTAGGAGGCTCAGGGCTGAACCGAGGATTCTCGCGGTTTGTGTGACCGCACCATCGCTCTGCAAGGCGATGGTGCCGGTCGTGGCAGTGAGGCCGGTAATGGCAGGGTGGAGACCTGTCGTCAGTACGCTGCCGATCGCAAATCCGTTCGTGTCTGTCAGGGTGAGGTTGCCCATAGTGGTTTGCGCTGCCCACGTCGTCACGTTGTTGGTGGGCTGCGACAGATCAATACCGGTCGCAGCCGAAAGGCCTGCTGTATCTGCCGTCAACGTCCCCGCTGTCTGGGCGATGGCCCCAGTGGTGGTCAACCGAAGTGTACCGGTACCAAGCGTCAGATTCGTGCCGAGATCGATGCCGCCCGATCCGCTGACTACACCGAGGTTCTGGTTCCCGCTCACATAGGATGCGTTTTCGAACGTGACCGATCCGGCCCCACCATTGACAAAAGTCATCGCGCTTGGCGCTGCGGCAACGCCTGTGACGTAAATGTTGCCAGTGTGTGTCGGACGACCGATGGTGAAACTACCGGCGGTGACGCTTCCGAAATTCGAACCGTAGTACACATCGGTCACCCGTCCGGTATTCACATCGCCGAACTCAATAGTTCTCGTCAAAACGTTGGGCGCGAGCGAGAACGCGCCGGTGCCTGCGTTGATGCTTGCGCCGTTGGGGTTCAGCGCGTCAGTAAAGAAGCTGATGGGGCCATTCCCGGTGGTCGCGACGGTGGTGCCGCCGGTGAGGTTGATTGTCGGCGCATCGACCGTGATGCCGCCTCCCGCTGCGCTGTTCGTCACGTTGCCGCCGAACGTGATAGCTCCGCCCGTGGCGGTCAAGGTGGTGGCTTGGTTCATGGTTATGTTGTCGTTATAGGTCTGATTTCCTGATGTCGCGACGGAACCACCATTGATCCTGGTCGTACCTCCTGCATTGGTCGTGAGGTTGGTCAAGGCGGTACTGTTTCCGACTGCGCCGGCAAAGAGCGTAATGCCGGTGCTGTTGGCGGTGAGGCTCTGGGTTCCGTTCACGGTGCCGTTGAAGGTGATATTGCCACTGCTGGTCGAGACGGTCGTGTCGCCGCCTAACGTGATCGCGGCACCAGCTGTCCCGGCGGTAACAGCGCTGTTGGTGGTCGTATAGGTGCCATTCAACGTAACGGTGTTCTCATTGTAGGTCTGAGCGCCAGTGGTGGTGACGTTCCGGAGAGAGACGGACCCAGGCAGGTCGGTGGTAAGCGACGTTAAGGCAAGTGTTCCTCCGACGTTCCCGATGAAGGTTGTCGTCCCGTTCGTGTTCACAGCGAGGGTCCGGTTCGCGCCCAATGAGTCCAGCGTATCGCTGAAAGTCACGTTCCCGCCGATACCCAACCCGGCGCTCCCGCCGCTTGCCGTCACCACTGTATTCGCTGCGAGCAATGCCGCATCGGCAACCGAGATCGCGCCGCCTGCTCCGGCTATCCCGCTCCCTGATCGGTTCCCGCCGGTCGTCGTGATATTTGCAAGGGTGATCGTCGGCATGGCGCCGCCCGCATCCAGTGTCACTGTCCCGCCGTTACCACCAGCCGCATTACCTGCTACGCCGTTCCCACCGATTACTGAAATGGCTCCGACCGTGACGTTCCCGCCGGTCGATGTCGCACTCACAATGCCGCCGGTTCCGCCGGCTTGATCGGCCCCGTTGCCGTTGCTGCCATTCGCGGTGAGCGTGGTGGT
>PLBR01000023.1 GCA_003135435.1 Nitrospira sp. | reverse complement strand
CCTCTATATTGGTGTGGCTTTTTCCCGTTCGTTCACATTGGGTCCGGTCCGCAGCTTAAATCAGAGAGGAGATTCTATGAAATGGACTAACCGAGGAATTCTGATTTTGTTGGTTCTAGGAGCTTCCGTCGCCGTNNATCGCACACTATCCAACTTGGACAAGCACACGCCCTACACTGTCGCGGTGAACGGAACTTGCACCGAATACGTTCAAGTGATCGGCTTCGAAAACCTCACCGTGAAGGGCATGAACGGTGCGACGCTGATGCAGCCGACCACGGGCGCTAGCAGTTTGTTCGACGGTTTCCTCTTTATTGCCTCACGGAGCGTGACCATCGAGGGGTTTAGCATCCAGGCGGACACGGTGACCGTCCCTGCAGTCGGAATCGGTCATGGTAGCAGCGACATCCGGTTGCGCAACTTGAAGGTGCAGGGTGGAACTGAGGGAATCATCGTTTTTGAGAACAGCCAAGTGTCCATTTCGCATGTTACGGCTCGGGACCCTGGGTACGCTACGCTCGGCGTATATGACTCTTCTGATGTACACATTGAACGCAGTGTGTTCAAGGATTCGACCGGAGCCCCGTGGCACGCTGGCATAGATGTCGGAGCTTCCCATGTCACGATGTACGGCACGACCATCAGTAATATGCAGGAGGGCATCACGGGACACGGTGGGGCCATTGTCGACGTGCTAGCCTACAACACCACGGTCGGGGCGAATGATGTAACAATCGATAACTCCGCAGGAACAAACTACAACGGGGTGACGATCGACACGGGCGGATCTCTCAACGTGTTCTCGAAGCTTGTCATCAACAAGGCCGGGCAATCGTGGGGCGGCACCACGGCAGGAGTACTCATCTCCGACGGTGCAGCTCTGACTGCTTCCAATGGAAACCTCGTGATCACGGGTAGTCATGGCCATGGAATTATGGTTCTCAATAACTCACACGCGACCATAAGCGGAGCTACGGTTACTGGGGGTAGTCACGGCGGCCTAGTGCTTGCAAATCAGTCCAGCATTGACGTGAGCGGCGGCACTACTGTNNAGATTTATTCTGCGATCCAACATCGATGATTACCGGGGGCATGAATCTAGCAGGTGTTCCCAGTGCGCAATGCACCAATCTGCTCGCCGGGGAGACCGTGCCCTTGCCTTAGCCTAGCCTAGGAGAGCCGAATCGGGATGGGCCTGTCGCAAGTTGGCCGGCCCATTATTTGCTTTCGAAGTACCGAACCACCCGCTTTAGTGTGGCCTACCCCCTCATTCAACGTCGGTCGGATCGTTGAATAATACGGTGAGTTTGATGCTGCCGTGTCCGGCCTGCGGAAATCCGGTTGCGCTTGGATTGCCGGGGTCGAGGGTGGAGGCGGTGTCATCTGGCGGAAACAGCACCAGCGAATTCAAAAACGCTATGAGTGCTGCCGATTGTTCGCCGGTCAGCGCTGCATAAGCATCCCGCGATTTCTGAGACTCGCCTCCGTGGCGCAGGATGACGGCGTCGAGCGATATGCTGCGTCCATCATGTCCGTACGGCCCCGTCGATCCCACCCCCCATAACGGACGAGTCAAGAACATGGTCTGCGTCGTTCCGTCATAGTTCCGTTCATGAAAGTTTGGACCGAGGTCATGCCGTTTGAAGTCGGTGAAGATATCCGAAACCACAAATGGCTTGTACGCAGGCTGAACCAGCGGTGGATACGGGGTGCCATCGTTGACGACATTGACTAACGGAGCCGCCGTGGCAAACAGCGTGTTGAATATCCCTCGAGTCGGATCGTAGACCGTCTCCAGATCGGCAACGCGACGGTCACGATTAACCGTCAGATTGGCTGNNCTGTTTATCGTGTCCCGGCTTAAAATAATTCAGCAGATAAAACTCCAGATGATCGACCAGCGCGGTGTCCACTTCGTTGCCCGTCCCCGGATTTGGCGTTGGCGGTCCTTGGATTTTATCCCTGGCACCATCTAGAACCATTCCAGACGGCGTCACAACCCTTGCTCCCCCGGCTGCTGCGATCAGGTCTGGATCATTAGTATTCAGTCCCAGTTCGTGGTGGAATGCGGTGGAAATGAATTCTCTTAACGAACTCATGCTTCCTTCAGCGAAGAATGGCTTCACGCGAAGGTCCGCATCGACGCCCTCTATCAACGACAAATCCACGGCGCCCGCCGAATTTGCAGTGACCATTCCATACTTGATTCCCTTGCTCTTCAAGACGGCGGAGACGGTGCGCCCTTTGGCCAGGGCCATGGCGATGGTCGCGTCGCGGATGCCGCGCAGATCAGAAGTGATCTCGTCGGCGAGCATTTCTTTGAGCCCGATTCCGAAGAGGTGTGGCGCGTCCCGGCTATCAGGCCTGGTAGCTACGTCGCCGCCAGAACCGGCTGAGCCTCGAGGGCGTCCGTGGCAGGACGAACAGCTATCGGCCACCCCCGCGCCAATTGCATTATTGCTGCCGATGTCGCCCGCGCCGTCACTGGGGCCGGAACCGCGCCCTTGCAGCGCAGTAAATTTGCGTTGAAATAGTTGACGTCCACGCCGAACTGAGCGAAATGGGTCGCGCTCGATGATAAACGTTGACGAAAAAGGAGTCATAGCATCGCCGCGCCCGGCGCCAATTTCACTCTGTAAAGACTTCAAGATCCCAACCTTGGCCGTATTCGGCGCCAGGGTTTGATCTACCAGTTGCCCCCACGCCGGCACCGTCAAAAAAGACACAATCATTCCCCACATCCAATAGCGCAGCATAATCTTGACCTCGATGTTCCTAGATTGAATGTTTGACCTTCAGCTTCAGGTCAGGCAGGAAAGAAAACGGGATATGTAGTCTCTCCCCAGGGGGAAGCCCGAAACAGTCTCGCTTGTACTCTTAAATTTCGCAATCAGCAAGTGAAAATTGACAACAAACCCGAAAAAGATGACGACGCCTCCAGCAAAGTGAGTTTCTCCCCAATTGGCAAGGAACCTGTGCGAGTTGCAAAATTAGCGCAACGCACATCTTGGTTTTTATTAGACAAG
>PLBR01000136.1 GCA_003135435.1 Nitrospira sp. | reverse complement strand
CCTGCAGACGGGTGTTGTCGAGCCGAAGCAGGTCCAAGCGATCCAAGAGCTGCTCCTGCTGGATCTCTGTCCACTCCAGCGTTCGCTTCAACCCCTCCAGTTCCAGCTGGATCTGTTGCGGTTCGTCAACCTGAGATGACATGTATCCTCCGCCTAATAGACTGCTGGAACCGCCCATGACTTCCTCAAGCCCTGCTAGTATAAATCCTGGAAACCCAGGCGTCCATCACGACCTTCGGAAATGAGACAGCCCTTGCTGTCAATACTGCGACCGTGTATGTTTCCGAACAAAAGGGCCACAGGGTACGAATAGTTATCCATCGTCAACGCACGAGGTCTTCTGATGCGCGCAGTCTGTCTAAAACACGTTCCTTTTGAAGGGCCCGGAGTCTTCGCGACGGCGCTGACTGCGCGCGGCGTAAGCCTGGAACGCTATCTCGTCCCACAAGACGGGCTGCCGAAGGATGCGGGCGATGTGTTGATCGTAATGGGTGGGCCGATGTCGGTGAATGATTCTGATTCCTGGATTGTCAAGGAGACGGAATTCATTCGATCCGTGATCCTGGCCGGCAAGCCCGTCATTGGTGTGTGTCTTGGAAGTCAATTCATGGCGAAATCGTTGGGTGCCACCGTACGGTCAGGTAAAGCGCTGGAAATCGGCATGACACCGGTCAGGCTGACGGCTGAGGCGAAACAGGACCCTGTTTTCAGTATGCTGCCGGAGTCATTCGAAGTCTTCGAATGGCATGGCGAAGTGTTCGACCTCCCCAAAGACTGTGTGCCCTTGGCTGGCTCCGACATCGCCCCCCTGCAAGCCTTCCGCTATGCCGCTCGTGCCTACGGACTTCTATTTCATTTGGAGATGGAAGAGAACGGAATCGAATCGTTGTGCCGAGAATGTGCACCGGATCTCACGAAAACACGCTTGACTGCGCATCACGTGAAAGCAGCAGCCCTCCCCCATCTCCCGCAACTCCATCAGATCGCCGACCGGCTCATTGGCCACCTTCTCTCTCCCCAGCGTTGATTGCCGCCTCATTCCTGCTGTACTCTTACCGTTCTTCATCGCAGGATGGTCAAAACAGCCGTCCAGCGAGGCCGCAGCGAGTGAAGGGCCGAGGCGTACCATCTGGGGTACGTTAAGGGTCTGACCGACGCGAGAACGAAACTGGCGGTTGTTTTCAACATCCTGCTGGAAAGGAGCCTGTTCGCATGTCTGGTTTCCCCATCGAAGTTGCCACAAGAATCAAGACCCTGCCCCCCTATCTGTTCGCCGCGATCGACACGATGAAGCAAGCCGCGATTGCGCGGGGAGTCGATATCATCAATCTTGGTATCGGCGACCCCGACCTGCCGACGCCGACGCCGATCGTCGAAAGCCTCGGCAAGGCTGCCAAAGATCCCAAGCACCACCAATATCCCTCGTATGAGGGCATGCTGTCGTTCCGCAAAGCGGTGGCCGACTGGTACAAACGCCGCTTCAATGTCACGCTCGACCCGGCGAACGAAGTCCTCACCCTCATCGGCTCGAAGGAAGGCATCGGACACATTCCCTTGGCCTTCGTCAATCCGGGCGACATTGTGCTCGTACCGAGCCCCGGCTATCCAGTCTACCCCGTCGGGACCAGCTTCGCCGGAGGCGTCTCGCACCTCATGCCGCTCACGAAGCAGAACGGCTTCTTGCCTGACCTGACGGCGATTCCCAGGGACGTAGCGAAGAAGGCGAAGCTAATGTTCCTGAATTCACCGAATAATCCGACGTCGGTCATCATGAGCAAGGACTACTTTAAGCGAGTCGTGGACTTTGCCCAGGAGAACCAGATCATCGTCTGCCACGATGCGGCCTATTCGGAGATTTTCTACGACGGCAAGCCCCCTGCGAGCTTCATGGAAATCGATGGCGCGAAAGACGTGGGGATCGAGTTCCACTCGCTGTCGAAGACGTACAATATGACCGGCTGGCGCATCGGGTTTGCCGTCGGGCATAGGCAGGTCTTGGCTGGACTCGGCAAGGTGAAGAGCAACCTCGACTCCGGCTGTTTCCAGGCCATTCAGGAAGCCGGGATCACCGCGCTCAATCTGGATGATTCTGTGACGGATGGTCTGAGAAAAATTTACCAGGAACGGCGCGACACCCTCGTCCCTGGCCTCAAGCAACTCGGGCTTGAGGTCGATCCGCCTCCGGCCGCGTTCTACATCTGGGTCACGGTGCCGAAGGGGTACACCTCCGCTTCCTTCACGGCTCACTTGCTAGAGAAAACCGGAATCGTGACGACACCGGGCAACGGCTTCGGCGCGCCGGGCGAAGGATATATTCGGATGACCGTGTGTACATCGAAAGAAAGACTGGCTGAGGCGGTGGAGCGGATTCGGAAGGCTGGATTCTAAAACCGTAAAACGTAAAAGGTGAGATGTGAAAGGTAAAGAAAGCAGAGGCAGTTCCCAACTCGTTTCACGTCTCACGTTTCACGCCTAACGTGGCTTCTATGGAGACTGTCTTCATCGGCTTCGGGTCCAACGTCGGCGATCGAATCGATTTCTGCGATCGAGCCGTGACGTTACTGAGCCTGCTGCCACACTCGCAAGTCGTGGGCGTGTCGCTGCTCTATGAAACCGAGCCCGTGAACGATCATGCCCAGCCGGGAGACGGGTGGTTCCTCAACGGCGTCGTGCAGCTTGAGACGGATATCACGCCGAACAGCCTCTTGGCCATCCTCCGGGAGATCGAACGCTCGCTCAACCGGGATGAGGAGAACCGATCAGGCCCCAGGACCATCGATCTAGACATCCTGTTCTACGGCCAACGGATTATCAACGAACCAGATCTCGTGGTACCGCATCCTCGCATGCACCAACGCCGGTTCGTTCTGATGCCGCTGAACGAACTCGATCCGCTGTTCCTGCATCCATCACTCCAGCGCACAAGCAGCCAGTTGCTCGCCGAGGTCGGGAAGCAGCCTGAGGTCCGCCTCCTGTTTCCCCAACCCTCGACCCGCTATGGGTCTCGCCCTGCTTGCAGCCCGCCCCCAGGCTCATGAAGATTATTCGCACTGCACGATCCATGGCTGCATGGAGCGAACGATTACGCCGAGAAGGGGCGACCATCGGGTTCGTTCCCACGATGGGTGCGCTGCATGACGGCCACCGCTCCCTCATTCGAGCCGCACGATTACGATGCGATGCGCTCGTCGTGAGTATCTTCGTGAACCCGACACAGTTCAGTCCGACCGAAAACGTAACCACGTATCCCCGCCCGATTCCCCGCGATCGTGCATTGTGCCGCGAGGAAGGGGTGGATGTCTGTTTTGAACCGACGGCCCAGGCCATGTATCCCGGGGGCTTCCAAACGATCGTGACGGTGCCGGCGGTCGCGCGCCGATGGGAAGGCGAGGCCCGGCCTCATCACTTCGTCGGCGTCGCCACGGTGGTGACGAAACTCTTCGGAATCGTGCAGCCCCATCTCGCCTTGTTCGGCCAGAAAGATTTCCAGCAGGCAGCGCTGGTTCGGCAACTTGTGAACGATCTCAACCTCGGCGTGGCGATTCAGGTGCGCCCGACGGTCAGAGAGCGGGATGGGCTGGCCATGAGTTCGCGCAACATCTATCTCAGCGCCGACGAACGTCGGATTGCCCCCTTGCTCTCTCAGGCACTTCGAACCGGTAGGCGGATGATCGAGGATGGAATGAACGACGTGGCGGCGATCGAGCGGATCATGCGGCAGACCATCGAGCAGGCACCTACTATTTATGTCGAGTACCTGGCCGTCTGCGACCAGGACAGCCTGGAGCCTCTGTCCGTCGTCACGGCTCGTGCGGTACTCTTGGGCGCAGTTCGAATCGGCTCGGTTCGATTGATCGATAATCTGCTGGTGAAAATGCCTGGTGGAAAGAGTCGCGTTAGCCCGCATTATTCATGAC
>PLBR01000156.1 GCA_003135435.1 Nitrospira sp. | reverse complement strand
ATGGTCGTTGAATTCAGCTTTGATTTTGTAACCGGGATCGCCCGTGCCCCAAGAAGCTTCCTTGCTCGGATCTTTCGTGAGCGGGTCGCCGCCCTGGATCATAAATCCTGGAATGACTCGATGAAAGCTCGTACCGTTATAGAAGCCTTCTTGGGCCAACTTCGTGAAGTTTTTCACATGCCCTGGTGCCACATCGTGAAAAAACCTCAGGACAATCTCGCCCAGCTGGGCCCCCTTGCTGCTGACAGTAATGGTGGCTCGCATGTTCTCTGTCGGCTCTGACATCATCCTCTACCCTTTCTTGGTTAGCGAAAACGGAAGGGTGACGGGGCTGCCCCTCCCTCAAGACCCTGATTAATGGGATTCCACGTCCGTCCGTCGTCGTCGCTTCGAAACGCCCCGTCGCTCGTACCCGCATAGAGCACTCCGGCGCCGGACTCGATTAAGACTTGGATAGCCATACTCGTCAGCCCCCTATTGAGCGGCACCCACTGACGCCCCTTGTCGGTCGTTTTGAAAATACCGTGCCCCGTCGCCACAAAGAGCCCCCTGCTGTTGAACAGGATCCCGCGAATCGAATCGTTCGGCAACGCCCGACTGATGGGCCGCCAGGTTACGCCCCCATCGGTACTGAGAAAGACACCTCCGTCGAACGTGCCGGCATAGATGTCACCCGCGGGATCGATCGTCAACACGCGAATAAAGGTCTCCGTCATGCCTTCATGATCTTTAAGTTCATGCTGCGGACGCACCCAGCCGGTCGATTGAGCCTTAAATCGTACGATGCCTTTCCCTGAGGTTCCGGCAAAGAGCGTCCCGTTGGACGAGAGGGCCAACGCATGGACCAGGATGTCGTCGAGACCAGTGGTGACCACCGACCAACGGTCGTCAGCGGCGAGTCGATAGACCCCATCGGCCGTTCCTGCGTACACCCCCTCACCTACGGCAAGAAGGGCTTTGATTTCTAGGCGTTTGAGCCCGCTATTGATCGCCTGCCAGCTCTTCCCTCGATCGCGCGAACGAAAGACCCCGCCACGGAAGGTTCCGGCATAGATCGCGCCATCTTTCCCCGTGGTAAGGGTCAGTATGAATGGATCGGTGACTCCCTGATCCGATTTCGTCCAGTTGACCCCGCGATCCTCGCTACGGAATAGACCAAGACCAAACGAGCCGGCATAGACGAGGTCGTTCCCGACAGACGTGAGCGCCTGAATGCTCGCGGCCTGCTGACCAGAGGGATCGTATTGAGGCTGGCCTTCCACATGGCCAGGGGCTAGCTGCGGAGATGGCGGGACCGGTGAGGGTGCCTGAGTGGCAGCCCCAAGTATCCCGCCTGCGCTCCATATACTCAGCGCAAGCGCTGCAGATGCGATCCGAGTCCGAATCATCATTTATCCCCTACCCCATTACCCCTTACCTCTGCACTACCCCCTGACAGCTTCTATCGGACCCGCTGCCCGGCCGGTCCTATCGGCAAATCAGGATCGAGCGGCAGGCTCACTTCGGTCGGACCTTTCCGTCCAAAGATGCGTGCGCCAAGAATTCCGATCTCATACAACACTATTAAGGGCCCGGCCATCAAGAGCATGGTAAAGAGGGTCGCATCGGGCGTGACGATGGCCGACAGGATCAACGCGGCAATGATCGCGTGTTTCCGATACTTCGCTAACGCCGACGCAGTCACCACACCGACCCGCGCCAGGATCGTGAGCACCAGCGGTAACTCAAACGCGCAGCCGAATATCAGCAGAAATTTGACGTTGAAATCGATATAGGTACCGACGCTCAATTGCGGGGTGACGTCGTGATCCATGCCGAAGCTGACGAAGAAATCGATGACTAGCGGGAGAATTACGAGATTGCAAAAGATCAAACCGAACGCAAAGAGCGCTCCCGCCAGCGCAAACAGCGGAATGCCCCAGCGTTGCTCCTTGGGGAGCAGCGCTGGTTCAATAAACTTCCAACACTGATAGAAGATCACCGGTAGACTCGCCAGGATCGCCGCCAGAAACGACACTTTGATCGAGGCGAACAAGGCTTCCGTCGGTCCGTAGAACACCAGTTGGTTGGGAAACGGACGATTCAACCACGCGACCATCTCGCCTGAAAAAGCAAAGGACACCATCAGGGCCACCAGGATTGTGGCCCCGATGATGATCAAACGCTTCTTGACGGTCTGGATATGTGCGGCAAGGGGATTGAGAATCTGTGCCATGACCCCGGTCCCGGTTGCTGGCCGACCCAAGCCCCACGACGATGCTCCTCACTATGGAGCGGCCTGCAGTTCGTGGTCTCGATAGACACGCATCAACTCGGCCATCTTGTCTTTCTTCGCCAACTTCTCTTTGTGTAACTGCTTCAGAGACAGCTCATCGGCCGGAGTCAATACGTGGCGCTTCTGCAATTGGATCAATTCCAGGTCCAGACGGTGGTGCGCCTCTTCCAGCACACGGAACTCGTGACTGGATTGGCGCAGCCGTTCCGCAATCATACTGTCTGTCAGCATGTCGCACCTCCTGGTTATGAGATTACTGCAGCGGCCTGATACGTCCTCCCTCGCGACCGACTTCGTCTGTCAATCGACCTGACTCCGACACAATCGGGTCCAATCCCATCAGCAACGCATCTTCTATGGGATTGGTATAGTACGTTGGTCGGGTCGTCACACCGCGAAACCCAAGACTTCGGTAGAGCGCGTGCGCGGCATGGTTCGAGGCCCGCACTTCGAGCACGGCGCGCATCGCCGCTTGTGCCAGCCCCACCTCCAAGGCCTGTAGAACCAAGGCCCTGGCGATTCCCTTGCGCCGCATCGACTCGATGACTGCCAGGTTCATCAGCCGTACTTCCTCGAAGACGACCCAGAAACAGAGGTACCCGACAATCGAGACGGAACTCGCTTCGCCCGGCGGCACCTGCTTTGCCAACAGAAAATGTGCAAAGGGATTGCCGCTCAGTTCCGCTTCCAACATTTTGCGCGTCCAGGGGGACGAGAAGCAAGCATCTTCGATCTGCAGAATGTCCGACAGCGCCTCGACGGTCGCCGGCTCGATCACCCACTCGCCCATCACCGCCCCCCTGTGGCAGGATGCTGAAAAAGTCGCTCTCAGAACCTTGAAACGTGAGGCGTAAAACGTGAAATGTGGGATTGCCGAGTGCTCGTCATTCGAAGCCTTTTACCTTCCACATTTTACGTTTCACGAACGACGAGGACGGCCTTTTTGAGCGTCCTGAGGGATATCCCCCTCGTCGTTCAAAGTCATGCGCCGTTGCGCGTCCCGCCCTTGCCTCTCCCTCGTGTGACCCGAGCCCGCGCCGACGGAATCCGTGCCGCCGCCACACGTGCGTTTATTTTTCTTGCCACCCGTTCCCTACGTAGGGCAACCGGCGACAGGCCGCCGGACTCTTCGTACTTCAGTTCTGCAGCGGTGCGTTGCACATATAGCGGACTGATGCCAGTTCCTGCATACTCGCCTCGTCGGAACCGCTCAATCCCAGCCAACCCGATCGAGATGGCTGAGGGTTTCATGGCAAAGTCCGGTGCCTCGGCGATCGTGGTGGAGGAAGGAGCCGACGCACGGATGGCTGTGGCTTCGGCGGTCCAACCTTCGCCAAAGACGAGAGCCGATCCTGTGAAGCTGTTCCCCAGCATGGCGGGCGTGCCCACCTGTTCTGATACCACTCGCTCCAACCGATCCTCGCTGGTCCAACGGAACAGCGCCCAGTAGAGTTCCCCTCGACGGCTGTTGAGAATGGGGCAGAGCGGAGTCAAGGTTCCTCGGAGATTCCAGGCCATGCCCTCTAGTGTCGGCACCACCGCCAAAGGGAGCTGACTGATCGTCCGGAACCCGAGGAGCGTTGCCAGGCCGACACGAAGTCCCGTGAAAGACCCGGGACCGATCGACACGACGAGACCATCCAACTGCTTGAGTGTCAGACCCGTTTCACGAAACAACCGATCGATCATGGGCAGCAACAGCTTGGCATGCGATCCAGCCGCCTCCTGGTCGTGACGGGCAAGGACGCATGAGTCATCAAGAATCGCCACACTCTGCCATGAAGTTGCGGTTTCAACGGCGAGGACTTTCATCGACCTACACGTGCCCTAGTTCGGATACTTTGATCGGCTGATTCGGAACGATCTCGTGGAACGTCACCTGGACACTGCCCTGCCCTTTCCCGTCTTCCAAGGAGATCTTGAAAGGCCGCAGCAGGCGCACATCGCCGATTCCAGAACTACCATCGGCGTCCCCGATCGGACGAAAGTCTTCGTACTGAATCGTGGCCTCCACGTCGCCGGCATTCGAGAGCCGATCCTCTTGGACGACGAGCAACGTCCGCCGATCGAACCAGAGTCGCCGCTGAATCGCCTGTACACCGTCCTGGGACGGACCCGATACGTCGAGCCGATAACGTTCGCCGTCCTCCACAAGCTTCACGGTTTCATTCGTCGCGACCGCACTGGTCCCGAGCACGCCACCCATCGCCCACACGCTCAATTGAAATGGCCGGGCCAACCTCCCCATCTCACTCATATCGGACGGACTGCCAGAGAGCACACGCCCCATCGTCGGTAAACGCAACGTGAACTGATCGTTGGCCTGAACGAACTCGAAGAGCTCACTCCCGATGGCCGTAAAACCTCTCATCCGCATCGCATTGGGCCGTTGATAATAGACCGCGCCTTCGACACGCGTCGCAATGGGGATAATCCCACCGCGCACCTTCGCGGTGAAGAGACCTTTCATCGAATGGATCGCCGCTTCGCGCTGACTCAGCAATGCGGTCAGCTCCTCCACCGTCGCCTGCTTGAGCTGCCTTTCTTCAGGCGGCGGAGTCGTAGTGCAGCCAGCCAGCACGGCTAAGGCAACAGTAAAAAGGCAAAAGGCAACTAGACTGATGCCTTCACTTTTTCCTTTTAACTTTGTACTTTTGACTTGCGCGCTACGCAAGGACAACATCCAATGCCTCTCCCACTTCCCTAATCCCGATCAATTCAATCCCATCGATAGGTTCCAGCTTGGCCAAGTTCCGCTCCGGCAACAGACAGCGTTTGAATCCCATCTTTGCCGCTTCACGAATCCTCAGCTCAGCCTGACTGATTGCGCGGACTTCACCGCCGAGCCCCACCTCGCCCAACACCAACAGTCCCGGCTCAATCGGCACTTCGCGCAAACTCGATGTGACCGCCGCCACAATACCCAAATCGATGGCCGGCTCATCGATATGCATCCCGCCAACGACATTCACGTAGACATCTTGTCCGGACAGATGCATACCTAGCCTTTTCTCCATGACTGCAAGCAACAGCGAAACCCGATTCTGCTCCACACCGTTCGCCATCCGTTTCGGCATCGCATAACTCGTGGAAGACACCAAGGCTTGTAATTCAACCAGAATGGGCCGCGATCCTTCGAGACTGGACACTACCACCGATCCCGTCGTGCGCTGGGACCGTTCCGCCAGGAATAACTCGGAGGGGTTGCTCACTTCCTCCAGCCCGGAATCTTTCATTTCGAACACGCCGATCTCGTTGGTCGAGCCAAAGCGATTCTTCACCGCGCGGAGAATACGAAAACTGTGGCCCTTGTCTCCTTCGAAATAAAGCACCGTATCGACGATATGTTCCAACAGTCGCGGTCCGGCGATCGCGCCCTCTTTGGTGACATGTCCGATGATGAAAACCGGCACGCTGCTGCGCTTCGCGTACCACATCAATTGGCCTGCCACCTCCTGCACCTGGCTGATGCTGCCTGGCGCGGACGTGATCTGTTCCGTGTAGACCGTTTGGATCGAGTCGACAACCATTGCGGCCGGCTGGATCTCCTGCGCCGCTTTGAGGATTTGCTCGAGGGAGGTTTCCGCCAGAATCAACAGATTCGGATGCTCGATGCCGAGCCGCTGCCCCCGCATCTTGATCTGCCTTGGAGATTCCTCGCCGGAGACATACAGCACCGGTTCTTCCTTGGAAGAGAGGCGTGGGAGCGCCTGGAGTAACAGTGTAGTTTTCCCAATCCCGGGATCGCCGCCAATCAGGATGACCGAGCCGGGAATGACTCCCCCACCCAGCACCCGGTCGAATTCGCCGATATGCGTCAGCCGCCGGTCCTCACCGACCACTTCGATGTCAGCAATCGGCGTAGCCTTTGCCTGCGCCGTCTTCATCGCAGCAGGCCGCCCCTTGCCGGTCGGCGCCTGTCGTTCCTCTTTCATGGTGTTCCAGCCGCTGCAATCGGGGCAGCGACCAAGCCATCGTGGCGATTGATGGCCGCAAGCTTGGCAGGAAAAACTAGTTTTCGCCCGCATTCAGAGAAGCCTCAATAAGAAGAAAATCTGAGGCCTATAGTAAAGGATAGGAGAGGTGAATGGAAGATACGGGTGGGTAGAGGGTCTGTTTGAGATAGCTGATCTTGCGGGGTGGACGGTTGAAGAGATCGAGGATTTGTTAGATAATAAAAACCAACCGGAAAATGGAGGGACGCGATGACGATAAATCAAGCGGCTGAATTGAGAGTGAAGTGGAAACAGCGAGCGCATCTCTCACCATGTGAGCATCTAAATCTCGAACTGGAATGGGATGACGTCGGCCCTTCGAGGGGCATCTATACCTGTATTATATGCGGTGAACCGGTTGCCCACAAATCCCAAGAATCCGTTTCAAACTGACCCGCTACCCACAGCCGTTGCGCTAGAATCTTACACCCTGAGAGTTTGCCGCTAACGCTTCTTGGAACCAGCGCGGTGGAGAGTGGCGGCAGCGTCGGACAGCTCATGCGCAACGAGCAGCCGCTGTTCGGGGTAAGTCGCCGGGCTTCATCGATTTTCTTTTGTGCCAACCTGTCGCCAAGCTTGTGAGCCCGTATTATTCATGACGGTTCGTCGCAAAATCGCGCGGTCGCCAAGCGAGACAGGCGTGCGTTGCCGCGCGAGGCGATGTGATAGAGCGCACCAGGGGATTCAATGCGGAGCGGACAAGCCATGGGGGCAATCTACCATGACTACGTCATATTCCAAGATGTGAGGTGGCCCGGATTTGACAGACACCTTTGAACGGGGACAGTCTGTCCCGAGGAGGTGTCCGATGAGTTCACGCAAGCAGTTCACCCCTGAGTTTAAACGTGAGGCGGTCCAGTTGTTAGAGGGCGGAGGCCGTCCCGCATCGGCGATGGTCCGCGAGCTGGGGATTGCCCGCAATCACTCTACAAGTGGCAGACGGAACTACGGGCTCGTGGGAATACCGCGTTTCCTGGTCCTGGTGCGCGCAAGGAGCGGACGACAGAAGTGGCCCGGCTGAAGCGCGAGCTGGCTCGGGTCACTGAGGAGCGCGACATTTTAAAAAAAGCCACGGCAGGTTCAGGCGCATCACCGGGAATTTCGTGTGACACCCATGTGTCGAGTGCTGCCGGTGAGCCGGAATGGGTTCTAGGCCTGGCAACCGCGTGGGACAAGCCCAGCACACACTGGCCAACCAGCGGCTCATCGAGCGGATGCGCGTCCTCCATCAGCAGACGCGCGAAGCCTACGGGGCGCACAAGATGTGGCAGCTGCTGAATCGTGAAGGCCTGGTCTGCGGTCGGCATCGGGTGGCGCGGTTACGGCAGCTGGCCGGGATTGTGGCGTTGCGACGACGACGCTATGTCCGCACCGTGCAGGTGCGCCAGCACGAGACACCGGCGATCCCCAATCGCCTCAACCAATAGTTTGCCGTGTCGACAAAGAATCGTGTATGGGCCAGGGATCTGATGTTCGTGCCCACGCGCACGGGCTGGCTGACCGTCGCCATGTTGCTGGATCTCTATTCACGACGTGGCGTGGGCTGGGCCATGAGTCCGCGGCAAACGCTGTCGGTGGTCGTGGAGGCCTGCTGGATGGCCTGGCAGCGTCGGCGTCCAGCTCCAGGGCTGGGGCATCATAGCGATCAAGGTAACCAGTATCGCGCGACGCTCTATCAGACCATCTTGGCGCGTCGCGGGATGCTGCCCAGCATGAGTCGGAAGGGCAACTGCTACGACACTGCGCCGGTGGAAAGTTTCTTCAGTTCCCTAAAGAACGAGTTGGTGCGGCATCGGCAGTTTGCAAATCAGGCCGAGGCACAGATAGCCATCGAAGACTATATCGATCGGTTCTATAACCGACAGCGCCTACACCAGGCGCTCGGCTATCGCAGTCCAAAGGAGTTCGAGCGGCAGGAGAGTGGTGCGTAATTCACGTGTCTGTTATTCCGGGCCACCTCAGCCTGCCCCCGAATATAGTTCACACACCTGGCTCCATTAATTCCGCCTTTGACTCAGGTCCCTTCGATGTTGTGTTTCTTCGCGCGGTGCACGGCGATCACTGCACGTTGAAGCGCCAGCGTATGGTGAGCTTCCCTGCATCGCCGAATTCGCCCTTCTGCATCACGACCTGCTCACCGCTCTGGCTACGCCACCCCCCCTTGAGTGCCACGGTGAAGGGCTTGTCGTGTGTGACGCTACCCGCGGCGTTGACCCGAAAAGAGTGCAGCTTGGGCTGCGGGCCCTTGGGCGTGGGCGTGTCGTGGGTACCCTCAGGCTCGTCGGTGGTGATGGTCTCGGTATAGGGCAACAAGAACAGCGGCACCGGCAGCCCCACCGTGAGCGTGTTTTTCCCTGCGTCTACCTCGACGGCCGAGGTGCCGGCAGCTCCACCAGGGTTCTTCATCGCATCCGACGGCAGCGGGATTTCGCCCGAGCCTTTGCGCACTTCGTCACGGGTGCAGCGATGGCGAGGCCGGCTCGTGCAGATCGGGTCAGGGCTGGAGATGTGCACGGTCTCGTCGATGAGGTAGCTGCCCTTTTGCGCCGTCGGGCGCCAGGACTGGTAGCGCGGCGCGTTGGACTTGGACAGCTCCTGCACGTCCTTCTTGGCGTTCATCGCCGCCGCCATCTGCGGCGTGCCCTGCAGCGCCGCGCCCATCTGCTGTGTCTCGCGCGTGATGCAAGCCTCGTCTTCGCCGCACTTGGCCATGATCTTCTCGACGCCGGCCATCATCGGCGCCATCTGCGTGGCCACCGACTGAGCCTTGTCGCTCTTGCCCTGTAGCTCGGCCATCTGCGCGGAGTCTATGGGCTGCAAGGTAGGCATGGCCGTGGCGGGCTGCGCGGCGAGTTCGGCCACCAGGTTTGCGCTGCGCTTGACACGCCACTCGTACGGGTCGTACATGCCCTCGCTGCGCTTCTTGCCGACCGACTCATAGACGTAATCGACGCTGAGCGTGGCCTTCGCGCCAGCAGGTGCGAAGGCCTCGGCCGCATAGGCTGCTGTCGTCATGACTGCCAACATTATTACCAAGGCTGCTGATACAAACTGCATTGCATATCCCAGCTTTGTGATATCGCTGACTGTTCGTACTAAGTTGCGCATAGTTTCTTCCTTCCTTTTGCTAAAGTAATCTTCACCTGAACTTCGGCTTGCTGTCTCAGCATGTTTTTATAAATGATAAGGAGATGGGGCCATTGTGACTCCACCCGTTGCTCATGGATTTCGATTTGATACAGCTATCTTACATGGAGCGGAATGCCCGTCACCACTCAGGACAATGACCTTGTAGAGACTCCCCCACCATGACGGGGTTACATTCGCCATACGACTTGATTCCAGGCGACTGCGCCAGGTGGCACAGAGCGAGGACGGGCGCCTCGATAAGTCCATACTCATGCCGGCCCCCATTTTCCTACAAGCTGCCGCATTGGAGTGCGATTCAGACATAGGCCTAACGTTTGAACTCAGGCCGCGGCCCGCCAGAGCAGTCGCGCCTGCAGCAAATTGTTATGCGGCAACACTCACAATGTTAACTACGTGTTTGAAGCTAGAAGATTTTTTGCTTTCGGAAGGCGCGCGACGATTACTTTGCATGTAGGGCCCTTCCTCACGTCAGCCTCGTGCTCTCTGTTACCCGCCTTGTAGTAAGACTCAATGGAGTTGATATAGAGCTCGCAATACTCGACTTCTTGACGATAGTTTTTCTGCTTCCGCGAAAGAATTGCCACATGCTCAAAGTAGTAAGACGCAGACACGATGCCTGCAACCGCCATTGTTTTCAATTCAGCGTCACAGCACCGTTTCATATACTCAATGTCGTCCTTTTTCTCTTCGGCCAATTCCAAGGTCTGCTTACCTTCTACGAGGTTTGCGCCATCGGTTACTTCGGCTATTAGCTCGCCACTTGTCTTTACCTCGCCGTTATCCTTCGTAAGCGAAGGGTTAACTTTCTGAAATAGACGACTAAGTAAGCTCATATGACTACGCTCCTCAAATGCTCCTAGGCTCTCTCTCTACTCCAAAGGCAAACTGCCGATTGCGTAAGCATTACCTGTGGCTGTTTCGATGCGTCCCGAGCGCCATCGGGTAGATCCAGAAAGCGTCTTCCGCGAATAGTAGCCTTATCAACAGCAACCAGTTCCCACGAGAAATCTGAAAACTTGAGGATGAATGACTCTGACTTACCCTCCAGCAGAACACTTTCAGATGGCCCTTTCCAAAGAACATCGATCTTGGGATTTCGCGCAGAAGTAACGGATGCCTCCCGTGTAGAGAACACCAATAGATCTCGATCTGACTCAAGTGATGCGCCTCCGCTGGCCTGTGATCCGATGAGCCACACTTGCATTACCGAATCATCGGACCGCAACTCTTCGACCAACTCAGTAACCGCTAAAGGGAGCTGCATCTTCCAGTGTCTCTTTGCTGCATAACGTCGCCATTGAACGGCCGAGCAGGCGAGTGAAGCTCGCTTGCGAAGGTCCGTTTCGAATGGCTGATTAGGGCTCATCAACGAGCGTGGCGCCATGAAGCTCCTTGCCGAAGGTGAACAGGTGTTCCTTCTTGTCGCGCCGTGCATCGTGAAGCCTCTGGAGTACGTCACGGACATCTTCACGAGCTCGCTTGGCAAACTTGTCTGTTTGGACCATGCGTTCCCAATCAGTAGGCAGTTCCTCGTGGTATGCGGAGTAATAGTTCTCGGTAGTGCGCATGATGGGTTTCGCATTAATCTCTTGGAGGCGACCGTGCGCTATCGTATTTCGAAAGTTCAGTAGCTTGGCGACCGTTTGCAATGGGCACGCACCTGCGCCGTCTGGGAAGGCAACGCCCAGCTCCTCGCAAAGGAGCTCCATCTTTGACCACGGAGGTAGGCGATCAAGCTGCTCCCAACATTTGAAGGTGCCGAGTCCAACGTGATTGAGATATGACTCGAATGCAAAGGCAGTCAGTATTGCGCTAGACAGGAACTGAAACGTTGACCCTTTAGGGTTTTCGATGCCCGCGGCAAGGAGGCAGTCCGAGGCATGCCACAGCTCAGCGTAGGTGTGTACCGTTCGCTGCTTGGTAACGACAACTTTGCGCGGCTTGGACATCGCCGGTGAGCCCTAACTATAATTAGACTGATCCGCATAAGATGCAGAGTTCTGGTTTTCTATCCATATAACACGCCTTGGGATTTCTTGTCGAAGGTCTGTTACCCCCTCTGCTTCTTATCGAAACCGTCGTGGATGGAATGGATGCGCGGGGAGGTTTGCGCCGTCAGATGTCCTAGCTTCCTCGCCCCCCTCTCACCCGTGCGCAAATGGTTCCGAAACAAGCGGGTGACTGGACTGTCCTTCACTGCGCGCATCAAGCGACCACAGCTTTATCGTGGAGGCTCTGCGAGCACGAAGGATGGTCCAGTTACCCGCTACATTTTTTTGCGCACCTCTTTCCAATCCTTCGCCACCTTCGCTTTGCGCGGCGCCTCGCCCTTGGCCGGTTCGGGCACCATCACCGCCCCCAACCGACGTTGGAGGAACGCTTCGGCAAAGGCCTTCGTGCGCCCCACTCCTAATTTGAGCGTCTTCCACCCGGCGGCATGCAGTTCATCGAGTTTCGCCCCAAATGCCTCTGGACCAGATGGCAGCACAAGAATGTGCCCAACCGGAAACTTTTGATCCTTGAGCCATTGTCTGGCTTGCGCGTTTACCTGATCGGTGGAACCAGCTTGCTTATCCTGCGTTACCACATAGATCACGTTGTAGTAGAACTGGGTGAGCTTGCCGAGTTCCTCCGCGGCATCGGGCATCGGGCGCCTGCCTTCGGCGTTTTCTATGAGTGCCGCCATTTCCACCGCCATGATCGGGCTGCGCCGTTCCCACACGGCCAGATTTGCACTAGCTTTGGTCACGGCGACTTTCGGAGTAGTTCCGATGCGCACTGTGAATGGGACCTCCCCTTTTGCCTTCGGGGTGTACGACAAGAAGGCCCGCCCGTCGCCACCAGTCATCGCGGTTGCGACGACATTGCCAGCGACAAGCAGCTCGATGGGTTCTCCTCCCTGACCGGCCTCCGTCAGGAGGCCCTTCCCTGTGAGCGTCGCTTCAATGATGGCCGGCTGGTTGGGCGCGGTAAGGCTATCGTGAACCGTCAAGGTTCCCGGAACCTTCTCAGCCGCAAAAAGGATTGTGGTCGTAGTCCAGAAGAGGAGAATGGTGAAGAGACCGGCTCTGCGGAAGGGGTCACTCATAGGCCGCACAGCCACATAAGGAGTCTGCGGAGAAACTATTATGGCACGATGGAGATTCAATCGTCCGCACGTCTAGAACTTGAAGAATACACCGTACAGGATGCTCAAAAAGGCCGTCCAGCAAGGCCGCAGCCGATGAAAGCACCGGAGGCGTAGCCTCTGGGCTACGTTGAGGATGCTTTCGAGGCGAGAACGCCGCTGGCGGACTTTTTCAGCATCCTGCTACGAGCGTTCCTGCCAGGCCCTTAGCCGCTTAGCCGTAATCACCCCGTCCACACGCTCAACAGCTTTGAGCACCTGATCGAGATGGTGGGTGTCTGAAACTTCCACAACAAAGTCCAGCACAGCTTTCCGATCCTCACGCGTCGTAATCTCAGCGCGGCTGATATTGGCGTGACAGGCCGCAATCGCGGAAGACACATTCGCCAGCACGCCGGTCTTATCGACAGCCATGACGGACACTTTGACCGAGTGCGTGCCGGGCGTGGCAGCGTCCCACTCCACTTCCACCAACCGCTCCTTATCATAGTCCAGTGCCGCAAGATTCGGGCAGTCGACGGCATGGATCGTCAGCCCGCGGCCACGAGTAATATACCCGAGGATGCGGTCGCCGGGCACGGGATGGCAGCAGCGCGACAGCTGCATCAGTAAATCCCGAGACCCTTTGACCTGTGCGCCGATGCCGTCGCTCTTCCCACCTATCGCTTTGCGCGGGACGGGATGTTCCTGAGCTGGCGCCTGCGCCCCGGAGGACGGGGCTGTCAGTTTGCCGATGACCTGTGACGTCGCCACGCGGCCAAAGCCCACGGCTGCAGTCAATTCCTCGGTGCTATCGAATCCTGACTGACGAGCGGCTTCCAAGAGCTCCGCCGATTTGAACATCCGGGCCGGCGCCATTCCATGACGGCGGAACTCCGACTCCAGCAAGCGACGGCCGATTTCGATACTCCGCTTCTGTTCTTCGAGCTTGATCCAATGCTTGATCTTGGTCTTCGCGCGCGAGGTGTGGACAAACTTCAACCAATCCTTGTGCGGTGTTTGCGTGGGTGAGATTAGAATTTCGACCGTATCTCCGCTGGCCAGTTGATGCTTGAGCGGCACGATCTTCCCGTCCACCTTGGCCCCGACACAATGGTCCCCGACCTCGGTATGAATCGCGAATGCAAAATCGACGGGTGTCGATCCTTTCGGCAACTCTTTCACAATCCCTTTGGGCGTGAACACATAGACCACATCGTGGAAGAGATCGAGCTTCACCGAGTCCATGAACTGCCGGTTATCCGTCAAATCTTCATGCCATTCGACGAACTGGTGGAGCCAGCCGAAGGCTTTGCTGTCACGATCTGCGACGTGTCCTTGTTCTTTATACTTCCAATGCGCGGCGATGCCGTGCTCGGCGAGGCGATGCATGTCCTCCGTGCGGATCTGGAACTCGACATGCTCCCCCTTCGGGCCCACCACCGTCGTATGCAGAGACTGATAGAGATTGGACTTTGGAATCGCGATGTAATCCTTGAAGCGCCCGGGCACGGGCCGCCAGGCTGAGTGAATCACACCAAGCACGGCGTAACAATTCATCTTGGTATCCGTCACGATCCGCAGTGCAGTCAGGTCGTAGACCTCTTCGAACGTAATCGACTGCTTATTCATCTTTTGGTAAATGCCGTAGAGATGTTTGGGGCGGCCATAGACGTGTCCGACCAACCCGTTCTCTTGCATGGCCTTATGCACGAGCTGGCGGACTTCATCAATGTACTGCTGCCGATCCTCATCCCGTTTCGCCACACGGACGCGCAATGTCTCGTAGACCTCGGGCTTGAGGTGCTTGAGACACAGGTCCTCCAGCTCATTCTTGATCCACCCGATTCCAAGGCGGTTCGCCAACGGCGCATAGATCTCCAGCGTCTCCTGGGCGATCTCCTGCCGCTTGGCCTCGCTGAGATGTTCCAAGGTGCGCATGTTGTGCAGCCGATCGGCAAGCTTGATGAGGACGACCCGGATATCATCCGCCATCGACAGCACCATCTTGCGGAAATTCTCCGCCTGCTTTTCTTCATAGCTCCGAAACGTGATCTTGCCGATCTTGGTCACCCCATCGACCAGATGCACCACATCCTTCCCGAACTCCTTTTCGAGTTCGTCAGGCGTCGCGACGGTATCTTCAAGGGTATCATGCAGCAGTGCTGCAACAATGGCGGTGACATCCGTTTTGAGCGAGGTCAGGACACCGGCGACGGCGATGGGATGTTGAAGGTAGGGTTCTCCGGATCGACGAAGTTGCCCTTCATGCGCTTTCGCAGAAAACTCGTAGGCCTTGCGGACTAGGCCGAGGTCGGCATCAGCAGAGTAGCTTCTGATCCGATCCAGCAGCTGGTCGAGATCTGTGACGGTTTGGTACACCATGGTTCGCTCACTCAATCACACTCGGTCGAACATCGCGAATGCGGAGCTGAATCCGGTCACGGCCGTTCCAGTGGTTCAGTTCCGGCGTAAAGGCCAGATCGACCGGGGCGCGGGACGGAATACCCCGTTCCAGCAACGAGGTCATACCGAATCCGATACTATCGAACGGCAGCGATGCCCCTTGCCGCACGGTCATTTTCAGATGCTTCTCACCGACGGTGCGTGAATCCATGACTTCGAGACGAGTCACCGCAAACGTGGGCTCTGGATTGCCCGCGCCGAACGGATGCAGCGAACCGATTTCCTGGATCAGCTGCAGATTCACTTCGTCCAAACGCACCTCGGCATCGACGTTCAACGTCGGGACCTTGGCACCGCTGTGGGTCCACCCGGCCACCACATCGGAGAATCTGGCACGAAACTCGTCGATCCGAGACTCCCGAATCGTCACACCTGCGGCACTCGGATGTCCGCCGAAAGCCTCCAGCATTTCCCGACAGGAAGCCAATCCTTCATAGAGGTCGAACCCGCCGGTCGTCCGCGCCGAACCTTTGGCAATGCCCTGCTCGTTGACAGCCATAACAATCGCCGGGCGCTGAAACCGATCGACCAAGCGCGCCGCGACAATACCGACAACCCCGAGATGCCAGTGCCGAGAGGCCAGTACGAGTGCGGGTGGCAATTCTTGATCCTTCAACAAGGCCAGCGCCTCCGTCATGATATCCACTTCGATGCGTTGCCGTTCCCGATTCAGCTGCTCAAGCCGGTCTGCCAACTGCTGCGCCTCGGTCGGGTTGTCGGTCGTCAACAACCGCACACCCAACATGGCATCATCCAACCGCCCTGCGGCATTGATGCGTGGTGCCAGCTTGAAGGCGATCGTTTCCGCCGTGCAATCCCGCGTCACCCCCGCCACCTGCTTCAATGCCCGAACGCCACAGCGCGTGCCACGCGACAACTGGACCAGCCCTTCGCGAACAAAGTTTCGATTCTCATCGTGCAACGGTACGACGTCGGCGACCGTCGCCAACGCCACGAGGTCGAGCAACGACTCCAACGGCACCCCGGCAACCCCATAGCGCAGCTGGTAGGCCTGCGCTACCTTGTAGGCCAACGCCGCGGAACAGAGGCCACGAAAGGGATAGAGGGCACCGGCTCGATGGGGGTTGAGCACCGCCACAGCCGGCGGCATCTCCTCGTCTGTCTGATGATGGTCTGTCACCACCACATCCATGCCGAGCCGGCCCGCCAAAGCGATTTCCTTATGCGAGGTCGTGCCGCAATCGGATGTCACCAATAGCGAAATGCCTTCGTCATGCAAGCGCTGAACGGCGCCGAGGTTGAGTCCATAGCCTTCGCGGAGACGATGCGGAACATAGGCGCGCACCTTGGCACCCAACCCACCAAAGAACGACATGTATACACTGGTCGCCGTAATCCCATCGACATCGTAGTCGCCGTAAAAACAGATCGGCTCCTGAGTCGTCACGGCGCGATGCAACCGTTCGACCGCCTGCTCCATGTCGGGGATCAAAAACGGATCATGCGGCGCCTGCAGCGACATCCATGTCGTCGCTTCATCCGGCGTGGTCACGCCACGAGCCAGGAACAGCGAGGCGGTGGCAGGAGAAATCGAGAGGGCCTGGGCTAACGAAGCCCGCTGAGACAGATTGATATCACGGAAGACCCAGAGCTTGGACTTCATGAGGACCTCTTGAATGATTCTGAGCCTCGACCGAGGCTAACTATCTGAGAACTAAAGGGATACTAGCCGCTCAGCCCTGCATTGTCAAACCGAAGAATACTCCCGCAGGATTGCCGAGCGAGATTGGCGGGACTGGTCTGTCTGGTTCATCTGGTTCATCTGGTCTATCTGGTTAGTCTGGTTCAACCAAACAAACCAAATAAATAAGAGCAACCAGCCAGCTCTCAGGCGCCACGGTTTGTGGCGCTAGCGGACTTTTTCAGCATTCTGCTAAACACCGGAGTGTGATGCGGAGGAAGGAAAAGGTGGGAGTAGGTCCACCCGAATACTGGTGCTACTCCCCCCCTTTTTGCACGTAGTTCTTGACGAATTCTTCTGCGTTCTTTTCGAGTACGTCGTCGATTTCATCAACCAGCTTATCGATGTCTTCTTTCATCTTCTTGCCGGCTTCAATGACCTTCGGATTGGCCTTAACGTCGTCCTTCCCCTGAGGCTCTCGCCTAGGCTCTTGCTTACGCTCTTGTTTCTCCATCCGAGCACCTCCCGTGATTCTGGGAAACTCTCGTGGGTCAGCCACCAGCGTGATCCCTTGCGATCACCTTACTCCACGATTCTTTCAGCCGTCAAGCCAAGGCGGAAACCGTGAAGCGTCGCTCATTAACCGTGAGCGTGACAAGCGAGATGTGGATGACAGGTAGGACTCGATCAGATGAAACGTCCGCCCAGTCTCGCATTTCTCGCGCGTCTCGCAAGTCCCGCGAGAAAATAAAATACGCTCAACGATTCGCGCTGTCACACGATCAGCGAGACGATCAAAAGCGCCACAATGTTGATGACCTTGATCATCGGATTGATCGCCGGACCAGCCGTATCTTTATAGGGATCGCCGACCGTGTCACCCGTCACCGCCGCCTTGTGCGTGTCCGTCCCCTTCTTGCCCTGCTCTTCAATATACTTCTTAGCGTTGTCCCAGGCACCGCCGCCGCTCGTCATCGAGATCGCGACGAACAGACCGGTCACAATACTGCCGACGAGCATGCCGCCCAATGCCTGCGGCCCCAGGATCACGCCGACCAGAATCGGCGAGATGACCGGGATCAAGCCAGGCACCATCATCTTTTTGATCGCCGCCTGCGTCACGATATCCACACAGGTTCCGTATTCCGGCTTGCCGGTTCCCTCCATGATCCCCTTGATCGTCCGAAACTGCCTGCGCACCTCTTCCACCACGAGGCCGGCTGCCTCTCCCACCGCTTTCATACAGAGGGCCCCGAAGATAAAGGGCAGCATCCCGCCCAAGAAGAGTCCGACCAGGACGGAAGGATTGGAGAGGTCGAACGTGCTCGCCCCGCTCCCTTTTGCCACCTCACGTGCATATTCGGCGAACAGCACTACCGCCGCAAGACCAGCCGATCCGATTGCATAGCCCTTGGTCACCGCCTTCGTGGTGTTGCCGACCGCGTCGAGCGNNCCGCCGGCGTTGTCCGTGATTGGACCGAACGCATCGATCGCCACCACGATTCCGGCCATCGACAACATAGACACCGCCGCCACGGCTACGCCGTACAGGCCGCCCGACGCCGCACCGCCGCAGATCCAGTAGCTCAAAAGAATCGCGCCGCCGATCACCACCACCGGC
>PLBR01000186.1:842-4425 GCA_003135435.1 Nitrospira sp. | reverse complement strand
AATGTCGGACAGGCTCCTAGGGGGAGAACTTGGCCGAGCGCGGTCGTGGTGGTCATGTGCAATTGGCGAGTGGAACAAAAATGGAAGCCTGAATGGAAGGCTATTGAAAAAGCAGGTTATGCGAGCAGACACGTATTGGGTTTGGGAAGGGACCGGCCCGTCCTATGCCCTCCACTCGCCAATCCTCTAGGCCCAATGGTTCGTCAAAACAAATCCAGAGTTCGCCGTAGTACCAGTTCAGCCCGAACCCGCTACTGCTGATTAACCCTTTTTTAACTGGCTCCCCCACAAGACTCAACACTTCCTGTGGCGTCATATCACGGAGGACGTACTTCAGAATCATCTCGGTTTTCTGTTGAATCGTCTCCTGTTCACGAGCGATCCTCCCTGTGGCCGTCAGCTGAATACGGTCTAACCCCGCTATGTTTTCAAATACTACCGTGCGTTCTTTGCGGAGTTCACTCGCGGCACCAGGAATCGCAATACTCAGGCGGGAATTCAGCGTCTGGACTTGTTCCTCACGCTCGCGAATCTGTTGCTGTTGCTGAGCCACGCGGTCCGCTAAGTTCTTATCGGCCACAATGGCTGCAAGGAGTGTATTCACCCGGTCTACATCGACATCCGCCTTCACGGTGAGCGTCAGCGTGTGTTGGCCATTACTCAAGCCAACGTCCTCCTTGACGATTTCGACACTGAGGACGGCTGCCGAATAGGATGTCATCTGATCCTTGGTGAGTTCGAAGTTGTTGATGACCGACTGTGATTGGATGAAACGTTCCGCCTTCTCCAGGACCTCTCGCTTCGCTTGGAGAAAACAGAGTTGACGGGCATCATTGCGGCTGTCGTTATCGCCCATCATGTACGTGTGCGTGGCGGTGATCGTCTGGACTTCGGCCAAGGCATCTGTCGGCAGGATGAGTGCAGCCAGGAGCGTGATAACGGAAAGGGCGCGCATGGGGGGTCAGTATGGCGTGGACCCCGGAGACCGTCAAGGCGCAGGAGATTCTTCCGGCAGTTCTGCTACCAATATCGTTACGTCCTCTTCCGCCACTCCCTCGGCGGCACCGACTGCGGATCGGNNAAGCCCCGCCTCACGAGTTCCTGCGGAAACAAAGGGGTCGGGAGTCTTTGTTTTATGACCTGGTGCGCGGAGCCGATGGTGTGACCGTTTTTGAAATGCCCGTGAGTTGAGTCTGCCAGGAAGCTGACCGCTACATTCTTCTCCCACCAAACATCGATCACGTTAGATACAACGTTACGTGGTAGGACACTGAACATGGCGAAGCGTTAAGGTGACAGGCTTGTAAGCGGCCTGTCACCTTTCTATTTTTATATTTGCTGGCGACTTCCTTCGCAGGGGTGGCATAGCCCGGAGCGCAATTCGCTGGAGGAACGGGGTGCCCATCGAGACTGTGCCAGGAAGGAAAGCGGAAACTGACTGAGTCTAGCCCGCAATATTCATGACAGTTCGTCGCGAAATCGCCTGAAAGCGCGCTCTTCGTGGAGCGTGAATCGTATCTCGCATGCGACAATACGAACACACTCCTTCCGTCCTGCGCTTCACGCGCCAGCGTAGCGTATCGCGGGTGCAGTAGAAGTCTTTGTGAATGATGCGGGTTGAGATCAGGCCGCTTTGTCGATCTGCTGTGCGACAGCTTGGGTGTAAGCGGCTTCGAGGGTCTCGTTGTCCTCTGCTTGCTTCCTCAGTGGCTGATGCAGCTGCTCGAGTTCGCGGATACGCCGATCTCGTTCGTCTTTCTGCAGCTCGACTTCTTGGAGTGCGGTCACCGGGCTTTCGATCGCCTGCAATTTCGAGGCGGCCTCTCTCAGCTCACGCCGCGCCTTCTCCAGCATCTGTTCTTTGAGGTGCATCATGGCGGTGACGTCTGCGAGCTGCTGTGTCACTGTGCCGGCGGATACGTTTCGCAGCAGCCAGCCGACTACGCCGCCGATTCCAGCCGCGATGATGAGACATCCCAACATTTGATTGATGAGCATGCTCATAGGTCGGTCTGTCCTTTCACTTGCAGTTCGATGCGCCGGTTGCGTTGGAGGCCGGTCCGATTCTCCGCCACGGACAGCGGTCGTGAGGCGCCATAGCCCACGGCAGTGAACTGCTTGGGCAGGCCGTGCTTGGTAAAGTAGCGCCGCACGGTATCAGCACGGCGCTGGCTGAGTTGAAGATTATAGTTCGGCTCGCCGTACTTATCCGTATGCCCGCCAATCTCGATGGCCGTGCGAGGGGACTGCTGTAATTGGGCAATCAGCTGGTCTAGTGTGGCAAGGCTGCTGGGAGTCATCGTGGTGCTGTTCGATTCAAACTCGATGGACGCGCGCGCGAGGATCTCATCCAATTTCTTCTGGAGCAAGGGGGAGGGGATCTTAGCCAGTGATGGAGTTGTCGGGGATGGGGCCACCGGCAGGGATGGAGCCTTTGGGGATGGGGCTGCCGCTAGGGAGGGGGGCTTCGTGGGGGAAGCTTTCGGAGACAGACTCGCCGAGGATGGACCCGCCAAAATACGATCTTCCAGTTCCAGCCCTGCCTGCGTCAGAGGGGCAATATCTCGTAGCACCGTGGCTTTGGCACGATCGCCGTCGACCCGGCCGCTCACGACAATCGTGCGGCCGTCGATGATGATGGAGCCTCGTTCTGTCATGTGCGCTAAGATGGGGAGGATCTGAGAGACGTTGTCGGCCCAGGCGACAGACCCCACTCTCGGGTCCACCGCCAACTCATCGACGACGTTGCCAGGCGTGGTTCCATATAGCTCTTGGGCTCGCTGAAGGATTGCNNGCGGCCTTGCTGGTCTCACTGGGAAGCGAGCCACGGAGGATCAGCATTCCATGCTCTACACGTGCATGAAAGTTGGCAGGGGTGGCTGGGCCCGATGCTGTTGATGGGGGAAGGTGGCGTGGAAGGCAGAGAGCGGCAAGTAGTCCAAGTGCAACAATACCAGCTGCAAGAATCGCTGCACTCTTCATGGCTCACCTCTTGGACGGACAGGCGTCTGTATGCCTGAGTAAAACCTAGCAGATAAGTGAGAAAATGGTGTCAGGAGCCACTCTAACAATTTTTCCAGTGTGTGAATCTTGGACAGCCTGTAATCGGAATGCCTGGTCACACCCTTCGCGACAGCGCTGTCTTATGGGAAAGCTCCGTCTAGGTTTTGGACAGGATTTGCAAAGCCAGGAGAACTCGAGCCTCAATCAGAATGCATCGCCTTGAATTTCAATTAGTTACAAGCAGAAAGGCTCTGGTCGAGTCCTGTTTTGGACAGCAGGGGGCAAAAACCATTATCTGAGTTAACAACCTAAAATCACTCGGGCCTGTGCTGTAACGGTTTGGGACGTCCCCACGATTTGAGTCTGCCGGGAAGCTGACCGCTACATTCTCCTCCCACCATACATCGATCACTTAGCAGGATGCTGAAACAGTCCNNCGCACGTCTTGCTTGTCTCGCTCGCGATTCACGAACGACGCGTTCGATGCGCTGTTCCGGAAGGCGCTGGAGCGAAGAGCTCTGCCACCGATATCGTTACTTCCTCTTCTGCCACTCCCACGGCGGCACCGACTGCGGATCGG
>PLBR01000186.1:0-741 GCA_003135435.1 Nitrospira sp. | reverse complement strand
TCTGGGCAGTCGATCCCGTTGAGGCGGATATGCTCAGAGTGGTGATTGTGCTGTACTTCGAAGATGTCGCCCTCGATGACACGAATGACGGGGCTGGTGAATTCGGCGGTACGGTTCTCGGGATCCACGCCTATTTTGAAGTCCGCCCATGCGGGAGTGGCGAGACAGACGAGCAACGGCACAAGGGCGATCGGGAATCGAACCGCGATGTGCCGATTGTCACTCACAGGACAATCTCCGCCGGTTTCTGCACACCTCGTCTCACGTCATGCTGAAGGCGTGCCTTTGTGTGCCGCTTAATCACCGTATTCTCCTGCGCACATTCCTGCTCCTGTCGACCACCGGACCACGAATTTGGGAATTATGATCCGTTGCTCATTCGGGAGCGTGACGGTCAACGAGAGCGCTTCATCTGGTGGCAGGGGCCAATCGTCGGAGAGTCGCTTCCCAGCACAGGAGAGATTCCACACCGAGCCTTGTTCTTGGAATGGTCCTGCGTTGTACGTGACGGAGCATTGCACAGGGACGCGGCAGTAGGGATGAATCGAGAAAACCATAGGGCGGCTCCAAAGAGAGGGGCCATTTTAGGAGGGTGGCTTGGTGAAGGCAATGCCTATTCCCTGCAATACTGGCATATGGCGGCCATGTGGGGAGGCTCGGAAGTTACTGAAAGTGAACGAACACTCTTCTAGCAGAATGCTGAAAAGTCCGCCAGAATAAGAAGACTGTTATTTGGTTTGT
>PLBR01000178.1:191-43561 GCA_003135435.1 Nitrospira sp. | reverse complement strand
AGTTCTGAGTTCTGAGTTTTGAGTCCTGAGTTAGAAACGTTTCGCTCCACCTCTGTGGTCTAACTTACAACTCAGAACTCAGCACTCATAACTTCAGAACTCACAAGCGAATCCGGCGCCATGCTTATACTTCCAGACGTGAAAGTGTACGACACACTTGTGATAGGCATGGGACCGGCCGGCGCCACCGCTGCCTATCAGTTGAGTCGAGCCGGCCTGTCTGTGCTCGGGCTCGACAAGGCCACGCATCCACGGTATAAGGTCTGCGGCGGAGGGTTGTCCGCCCGCATCGACCGCATTTTGGAAGACGATTACAAGTCGGTGGTCGAGCATACAATCTACGGCATACAGTTTTCCTACCGCGGTGCGGATCCCTTCTTTCTTGATTCCTCCAGCCCGATTGCCTACACGGTCATGCGCGATCGGTTTGACCATTTCCTTGTGGAGAAAGCGAGGCGAGCGGGCACCGAGGTGCACGAAGACGAGCCGGTTACGTCCTGTCGGCAGCTTTTCGACGGCATTGAAGTGACGACGGATCGGGGCCGGTATCTGGCCAAGGTTCTGATCGGGGCGGATGGGGCGAACAGCTTGGTGGCGCAGCAGTTGTTCCCGGGACGCCGGAGCCGTCGGATGGCGACCCTGGAGAGTGAAATCCCGATCGGGACTGCACCCCATTATCCCGGCACCGGTCGTGCGCTCATCGATATCGGTGCGACGCCCGCAGGCTATGCCTGGATTTTTCCGAAACAGGAACGGCTCTCGGTCGGCGTGGGGGATCTTCGCGGAGGGCTAGCGAGCCCGAAGAAGATTTTCGATCGGTTCGTGCGGAATGAGAAAGGATTGGCGCCATGGAAGGTACCGCAGCCGATTGGCCATCCACTTCCGATCTTCAGTGAGCACAACGAGGCCAATCGGGAGTCAGTCGGATTAGTGAGTGGCCACGCCTTGCTGGTGGGAGACGCCGGGCATCTTGTCGATCCCTTATTCGGCGAAGGCATCTATTACGCGGTGAGGTCCGGGCAATTGGCTGCAGAATCGATTCTGAACCAGGTCAATGATCGGCGATGTTCGCTGGCCGATTATGAAGGGGCCGTCCGGCGGGAGATCTACGAGGAGTTTCGGGTGGCGGCCCGCATGGCGAACATTCTCTATTCGTATCCGCGTTTCTGCCACCGTCTTATGCCCCGCTATCAACACATCGTTTTGCTCTACTATGACGTACTCCGTGGGCGTGAAACCTACCAAACGTTCTATGCCCGAGCGAAGAGTGTGGCCAAATCTTCCTTCAAGGAACTGCTCCTCGAAGCCGTTTCGCTCCGTTGAATTCAGAAAAGCCTTCAGCGATTAGCTTTCAGCTAACGAATTACAATCAAGACAATCAAGAGATTTGGAAGTCTGCTGACAGCTGATAGCTTCGATGCAGGCTCGGATCAACACCAGGCGCCGAGGCGGCAGCTCACAAAAGATTGGCTCAGAGCCGTGGCGGAAGGGAGGCGGAACGATCCAGCGGGGACAGAAGGGATCAGCCCAGCGGCAAGACTCGGTTGATTTCCCGATGGGGGTGCAGTCGGCGAATTAGAGGAGGGCGCAGGTTCGGCCTTGAGGGCCAGCAACGTTGTGGGTTTCTCTCTTTCGATCTTCGCGAGCAGGCTCCTTCCCTCGCTGGAATACTCACTGCCCGGGTATTTTTCTGCCAGCAGCGTCAGCTTTTCGCTGGCCCAATCGTCCGCACCCAGGTCGTGGTAGCTGAGTGCCAGAAAATACAGGGCATCGGGCGCGACCGACTTGTCGGGGTACAGTTTCATGATTTGTTCGAAGCGATGTGCGGCGGCCAGATATGAGCCCCGTCGATAATAGAATTCCCCCACGAAGAGATGCATCTGCGCCAGGAGGTCGTGGCATTCTTGAATCTTCTGGAGCGCTGGGCCGTCATACCGGCTTCCCGGAAAATCTTTCCGCAGCCGTTCAAAGGCTTCGATGGCTTTCTGAACGGGGTCCGGGTCACGCTCGATCCCCTTGGTCCGCTTCATCTCGCTTTCCCCGATTCGGAACGCCGCATAGGAGGCGAGGGTGTGGGTGCGATGGAGATCGAGGAAATGGTTATACTCGACGATGGCCTCCGCATACTCCTCTTTTTCGAAGAATGCCTCTCCTCGCTTCATGATGACGTTGGGATCGTAGTTCTTTTTGATTGAATCGCCCAAGAAAATCTGTTCGTCAGTGCTGCTCAGGGCTTTCTTCGCGGTATCCTGATTCTTGGGTGTGCTGGAGCAGGCGGTGATGACATAGAATACCACGACACAGAGGCCGACGGCCGCTGTAAGTCGTGACGCAGCAGTCAAGATGGGAAAGGAGCGTACCATCACTACCTAAAAATGTAGCAGGAGTCCCGGTTGAATGCAAGGTTCCGACTCCGTCAACCCGCATTGTTCATGACGGTTCGTCCCGAAATCGTTGAGCCGCGTCGCGAGACCGGCGCGCGGAGCCTGAGGACCCGATGCGTACTCATGCAGTACGGTGAGGGTCCGAGGNNAGCAGCGGATCGACGATTGCAGCAGAAGCGTTCATGAATAATGCGGGTTAGGTTGACCCCTGTGGCACCGAGACCTATAATCCCGCCGATATTACAGCGAACCCACACAGTATTCAGACATATGATACGGACGAAGATTATTGGGACGGGCTCATACCTCCCTGAACGGGTGGTGTCGAATCGCGAGGTAGGGGCTTTGTTGGGCATCGAACCGGCTGTCGTCTCTCGCTTGACAGGAATTCAGGAGCGACGCAGGGCTGCCGTGTCCCAAGCGTCTTCTGATCTTGCGGTGGAAGCAGCGAGGCCGGCGCTTGAGGCTGCCGGACTCCCGGTTTCTGAGCTGGGTGCGATTGTGCTTTCGACAACCTCTCCCGACACGGTCTTTCCCTCTACCGCCTGCCATGTTCAGCGGATGCTCGGTTGTTCCACGATACCGGCATTCGACGTGGCGGCTTCCTGTTCGGGCTTTCTCTATGGACTCTCGATGGCCGATGCGATGATTCGGAGCGGGCAGGTCAAGACGTGTTTGGTGGTGGCCGCGGAGGTGAAGTCTCGTTCCGTCGATCCTGCCGATAGCGATACGGCTCTCTTATTCGGCGATGGGGCCGGTGCAGTCGTGTTGCGAGGCGAGCCAGAGGAAGGCCAGCCAATCCGGGGGCTCTTGGGGCTCCGTCTCCACGCGGACGGTGCCCAGCATGGCTTGATTACGATTCCCGCAGGCGGATCGCGCCGGCCGACGACGTCGGGGACGGTCGAGGCGAAGAGCCATACGTTGCGGATGCAAGGGGCGCCGCTCTTTCGTCTGGCGGTCAAGCGATTGGACCAGGCCATCCGCGAGATCGTGAAAGAGTTCGGTGTCGATGTACAGGATATCGCGCAGCTGGTCTTGCACCAAGCCAACGGGCGGATTCTCGACCAGCTCACGAAGCGGCTTGGGGTCTCGCCCGAACGGGTCTGTTCGGTGATCGGACGCTACGGCAATACGTCGTCGGCGTCACTGCCGATCGCGCTCGACTACGCAGTCCGTTCGGGGAGGATTCTGCCCCACGACATCGTCTTGCTGGGCAGTTTTGGCGGTGGCGTGACGTGGGCGACAGGGTTGGTTCGGTGGTAAGGGCTGCCTAGCAGGATGTTTAAACCGTGAAACGTGAGACGTGAAACGTGAAACGAGGGTCAGTTGCGAAGCTGCGGCCTTGCCTGGGGCAAGGCGCGTCCCTGGGCAAAGAGGCTGTCTTGGCAGACTCAGGGCGGGCGGGTGAGAAGTCTGGCCTTTTTGAGCATCCTGCGCGGCATTCTCCTGTTGTCCTAGACGCGCTGACTAGTAGAGTTCTGGTGTGCCTATAGAGTTTTTCTGCAGCCTGCCAGGCACGGTGTGATGGTGCTGTCAATCTGGCCGTGAGAAACGCTAATTGTATCTGAACTGAGGAGCGTCGAGATGCTGTTTGGATTGATCCCACGAGAAGAGGCCTTCTTTGAGCTGTTCAAGGAGGCCGCACATAACATGATTGAAGGGAGCCGTCTCCTGAAGGTAATGATGGAGGATTTCCGGTCTCCCATCGAACAAGCCCAGGGGATCAAAGACGTTGAACATGTCGGAGATGGCTTTACGCACGACATTGCGCGTCGACTGAACAAGACCTTTATTACGCCAATTGATCGGGAAGACATCCATGACCTTGCCAGCGCCCTCGACGATATCCTGGATGTCACGGAGGCGATCGCTGACCGCTTCGTGTTATACAAGGTGACGAAGCCGACCGAGATGGCAATCAAGCTGGCCGACATTCTTCACCAGGCCTCTGTGGCCGTGGGGCGCGGTGTGGACCTCCTGGGACTTCCGCATCCGAAGATGAAGGAATGCAGTGTGCAAGTGAACAGCCTGGAGAACGAGGCCGACCGAGTCTCCCGCGACGCGATTTCCGCCCTCTTTGAAAAAGAAACCGATCCGATCACGGTGATCAAGTGGAAAGAAATTTACGAAAACTTCGAAGCTGGAACCGACCGGTGCGAAGACGTCGCGAACATTCTTGAGCGGATCGCGCTCAAACACCACTAGTTCACGTAAGACGTCAACCGTGAAAAGCAGACGCAAGAGAGAACGTCATGACAGTTCAGTTCCTGCCCGAATGATTCCACACGTTTCACCTTTTACATTTCACGTCTCACGGATGAGTCATGCCTGAGCTGACTGGAATGCTACTCATCGTGGTGGTGTTGGCGCTCCTGTTCGACTTTTCGAACGGCTGGCATGACAGTGCCAATGCCATTGCGACCGTGGTCTCTACGCGAGTCGTGAGCCCGCTTGTGGCGGTCATGGCAGCCGGTGTCCTCAATGTGGCCGGGGCTTTTATGTCCACCGCGGTGGCGAAGATGGTGGGGTCGGGGATTGTCAATCCGGCTTTTGTCACCCAAGAAATGGTTGCGGCGGCGTTGGCCGGTGCGATCTTGTGGAATTTCTTCACGCTGTTGTTGGGATTGCCGACCAGTTCCTCTCATGCCCTGATCGGCTCGCTGGTCGGGGCTTCGGTGACTCATGGAGGGTGGGCCACGGTGAAGTGGTCCGGGCTTCGACCGGTGATGGAAGCCATGGTGCTGGCGCCGTTCTTTGGCTTTGCCATTGGGTTTTCGTTGATGGTGTTGATCAGCTGGGTCTGTTTTCGTGTGACCCGGAGCGTGGCCACTCAACTGTTCAAACGGTTACAGCTCGTGTCCGCCTGTTTCATGGCGTTCAGTCACGGTGCCAACGATGCCCAGAAGGCCATGGGGATCATTACGTTGGCCTTGCTCTCTGCAGGACAGATTCCTTCGAGTGAGGTTCCGGGGTGGGTGATCGGCGCCTGCGCGGTGGCGATGGGATTGGGGACTGCCGTGGGCGGCTGGCAGATCGTCCGTACTCTGGGAATGGGCATCGTCAAACTGGAACCGGTGCATGGGTTTGCTGCGGAGACCGGTGCCGCGGCGGTGCTGTTCGTGACGGCGTACATTGGTCTGCCGGTGAGCACTACTCAGACCATCACGACGTCGGTCATGGGGGTCGGCGCGATCAAGCGACTCTCGGCTGTGCGCTGGGGCGTCACCACGAGAATTCTGTACGCCTGGATTTTCACACTCCCTGGCGCCGCACTGCTTGCGTCGCTCATCTATTATCTGATCGGGCTGAGAGTGGTTTAGCAGGCTGTGGGAAAACCCTTTCACTACTCAGGATTTCAAAGGCCTGCACGTCTAGGACAAGAGATAAACACTTCTCCCACAGGATGCTCAAAATGGCCGTCCAGCAAGGCCGCAGCGAGTGAAGGGCCGAGGCGTACCCTTCGGGTACGTTGAGGGTCTGAACGATGCGAGAACGAAGCTGGCGGACTTTTTCAGCATCCTGTTAGCCAGCCGGCGAACCGATCTGTTGGATGGGTAGCCGGACGACAAAACGGCTGCCGGTCGGGGCGTTCGCTTCGACCCACACCCGCCCGCCTAGACCCTCGACGATATGCCTGACGATCGCCAGCCCGAGCCCTGTTCCACCTAATTCACGCGAGCGGGCCTTATCGACTCGATAGAATCGTTCGAATACGCGCGGGCGATCCCCTTCAGGAATTCCGAGGCCGGTATCGGTGACGCTCAGTTCCACAGCCGTGACAATCGCGGGCTGCTCGGCATCGTCCGACACCGGGTGGGCCGCCACGGTGATGGTCCCTTTCTCGGGGGTGTATTTGACGGCGTTATCGAGCAAGTTGGACAGGACTTGCAGCAGCCGGTCTTCATCGCCGAGCACAGCAGGCAGATTGTCCTCCACGAAGGAGACGAGCCGGTGCCCCTTCTTGTCTGCTAAGGGCTTGATCATGGCCAGCGTTCGTTCGATGACACCCTGGATATGGAGCGGCTCTCGCTTGAACTGGACCTGCCCAGACTCGATCTTTGACAGCTGGAGGAGGTCCTCTAGAATCAGGTTCAGCCGGTCGCTTTGCTTGAGAATGATGCCGAGGAATTTTGTGCTGGTCTCAGGATCGTCTTTGGCGCCATCGAGCAAGGCTTCGATATATCCCTTGATTGACGTGAGTGGGGTCCTCAGCTCGTGGGACACGTTGGCGACAAAATCTTTCCGGATAAGTTCCAGGCGGCGTAATTCTGTCATGTCGTGAAAGACAAGCACTGCGCACGCGTCGTTTTCTCGATCGCATTCAGTGACCGAGGCCTCGATATGGAGACGGCGACCACTCGGGTGCAGGAGAATTTCATCTTCTTCGTTCATGCGTTTCGTCAGGACCGTTGTGACTAACGTATCCAATTGCGGATGCCGGAAGACATCGGAGCAGGGGCGTCCCCGTGCTTCCATCCTGGTGACGTCGAACATCCGTTCCAGCGCTGGATTGATTTGCAGCACACGGCCTCGACGGTCCAGGACCATCACGCCCTCGACCATCGAGGTCAGCATGGCCAAGAGCTGGGACCGATCTTCGGAGAGTTCATCGATCTTGGTTCTTAGTTGGTCCGTCATGTGGTTGAGGGTGTCGGCTAAGAGGCCGACTTCATCCCGTGATCCGGTCCGAATGCGGACTGTGTGGTCACCATTCGCCAGCTGCCGCGCGACGATTGCAATATCGGACAGGGGTTTCGTGATGCTGTGAGCGAGCCACACGCTCAGCGCGACGGCAATCAAGAATGCAATCCCGAAGGCGAGGGCCAAGTTCCGGTGCAACTTGTCCACTTCACGATCAAACGTGGTCATCGGCAACCCCAGCCTCAAGAAGACGGAGGGCGTCGCCTGGTTCGCACCGCTCAGACCGACAGCCAGATACAACGTGCGCTCACCGGTAGTGTGACTCGTGCGCAGATCCGTTCCGCGCCCAGTGGCAACGGCTTGCTGAATTTCCGGTCGCGCCCGGTGGTTCTCAACCGTAACGAGGTTGCTATCTGAGACGGCGCTGTCGGCCAACACCCGTCCATCCGGAGCGACGACAGTTACGCGTGCAAGGGCCCGCGAGCTGAGGTCTCGCACGGCTGCCTGTAATTGGGGGGTGGAAGACAGCGCCCCTGATTGCGTCAGAAACGGCTGCAGCCCGTATGCGACGAGACTGGTTCGCGCCTCTAGTATCTGGCCCGATTGGACGACTTCCTGTTGTTCAAGGGAGCGAATTGCCAGGGTCCGGGCGATGAGAAGCCCACAGACCAGGACCAGCAGGGTCCCGATCGTGACCTTCCATCGGATGGAGAGGGTCATGCCGAACGATCCAACTCTTTGAGCTTATAACCCAGAGATTTGACCGAAATAATCGCCTCGTTGAGCGAGGGGAGTTTCTGCTTGAGTCTTCGGATGTGGACATCGACCGTCCGCGTCGTTCCGTAGTAGTCGTATCCCCAGACGGTATTGAGGAGGATGTCTCGTGTCAGGACTCTGCCGGGATTGCGCAAGAGATGCTCGAGCAGGCCGAACTCTTTCGCCGTGAGGGGGACTTCTATCTTCTTCACGGTGACTTCGTGTCGCGCGAGATCCATGACGAGATCGCCATAGCGATAGTGGGCCGAGCTGTCGTCCGGTTTCCGCTCAAGCCGTCGAAAGAGGGCCTTGATGCGGGCGACCAGAGTCTTGGGGCTGAACGGTTTGGTGACATAGTCGTCAGCTCCCAGCTCCAGGCCAACGACGGTGTCCGACTCCTCGGCTTTGGCGGTCAACATGATGATGGGGAGCATCGCGGTCTCTGGAGCCGATCGAAGGCGTTTACAGACTTCGAGGCCGTCAATCTCGGGCAGCATCAAGTCGAGGACGACCAAATCGGGCTTCTCCTGTTTCACTTGCTGGAGGCCTTCCGTACCGGTCTTGGCCGATACGGTTCGAAAGCCTTCTTTCTCCAAATACAGTTTGATCAGTTGGAGAATGTCGTGCTCATCTTCAACGACGAGGATTTTCTTGCTTGTAGGGCTTGCCATGGATGGTAGTGTGAGCCTACGAGGGAGAGGGCATCGTGTCAAGACAGGTAGGGAAGAGAGGCGCCGGCCAATTGTGTTGACGAGCCCCGCTGCTCTGACGTAAGCTGGACGGCAGTGAACTGTGAGTATATGGGCACGAATGTGGCCATATACGGTGTGAAGGAAAGGTAGCCGTCATGAAGATCTATCTCGCTAATCCACGCGGGTTTTGCGCTGGAGTCGATCGCGCGATCGATATCGTCGATCTCTCGCTGAAGAAGTATGGGGCGCCGATCTACGTCCGACATGAGATCGTCCATAGCCGGCATGTCGTGAACTCGCTTCGCGACAAGGGCGCCGTATTTGTGGAGGAGTTGGGCGAAGTGCCGGAAGGTTCAGTCGTGATCTTCAGTGCCCATGGGGTTGCCAAGTCGGTCTGGGACGAAGCGAATCGGCGGCGGTTGCATGTGATTGATGCCACCTGTCCGTTGGTTATCAAAGTTCATAACGAGGTCAATCGCGACTATACGCAGGGGTATGATCTCATTCTGATCGGCCATGCCGGCCATCCCGAAGTGATTGGGACGCTCGGACAGATTCCGGACAAGTTCCATCTGGTCTCCTCGGTGGAAGATGTCGAGAAGCTGCAGGTTGATAATGCACACGACCTCTCGTACGTCACGCAAACTACGCTGAGCGTCGATGAGTGTCGGGATATCGTCGGCGCGCTCCATCAACGGTTCCCGCACATCAAGGGGCCGCACCAGGAGGATATTTGTTACGCGACACAGAATCGCCAGAATGCGGTGAAAGAGCTCTCCAAGCTGGTGGACGTCATTCTCGTCATCGGCTCCCCGAATAGCTCAAACTCCAACCGCCTACGCGAGTTGGGGGAACGGTGCGGGATTGCGTCCTACTTGATCGATGCCGCCTCTGACATCAATCCAATCTGGCTCACGAACGTGCACGCGGTCGGGATCACCGCCGGCGCTTCAGCGCCCGAAGTTCTGGTCGAAGAATTGGTGACGTACCTCAAGACGTTTGGGACCGCAGAGGTCGAAGACCTGACTGTGATCGAAGAAGATGTTGAATTTCTTCTTCCCAAAGAACTCATCACCATTGAGTCCTCCAACAGATCTGTTGGAGCCCAGGCGGGATAACCGCATCCCATCGCCATCGTTTCACTCACCAAATGTTGTAGGTCTCTCCCCTCGTGCCTACTACGGGCAGTATTTTTCTTTGATTTTTTCCGTAAGCCTGTGCTACAAAATCAGGCGTTCTATCCGCTTGAGTCCTATCGAGATACGCTACCGAAGGAGTCGCCGATGTATTTGAAATCCCTTGAGATGGTGGGGTTTAAGTCGTTCGCGGAAGCCCGGATCGAATTCCCCGATGGCGTCACCGCCATCGTGGGGCCAAACGGGAGCGGAAAGAGCAATGTCGTCGACGCGATTCTCTGGGTACTCGGAGAGCAGAGCACGAAGGCCCTGCGTAGCGAGAAGATGGAAGATGTGATCTTTAACGGGACCGAAATGCGGAAGCCCCTCGGCCTGGCCGAGGTGTCGCTCGTGATCAGTGGGCTGGATCGGATCAAAGTGGATCCCCTGTCCGGTCTTTCGAGCCAGCTGTCGGAATATCAAGAACTCATGATCACGCGCCGCCTGTACCGTAATGGCGACAGCGAATACCTCATCAATAAGACCGCCTGCCGGTTGAAGGATGTCCGGAGCATCCTACTGGATACCAGGGCCGGGACAAAAGGACACACTGTCATTGCGCAGGGGCAAATCGATCAGATCCTCAACGCCTCGCCACAAGATCGGCGTGAGTTGATCGAAGAAACCGCCGGTATCATTCGCTACAAGAAGCAGAAGGCCGAAGCGTTACGCAAGTTGGATGCGACGCAGCAAAACCTCTTGCGGGTAAGGGACATCATTGCTGAGGTGAAGAAGCAGTTGAATTCCCTTGAGCGCCAAGCGCGGCAGGCGCGGTCCTATCAGACGTTGCATCAAGAGGCTAAGTCGCTGGAGATTCAGTTGTTGACCAACGAATACCGTGTCCTCCGAAGCACGATCAAGGAGGTGGAGTCGGAATTGCAGACGTTGGGGGACCACGAGTCCGAACAGTCCGCCGAGTTGGCGCGCTTGAATGCAGAACTTGAGCGGATCAAGCTTGCGATTGCGACAGCGAACGAGGCGATCGGGCAGCGGCGTGAGGAACTTTCGAGGGTTGAGCAGCAACAAGCGCAGGCGTTGACGTCCGCTGAAGTCGAGCGCAATCGCGGCGAACTCTATGCGCAACAGCAGAGCCAGGGAGGGGAGGAATTCGAGCGCCTCACCCAGGAGCAGAAGCAGGGCGCGGCGGAAGCTGCGGCCCTCGATGACACGCTGGCCGCGCTCGAGCGTGAATGTGTGGAGCGGGAGCAGGTGTTCGTGACGCTTGAGCGGGAAATGAAAGAGCTGGTCCAGCAACGAACTGCGGCCTTGGCTGAAGAGGAACGAGGGCGTCTGGACGTACTCAATCTGTCGGTATTGGTCGCGAATACCGAGCAGACCGTGGTGCAACTGGCCGCTCGCATTCAAGAGGCGGCGGATCGTGAAGGCCGGCTGGCTCGTGAGCGGGAAGACTTTCGCCTGCAGCATGCCACGGCAACGGACAAGCGCCAGGCGCTCCAACAAGCCTGCCATGACGCGGAGCAATTGGTTGCTGATCTGCGTCGGCAGCGGNNGGCAAGGTGTTGAGGAAGAGAGCGAGCGCCTGTCGGGCGAGTTGGTCGAAGTCGACCAGTTGGTACTTCGTCAGTCGGAAGAGTTGGCCGCAGTGGATTCGCACCTTCGCGCGCTGCAAGGCGTGTTGCAAGAAGATATGGGTTATGGGCGGCGCGGCGACGAAGAGTCGACTGCGCTCAAAGCCTGTACCGGGATTCGCGATGCCATTGCCGAGTGGTTGGTCGTTCCTCCTGGATGGGACCGGGCGGTGGAAGCGATTTTGGGCGAGCGGGTTAGGGGATGGTTCGTCGACAATCCCGCCGCCGCTTGTGAGGCGATTGAGTTTCTCAAAGGGAAAGATCTCGGGCGGGGCACGTTCATCCCTCAGCAACCTCGATGGACGACTCGGGACACGGCATCCCACCAGTGGTGGCCCGCGATGGAAGGCCAGCCCGGTGTGGTCGGACGTGCGGTCGATTTGATTCCGGTGCAGGGTGAGCGCGAAGCGGCCCGTGACTATCTTTTCGATCGGATCGTATTCGTCGACACCCTCAAGGACGCGACGGCATTGTGGGAACAACAGCCCTGCCCTGCTCCCGATGGGCCCATCCTCGTGACGCGTGGAGGAGAAGTCTTGGATGCGGCCGGGGTGATCACCGGTGGACAGGTCAGCGCAACGGGAGGACTGCTGCAGCGGCGTCGAGAGGTGCTTCACTTGGACGCCCAGGGCGTCTCGCTGACGGGATGCGTCGAAGAAGGGAAGCAGCGACGGGAACGATTGCTGGTGCAGGGACAGGAGTTGCGCGAGCAGAGTCGCCAACTCGTGGAGTCGCTGCGTGACGCTGAAATGCAGGGGCTCTCACTGCAAAAAGACGAAGGCGGACTCCAGCATGTGCTGGGAGATCTTACCCAGCGGATCGATACATTGATGAGTGATGAACAACGAGGCTCGGCGGAGGCGCAGCGGCTCAATCATGAAACGCGCTCCGGCGAAGCACAGCTCGCACAATGGATGGCGGAGAAGGCCGGCCAGGAAGCCGGGCTCAGTCGTGTGCGCGAACGGGTGGGGCAGATTGACGACGACATGCAGGGGCTCCAACAGCGACTCACGGAGGCGCAATTGGTGGCGCAGGGAATCCGGACAACCCGTGAGCATCGCCATCACGACCTTCTGCGGATTCAGCAACAGCAGCATGACGCGATCGCACGCATTGAGACGCTGACGCGCCATGTCGAGGGGCTCACGGCCTCGATCGAACAGAGCCGGGTTGAACGTGAGCGCCAAGAAGCGCGTTGTCGCGAATTCGGTGAATCGGCAGCCCAAGTCAAGGCTCGGCTGGTCGAACTACAAGAATCACAGGCGCAGGACATGGCGGCGGCGAACCAGCTCGATGCCGGGTTGGAGGATGTTCGTCGTGCGGTGTCGTCTCTTCGCGAATCCCGCATGGCGGTGGAGGTCAAGAAGGCGGAAATTCGGATGCAATTGGGGACTGTCGAATCCACGCTCTTGGGAACGTACCAGGTCGATCTCGCGACGCTGCTCGATTCACCGGTCGTGGAGATGACACCTGAACAGCTGTCCATCGGGGAGGAGCCGATCCCGGACGGCCAACCGGCAGTCAATGAAGTTGCGTTACGGGAGCAACTGCAGAAGATTCGCGAGAAGCTCGATCGCCTGGGGCCGATCAATTTGGCGGCGATCCAGGAACATCAAGAGTTGGATGAACGGTATCGATTCCTGACGACGCAGGAGCAAGATCTCTCCACGTCCATCGGCTCGCTCAAAGAAATCATTCAGCGCATCAACCGCACCACGAAAGACATGTTTGCCAGTACCTTTGCCGAGCTTCAACAGAAATTCAGTGAGGTGTTCGTGAAGTTCTTCCCCGGTGGTCGTGCCGAACTCCAGTTGGTCGAGGTGCCGGCGGATGAGACGGTAGAAAGCCACGGACCGCAGGAGCCGGGAGTCGACATCGTGGTGCAACCACCGGGCAAACGCTTGAAGAGTATCACCATGCTTTCGGGCGGGGAGAAGACCTTGACGGCGATGGCCCTGCTCTTCGCGAGTTTCCTGATCAGACCGACGCCGTTCTGTATTCTCGACGAAATCGACGCGCCGCTGGACGAAGAGAACATCGGGCGCTTTACCGGCGTATTGCGTGAGCTCTCCGAAGGTGCGCAGTTCATGGTCATCACCCACAGCAAGCGGACGATGGTCATTGCAGACTCGTTGTTTGGGGTCACCATGGAAGAGCCAGGCATCTCAAAAATCGTCTCGGTGAGACTGGGCAACTTGCAGCCGGCCTAAGCACGCCAGATTGGCTAAAACATTCGTACTTCAGAGGACTTCCACCTCTCTGCTTCTTGACTCAGGGTAGGGTGTCTGTTATATACCCCCCGGTGGGGGCTCTAGGAGCGAGCCGCTCCCGTTTCGTGTTTTTCCCGAGACGACGCGGGTGACTCTCATGGCTCATCTACTTGCATTTCTCTACAGACCAATACAAATGAAGCTGATTCGAACGCTCCTGGATCGTCTATCCGATAGCCTCTTCGTCTCTGTTCCAGAGAAGCTGGGGTTGGCGACCGAGTTTCCCAATATTCCGCCGCTGCGTCTGGTGTCAGACAAGTCCATGCTCTCGGCGCCCGTCGACGCTGCGACACGTCGCTCCACCAGCCATTCGATCAGTCAAGTAGATGCGCTCGACGACGCGGTCCGACGCAGTCAAGCCTGGTTTTTGTCCAGACAGCATGCATCAGAGGGGTACTGGGTTGCGGAGCTCGAAACCGATACTACGCTGACCGCTGAATACCTGTTGCTGCGGCGGTTTCTCGATCGGGTCGATCCCGAGCGAGAGCGCAAGGCGGTTCGATATCTCCGCGCCATGCAATTGCCCGATGGCGGCTGGCCCATTTTCTACGGAGGGCCCTCGGAGATCAGCGCCTCCGTGAAAGCCTATTTCGCCTTGAAGGTGAGCGGGGTGTCTCTAGATGAGCCCTTCATGGTGCGAGCCAAGGACTGTATCCTCGCAAAGGGTGGAGTTGTCCAAACGAATGTGTTTACCAAGATCGCGCTGGCGCTGTTCGACCAATACGACTGGGAGGGCATCCCCCACATGCCGGTTGAGCTGATGCTGCTCCCGAAGGGATTCTACTTTAACATCTATGCCATTTCCTATTGGTCCCGCACCGTCTTAGTCCCATTGCTGATCATCTTCGCGCACCGGCCGGTGTGTCAGATTCTGCGGGAGCAAGGGATTGAGGAGTTGTATCTCATTCCGCGCAAGGAGATCCGCTATTGGAAGTTCCCGCCTTTCAACAAAGATCAAAAGTGGTTCACCCCGCACAATTTATTTGTCGCGTTGGATGCGATGCTGAAACTGTACGACCGGATGCCGCTGAGTGGGTTGCGGGAAAAGGCCTTGCACAAGGCCGCGACCTGGATGCTGGAACACATCAAGGGCAGTGGTGGGCTGGGGGCGATTTATCCGGCCATGGCCAATGCGATCATGGCGCTGCAATGTTTGGGGTATCAGGTTGACGATCCATTGGTGCGGAAAGTGTTCCACGAAATTGAAGAGTTGGAAATCTATGACACGGTGTCGATCGGCGATCAGCGCGTCGAGGCGCTGCATCTTACGCCCTGCCACTCTCCTGTCTGGGATACGGCATTGCTCATGAACGCCTTGATCGAAACCGGGATGCCGCAGGACCACCCATCCCTCCAGAAAGCGGCTGCGTACTTGGTCTCGCGCCAAACGAAAACGGTTGGAGACTGGAAGTTCTCGGTTCCCGATGCGGAACCGGGAGGCTGGTACTTCCAGTTTGAGAACGAGCTCTATCCCGATGTGGATGACTCGGCAGTGGTATTGATGGCGCTGTCGAAAGTCCGGATGGCTCAGACCACCGAGTTACAAGATTCCATCCGGCGGGGGATGAATTGGGTAATCGCCATGCAAGGGTCGGATGGCGGGTGGGGCTCGTACGACAAGGACAACAATCGCATCGTCTTCAACTATATTCCGTTTGCCGACCACCATGCCTTGCTTGATCCGAGCACGTCCGACTTGACCGGACGCTGCCTCGAGATGCTTGGGGCGTTGGGCTACGATCAGACGCACCCAGCTGTGGCACCGGCCCTCCGGTTCCTCAAGCGAGAGCAGGAGAGCGACGGCAGTTGGTTCGGTCGGTGGGGCGTCAATTATATCTATGGCACCTGGTCCGTCCTAGCTGGTCTCCGTGCGATCGGAGTGGATCTCTCGGAGCCCTATATTCGCCGTGCGGTCGCCTGGCTTGAGTCGAAGCAGAATCCCGATGGCGGGTGGGGCGAGTCTTGCCTTTCTTACCACGACCCTGCATGGAGCGGGAAAGGGGACAGTACGCCTTCTCAAACGGCCTGGGCCATCATGGGACTTATGTCTGCCGGGATGACCGATGCCTTCAGCGTCGCTCGCGGCGTCCAGTATCTGCTCCGTCACCAAATGAAGGATGGTTCGTGGGAAGAGGTCCACAATACGGGTACCGGATTCCCCCGGGTGCTTTATCTCCGCTACCATTGGTACTGCAAATACTTTCCGTTGTGGGCCTTGGCCATGTACCGGAATCTGCGGACGCGCGGGAAGATGCGGGCCGACGAAGTACGGCAGCAGGTACTCGCGTCCGGGTGTCATCGAGCCGATCGTTGAATACTCCGCCGACGTCATCCGTTGGCGCGGGGCAACCCCTCTCAGGATCTTCGATTCATCCCATCGCCATCTTTGCCGCGACTCGCTGGGAACTCCAGGCCGTTCGGCGCGCGCTCGCGACGGATCGTGTTGCGACAATCGCCGGAGTCCGCTGCCATATTGGACAGCGAGGGGACCGCACGTATTGTCTCATCCAAACCGGCGTCGGTCCCGCTGCGTCCGGCACTGTTGCTGGAAGGGTGTTGAAGGAGCAGGCCATGTCGCTGGTCATGTCCACGGGCTTTGCCTGCGCGCTCGTGCCGGCGCAGGTGGGAGACCTCATCGTTGGCACAGCGGTGTCTTCTGTACATGTTGAAGGAACCTGGAGGATGAGGGATGACCGTGTGCTCTGCGACGGGGCTGTACGCGCAGGCCTTCTCATCGTGGCGCAGGATGCGGGGTTGGTCGTGCGGGTCGGAGCAGTCGTATCATCGGAGACCGTGGTGTGGCAGGCCGAGGAAAAGCGCCGACTACATCAGCTGACCGACGCGACCGGGCTCGATATGGAAAGTGCCGCGGTGGCGGTGGTAGCCCAGGAACAAGGCGTACCCATGGCAATCGTGCGGACGGTCTCCGATCTGGCAGATGAAGATCTCCCTCTTGACTTCAATCTCTTTCTCAGGCCCACTGGCTGGATAAAAGGCATGCGGGCGCTCATCGGTCGCCCCTCCAGCGTCGTGGGGCTGAATCGGCTGCGAAAGCAGAGCCGGGTAGCCGCGGACCGATTGACTGAATGGTTTCAGCGCTATGCGGAGACAAACATTGAATCTCCTCGCCTGTCCAGGTAACCGATGACGAACGTGATTGAACAGCTGGGTGCGTCGGCCGTCATGCGTGTACGGGAGATGGGCCGCATGCTGTTGTTTGTGCTGTCGGCTTTTGCCTGGCTGGTCCGGCCTCCGTTTCGATTCCATCAAATCATGAAACAGCTCCACTTTATCGGGTATAGATCCACGTTCGTCGTCGTGCTCACCGCGGGGTTTACGGGGATGGTGCTGGCGCTTCAAGGCTATTACAGCTTGCGAAAGTTTGGTGCGGAGGGGGTCTTGGGCTCCGCGGTGGCGTTGAGCATGATCCGGGAGTTGGGGCCGGTGTTGGCTGCATTGATGGTGACCGCGCGGGCCGGATCAGCCATGACTGCCGAGATCGGCATCATGCGGATTACAGAACAGATTGATGCGCTCGATACCATGGCGATCAATCCGTTGCAATATTTGATCGCACCAAAACTGGTGGCCGGCGTGATCGGGGTGCCGTTGCTCGTGGCCATATTTGATGTGGTCGGTATCTATGGCGGTTCCCTTGTCGGAGTGGATTTGTTGGGAGTGAGCGAAGGGGCCTATTGGAGCTCGATCGAATCGGCCGTGGAATGGAAAGACGTCTACGGCGGCATTCTCAAATCGATCAGCTTTGGCCTGATCGTCAGTTGCGTCTGTTGCTATAAAGGCTTCTACACGAGGCAGAGCGCCGAGGGACTTGGGCGGGCGACGACGGAAGCGGTGGTCTTGTCGTCGGTGCTCATCCTCGTATGGGACTATTTCTTGACGTCGGTGCTGCTCTGAAGAGGTGACGGGTGATGCGTGAAGTGTGATGGGTGGAAAGATGGTTCCAATCTTGGGCAGGTGTGCGATCCTTTCTTGTTACGCGTCACTCGTCACACATCACTCATCACGGGTTTTCGATGATCAGGCTGATCGGCGTCGAAAAAAAGCTTGGTGGGCAGCCGGTCTTGCAAGGCATTGATCTCTCTATCCCTGTCGGCAAGCTGACGACCATTATCGGCCGCAGCGGAGAGGGAAAGAGTGTGCTCCTCAAGCACATGATCGGGCTTATGCAGCCGGATCGTGGTGAGGTGTGGGTCGGCGATGTGGAGATCTCTCGGCTGTCGGGCACGCGCTTGAACGATGTGCGGAAACGTTTCGCGATGCTCTTTCAGGGTGCAGCGCTGTTCGACTCGCTCTCGGTCTTCGAGAACGTGGCATTCCCGTTGCGGGAGAAGTTGCGCATGAAGGGCCCGGCGGTGGCGCGACGGGTTGAGGAAAAGCTGGAGGAAGTTGGGTTGGCGGGGATGGGGCACAAGTTTCCCGCCGAGTTGAGCGGTGGCATGCGAAAGCGGGCTGGATTGGCACGCGCATTGGTCATGGAGCCTGAGATCATCCTCTTCGATGAGCCGACGACAGGATTGGATCCTTTGATGGCGAAATCGATTCACGATTTGATTGTCACGATGCACCGGCGTTTCGGCTTTACGGCGGTCATGGTCAGCCATGAAATTCCGGAGATCTTCGCGATTTCCGACTGGGTGGCGATGATTTGGAAAGGCAAGATTGCGGCGATGGCCACGGCTGCTGAGTTCCAGCGGACCACCGACCCGGATATCCATGAATTCATTTCAGTCGGTGGGACTGTGGCGTTGCCTGGATTGCTTGTTGGGTGAGGGAGGAGTACCAAGGATGGAGAAAGCCAAGTTGGAGATAGTGGTCGGTCTCTTCGTATTCGTCGGTATCTTGTGCCTCGGGTATCTGTCGATCAAGCTCGGGAAACTCGAGGTAATCGGTGGCGACGTCTACGAAGTCGAGGCGCAGTTCACCAGCGCCTCGGGGCTCAAACCGGGTTCGACGATCGAAATTGCCGGCGTCGAGGTCGGCAGGGTCCGCGGAATTACGCTCAACGAGGATCGTGCGATGGTGAAACTGGCGGTCAACAACACCGTGAAGCTCTATACGGACACCATTGCATCTATCAAGACGCGGGGCATCATTGGAGAGAAATTCTTGGCCCTGTCTCCGGGAGGGGGTGGCGATCCGCTCAAGCCAGGGGGTACGATACGCGATACCGAATCGGGCCTCGATCTTGAGGAGTTGGTGAGTCAGTATGTTCATGGCAAAGTGAACTGATCTATCTGGTTCATTTAGTTTCTCCGGTTGATTTGGTTTATCTGGTTAGTTTCGTTCAACCAAAAACCAGACAGACCAGACAAACCAAATAGACTAGATGAACCAGACAGGCTGACGGACTTTTCCAGCATCCTGATACAGGGGGAGGATACATGGAGATCAATGGATCTGCCGTTACACAAGCGCAGAGATGGAGCTGGGGTAGGGTCGCGAGCGGGATGGCTGGTCTGCTGTTGCTGCTTGGTGGGGTGGCCGTCCAGCCGGCAGTGGCGGGTGGCGCGACCGAGGCCATGAAAAGCACCATCGATGAGGTGCTAATAATCATCCATGACAAGGAACTTAAACAGCCGGGGAGAGCTGAAGAGCGCCGGCAGCGATTGGAACAGGTTGTCGGGGATCGGTTCGACTATCAGGAAATGTCGAGACGGGCGATGGGGGCTCCTTGGAATCAACTGGCCGACAAAGACAAACAAGAATTTGTCGCTCTGTTTAAGACACTCTTAACCAATTCCTACGCCGACAAGATCGAAAGCTATTCCGGAGAAGGAGTGCAGTATATCAATGAACGGACTGAGAAAGACTATGCCGAAGTCAGGACAAAGGTGTTGACCGGTAAAGTCGAAATTCCGCTCGACTACCGCTTGCTCAACAAGGGTACTGATTGGCGGGTGTATGACGTGGTGGTTGACGGTGTCAGCTTAGTGAATAATTACCGGGGGCAGTTCTCAAAGATTCTCCGTTCTTCAACCTACGCCGACTTGGTAGACCAGCTTCGCAAGAAATCCGATAAGATCAAAGCCCCGTAACTCTCTCCAGGAATTCCATGACAAGCCTGCGCGGCCTCATTGCCGTTGCCCTCGTGTTCCTTACGGCGAACGTTGCCATGCTACTGGACTATGCGCGGGCTGATGTTCAATATTTCCCGATTCCTGCCGTGTCCACCAGCAAGAACGATGGGAACGATGTTGGGTTGATTGTCCCGATTCTGAAGACTGATCCTGATGGAGAGCTCAAATACATCCTCGCCCCGATGCTCATTCATAATTCCATCGTTGGGATGCGCGGGGCGATCAATCTGTTTCAGTACGAGCCAGGGGGGCGAGAAATTCGGCTCATCGTATCTGTCGCGGAAAAGATTGAGCGCAGAGTGGTATTCAGTTACGCCGATCCGGCTTTCAGTCAGGGGCGCTACTCATTGAACTTTAGTGCCTCGTTTTTCAAAAACGCCACCGCTCGGTTTTACGGCATAGGGGAGGCGACATCAGAGTCAGAACAAACGAATTACACCGCGCGTGAAGGGCGGGCAAACTGGCAATTCGGGGTCCATGTGAATGAGGTGACGCAGATCTCCGTTGGTCAGCGATTTCGCCAAGTGAGTCTACAGAGAGGCGCAACGGATCTTCCGTTTACCGGTGAGCAGTTCCCCTCCGTCGACGGCGTTCAAGGCGAGACGCTCATTTTTGGGAACCGGGCGACGTTCCATTACGATACGCGGAACAACCTCGTTTCGCCCACCGACGGGATGGCCGTCAAGGCCTATGCGGAGGTAAACCAGAATATCCACAACGGCGATCATCCCGTCTATTCTCGCTATGAACTTGAGGTCAAGAAGCTGCTCCCGAGTGAATCGAAGCACGCGATTCTCATCATGCGGGCGGACCTTCAAGCCACCATCGGGGATCAGGTGCCGTTCTTCGAGCAAAGTTCGTTGGGAGGGCAGAACAACCTGCGAGGCTATGGGGTCGATCGTTTCATCGATAAGAATCTCCTCTCCTGGAGTGTCGAAGAGCGTATTCACATGGTGCGAACGAAGATTGCGGGGGTGACGGCGGATTTTGAGATGGCGCCGTTTTTGGACACAGGGCAGGTCTTCAATAGTTTCAATGACGTCAGCTTTAAGGACTACCGCATGACTCCGGGTATAGGGTTCCGTGCGATTGTCAAGCCCAATGTAGTCGGGCGCGTCGACTACGGCTACAGTCAGGAGGGTGGTGCAGTCTTTGCCGGACTCGATTTTCCGTACTGACCCCTATACAGATGGGTGATTGTAATAGCCCGAGGATTCATTATGGTTCGTCGCGAAATCACCCGGGGCGCGTTCTTCGTGGGGCGTATCTCGTAGGACGATTGATCCATTGCACCATTTGAATCAATGAATCAATTCATGCACCGGAGGACGCTTCACGAATGACGAATGACGATGAACGTCGGAGCGGCGAATTCGCCTAATCTGCGTGGGTCCACACGCACAGGCAAGCGATTGCAGCAGAAGCGTTCATGAAGAATGAGGGCGAGGTTTGCAGCGGCATGATGTTTTATCGCGTCATTCTTGCCGCACTCCTTGTCTCTCTTTCTTTCCAGCCTGCACTGGTTCAGGCGGAGGGGTTCGGTCCGTTCCCGGTCAGAAACTTCCAGGCCTTTCAGCAGTTGGTGTTGAGTCTTCCTGGCGACCGTGCAACCGTCGTGCAACCGGGTACGCTGGACATGCGGTTGGAACTTGCTGAGACCTCCAGTATCTATAACGAAACGTCGCCGAAAGGCAACGTGATCGTAAAATTCGAAACCCTCAGATCCGGTCTCTTCCTTCGTTATGGTGCCACCGACAGATTGGAGCTTGGACTGGAAGTACCGGTGCTCTACCGGTATCAGGGATTTATGAATGGAGCCATTACGGCGGCCGAGCGGGCAACGACTGGCTTGAATCCGGCGCGAGCTGCGCTGAAGAATACCAACTTTGTGTTCAATGTCACTCGGAACGGACAAACAATCATGAGCGGAGGTCCGGGCGCGATGGGGCTGGGGGATACGACACTGATGAGTAAGTATCAACTCCTGACGGAAGGGGCAGCGACGCCGGCTGTTTCGCTCCGTGGCGCAGTGAAGTTGCCGACGGGGGATCAATCGGATTTTTTCGGAAGCGGGAGTCCGGATTTCGGATTGGGTCTCGCTGTCGAGAAGCTTGTGGCTGACCGATGGCTGCTCTATGCGAACGTGACCGGAGTTCTTCCGACCGGCACCATAGCAGGTCTTGGCCTACGGCCCACCCTGTCCGGGCTTGTCGCCATCGAGTATTTATGGTCGTAGAACCTGTCGGTCACGACTCATTTTGACTTTTATTCGTCGCCGTTTTCCGGGACAGACTCAGCTGTATTGGACCATGGTGTGACAGAATCAGTCCTGGGGTTCAGCTATCGTGTGGCCCCGCACTTCTTGTGGCAAGTGTATGCGGTCGAGAATCTCGACTTTTATACCGGGAGTGCCCCAGACTTTACTGTTTCAACAGTATTTACCTATCGGTTCGAATCCGGCTCGAGTCGCCAATGAGCCGGGTCGCATTGGCTAACCCCTTGACAACATGAGATTCCTGTGTGAAAATTCCACGTGATTAGCGTTTAAGCTGCCACGTTGCTTCGCCAATGCTTATCTGAGCCCAGCTCGTTGTTACTGGCCCATGCAATGCATTCATGCAAAGGAGCATCTGCCATGTCGATTTTGAAGACCATTCAAAGCCCGGCTGATCTGAAACGGCTGTCACCGACGCAATTTCCTGCCTTGTGCCAGGAATTACGGGAGCAGATTATCGGCGTGGTTTCCAACGTCGGAGGTCATCTGGCCTCGAACCTCGGAGTGATTGAACTGACGGTGGCATTGCACTACCTGCTCAATACCCCCAAGGATAAGATCGTATGGGACACGAGCAATCAAGCCTATGCACATAAACTACTCACCGGGCGTCGAGAAAAGTTTCACACGCTCCGACAGTACGGGGGAATGAGCGGGTTCACCAAACGTGAGGAGAGCGTCTACGATACATTCAACGCGGGCCATGCGGGTACCGGCGTCTCCGCAGCCTTTGGGCTGGTCGCGGCCCGTGAGCAATTGGCGCAGAAACATAAAGTGGTCTGTATTGTCGGGGATGGGGCCATGACGGCCGGGATGACGCTGGAAGGCCTGCACCATGCCGGGGGCCTGGGGAAAGACTTCCTGGTCATTCTAAACGACAATCAAATGTCCATCTCGAAGAACGTTGGAGCCATTTCCTCTTATTTGAACCGGACCTTCACCGGAGAGTTTTATGCCAGGGTTCGGGAGGAAACAGGGCAACTGTTGGGGAAAATCCCCCACATTGGGGCAGATATGCAGAAGTGGGCTCGCCGGGCTGAAGAGCTGGCCAAGGGAGCGATCCTCCCTGGGCTGCTCTTTGAAGAGCTTGGGTTCAGGTATGCGGGACCGATTGACGGACATAACTTCGAGCATCTGCTGCCCACCTTGGAAAATGTGTTGAAGATGAAGGGGCCGGTGCTGCTCCATGTCATTACGAAAAAAGGCTTGGGCTATAAGCCCGCGGTGGAGAATCCCGTGTGGTTCCATGCCTGTCCGCCCTTTGTTCGAGAAACCGGGGCACCGGCGAAGAAAGCGACACGGCCGTCCTATACGCAGATCGCTATCGAGTCATTGGTCAAGCTGGCCCGCGAGGACAAGCGGATCGTCGCGATTACGGCTGCGATGTGCGAAGGGACCGGCCTCAATGTTTTTGAGAAGGAGTTCCCGGACCGAATCTATGACGTGGGTATTGCCGAACAACATGCGGTGACGTTTGCGGCGGGTCTTGCGACGCAGGGCCTCCGTCCGGTGGTGGCGATGTATTCCACGTTTTTGCAGCGCGCGTATGACCAGGTGGTGCACGATGTCGCGACGCAGAATCTGCCCGTGACGTTCTGCATCGATCGGGGGGGGTTGGTTGCGGAAGACGGGACGACGCACCATGGGGCATTCGATTATGCGTTTCTGCGCCATATGCCGAACATGGTCGTCATGGCGCCCAAGGATGAAAATGAGTTGCAGCATATGCTGAAAACCTGCGTCCAGCATGACGGGCCTGTCTCGGTGCGGTATCCGCGCGGACTGAGCCTGGGTGTCACGATGGATCAGGAGCCGAAGGCGTTGCCGATCGGGAAGGGCGAGTTGTTGCGCGATGGCACGGAGGTGGCGATTGTGGCCATCGGTGTGCCGGTCTCGCATGCGGTGACGGCGGCGAAACGGCTTGAGGAAGAAGGTATTTCCACGGCGGTGGTGAATGCGCGTTTCGTGAAACCGCTGGATCGGGACTTGATAGTCGAGGTGGCGAGGCGCGTTCGATACGTGGTGACGGTTGAAGAAGGCTGCAAGATGGGTGGGTTTGGCTCAGCCGTGCTCGAAGCCCTATCCGATGGCGGCGTGACGGATGTGACGACGAAGATTCTTGGGTTGCCGGATTGGTACATCGAGCAAGGACCGCAGGACTTCCTGCGCGAACGATACGGGTTGACTGCGGAAGGCATCTATCAGAGCGTGAAGGAATTGATTGGTACGACGCCGGCTCCCTCACGAGAGAAGTTCACATTTGCTTCATCGGCCGGTCGGTTGCCGCACGGAGATGAACAGGGGAGCTGATCGAAGACGTGAAGCGTGAGACGTTAGGCGTCAAGCGGATCTAAATCCAATGCACATCACAAGACGGAAAACGCGGCAGATTAAAGTTGGCAAGCTCAAAATCGGCGGAGACGCGCCCGTGTCCGTGCAGTCGATGTGTTCGACTGACACGCGCGATGTCGCAGCGACGGTCGAGCAAATTCGCCAGTTGGAGGCCGCAGGGTGCGAAGTGATCCGCGTGGCCGTGCCGGACGACGAAGCGGCGGCGGCGCTGCCCAAGATCAAAGCGGCGATGACCGTGCCGCTGATCGCGGATATTCATTTCGACCATCGGTTGGCATTGAAAGCGGCTGAGATCGTGGACTGCGTCCGAATCAACCCGGGCAACATCGGGCCCTGGTGGAAAGTCGAAGAAGTCATCAAGGCGGTCAACGAGCGAGGCATTCCCTTGCGCATCGGCGTGAATGGCGGGTCGCTCGAGAGGCCGTTGCTGGATAAGTATGGTTGGCCGTCACCGGAAGCCTTGGCCGAATCGGCGCTCAATGCCGTCCACGCATTAGAAGACGTGGGATTCACGAACATGAAGGTGTCGCTGAAGGCGTCGGATGTGCACCATGCGATCGATGCCTATTGGTTGTTTTCGCACCAGTCCGACTACCCGGTGCACATCGGTATTACCGAGGCAGGAACGGCGATGACGGGGGCCGTCAAGTCGACCATGGGTCTTGGGTATTTGCTCTCGCAGGGGATCGGCGACACCTTGCGCGTATCACTCGCGGCTGATCCAGTCGAAGAAGTGAAGGTGGGGTTCGAGATCTTGAAGTCGCTCGAGCTTCGCCATCGAGGGATCAACGTCATCGCCTGTCCTACCTGTGGCCGCGTGGAGATCGACGTGGTGAAGTTGGCCAACGAATTGGAAAAGAAGCTAGGCCATATTACGACGCCGCTTAATGTGTCCGTGCTCGGCTGTGTCGTGAATGGTATCGGTGAGGGCAAGGAAGCAGATATCGGGATCGCCGGCGGTGAAGGCAAAGGCATCCTGTTCAAGAAGGGCAAGCTCGTCCGAAAGGTGCCGATCGAAGAGTTGATGGACACATTGATTTACGAGGTCGAGCTGATGGCCAAGGAAAAGGAAACTGAAGGGAATGGGGAGGTCGCGGTCCCTTCAAACGAAGGGTGGGAATCGATGGTTCCGCAGTCGGATCAGCCTGCGACGCTCGGAAAAGAAATCCCCGTGCTGCCCAACCGATAATCACGCACCTGCCCCCGTTTATTCGTCATCCTCTTCAACGTGCAAGTTGAGATATCGGAACAAGGCCCGCTATAATGCGCGCGGGGCGCCGTACCCAAGTGGTTAAGGGAGCAGTCTGCAAAACTGCGATGCAGCGGTTCGACCCCGCTCGGCGCCTCCAAACAGAGTTCGTGCGACTCCATGTGTATGTGAGTCGCGTGCCGTCTGGCCCTGCTGCCGCCCCTTCAATGAAATAATGTGTGGCGACTGAGCCTTCCGAAAGCAATATGGCGGGGTTAATGGGCGGAGAAAATTGACGGCGGCGACCGTGAGTGTTAGAATCGCGAACGTTTACAACCTGCTAGCCCGGTGGCCGGTCGCCGCCGTTACCAACATAGATTGAAAAGAAAGAGAGAGAGGAATGGCCGTTCCACTTTCCCAAATGTATGCTGTCACGAAGTATGTGCTTGCCCAAAAACTAAACAGGGTGAAGCGGTATCCGCTCGTGTTGATGCTGGAACCCTTGTTCCGTTGCAATTTGGCCTGTGCCGGCTGCGGGAAGATTCAATATCCGGATCATGTGCTGGATAAGCGACTCACGCCCGATCAGTGCTTGGCGGCGGCGGAGGAGTGTGGCGCCCCGATTGTCAGCATTCCCGGCGGCGAACCGATGATCCATCCCGAGATGCCCGCGATTGTCCGTGGGCTGGTCGCGCAGCAGCGGTATGTCTATCTCTGCACCAATGCGATTTTGATGGAGCGAAAACTCGACGAGTATCAGCCCTCAACGTTTCTCACGTTCAGCGTCCACATGGACGGACTGAAAGACGAACATGATCTGGCGGTCTGCCGGGACGGTGTCTATGACGTGGCGGTGAAGGCGATCAAAGCGGCGCTGAAGCGAGGGCACCGGGTCACGACCAATACGACCCTCTTCGATGATGCCAATCCGGAGCGCGTGAGGAAGTTTTTCGATGCGATGACGGATCTCGGCGTCGAAGGCATGATGATTTCACCGGGGTACAGCTATCAGAAGGCGCCGGACCAACAACATTTTCTGAAGCGAGAGCGCACGAGGGAATTGTTTTCCCGTATTTTGGGGAGCCCGAAGAAGAGCTGGCAGTTCAATCAGTCGCCGCTGTTCTTGGATTTCTTGATGGGGCGGCGGGAGTACCAATGCACGCCCTGGGGCAATCCGACCTATAACGTCTTCGGGTGGCAGAAGCCCTGCTATTTGCTCCAAGAGGGCTACGCGAAGACGTTCCGTGAACTGATGGAAAGTACGGAGTGGGATCACTACGGAACAGGGCGGAATGAGAAATGCGCCGATTGCATGGTGCATTGCGGCTATGAACCGTCTGCCGTAGAAGATACGTTCGGATCGCTGTCCGGGTTTGGTCGGACCGTCAAGTTGACGATGCTCCCTACCTCGCGCTAAGCAGGCCATCAGTCAATAGTCATTGGTCAGGCGCAACAGCGAAAATTCGTAGTAATGGTCACACAATTGACTGTTGACCAATGACTGGCTTCTAGATGACAGATACCAAGAACCATAGTCCTGGCGGCGTTGCGGGATCGCCCGAAGGTCGCGTATTTCAGCCGGCTTCTTTCGCTGAGCTCGCAGAAGCGGTGGAGCTGGCGTTCGATTATCGAGGCGATGTGACGGTGTCATTGAAATCCGGCGAATCCCTCAGCGGGTATCTCTTCAATCGTCAGGTCAAAGGCGCCGACTCCTCTCTTGAGGTGTTCCCTTCCGACAGTTCCCAGGTACGGCACATTCGCTATGACCAGATTGCCGCGATCGCCTTCACCGGTGAGGATACGGCCACGGGGAAATCCTGGGAGACCTGGATCGCCAAGAAGGATTTGGAGCGACGGGCCGAAGTGGAACGTGTCGCAGTCGACGCACAAGCACGAGGAATTCTGTAAGTTCTCCGTCTTCCGATCGTAGCGTTTTCTTCTCATCTTTTTTCTACACAGGCTCAGCGCAGATGGCCCTCTCCAAGTGCTTGGAAATGGGCTTGTCTCTCCGTCCGGTCGGGCCGTCAATTCGTTGACAACGGGTAGGGGCTATGTTAAAAATGGCGGCCTCAAAATTGGCCGGGCTTGTTGGTAAACACACGTATTGTTGTGTGAGGCGGACGCAAGAGTTCGGCGACGGGAATAGGCGTCAGTCCAGACCACGTGAGGCGTAGCCAGATCGCACAGAGTGAATCGCGATGGCGAGAGTGGATCCTAGCCATTGCGATGGTGGGCGGTCTCCCCTCAGTCGTTTTTGCGACACATGAAGCCGACCATCGGTTTACGGTCGAAGGGTTTGTATGCGGGGCCGATGGAAAAGGGAGCGCGAATATAGATGTGCTCGTCAAGGATACAAAAATCTCGTATGGGCAGATCGTCAAGACCGATGGAGACGGATACTATAAAGCGGCATTTCATCTTCATAACGATAATCTTGGCGACCCGCTGCTGATTGAAGCCAAGGGGGAGCAGCAGCTACAGAAAATCTCGTTTGATCCGAAAGATCTAGAGGCAGAGCGAAGAATCCAGGTCAATTTTGGAACCGGCTGCATATCCGACAAAGGCAGTATTCCTCTATGGGTCTATCTAGGGTCGGGGGCTGTGGCGGCAGCAGTCGGTGGGTTCATCGGGGTCAAACTGATTCGTTCATGGCGGAAGCAGGAGCAGAAACAAGGGAAGTCTCAGGGCAAGCGTAAGAAATAACCGAAGCGGTCCGTGGGGCTTGATGTGCACCTCGCTGGATCGGTTACTTGAAGTGGCAGGGGAGTGCGCGTGGCATCACAGGATTCGTTAGGATCGGCGCTTTTACTGGGATGATGATCCTCCCGGTGAAAGCGTTTTTTTCGTCTTAGTGTGAAAGTGAAACGTCATCAATGTGGGCAGGAAAAAAGGAGCACGGGATGGTTATGAAACAGATGAAAGTGATGCAGTTGGCGGTGGTGTTGGGGATGGGGCTCTTTATGGTCGCGTGCGGGGGGGGAGGAGAAGGAGGGGAGGGGCCGATCGTTCCGCCGCCGCCTGCTCCTGCTGAGTACGCCGACAAACATATGCCGGCCGGTTGGTGGGCCGATGCGGCCAAACTGGAAGAAGGGCGGAAGCTCTTCATCGGCGAGACAAACCCCGATGTGAATTGTGCCAGCTGCCNNCCATGGCAAGGACGGCAAGCCGGTCAAGGCGGGTGCCCGTGACTTCCGTGTCGGCGAGCGGATGAAGCTCTACTCCGATTCAGTGTGGTTCTGGCGGATTTCCGAAGGGGTCCCCAACACCAAGATGAAGGCGTGGAAAAGCAAGCTAGCGGAAGAAGATGTCTGGAAGCTGATCTTGTTTGAGCGGAACTTCGGGCTGGCTGGCAAGGGATGGGACGCCGATAAGAAATCATGGGTCGATGCGGCGAGCGTCTCAGCTGCTCCTGCGGCAGCTCCAGCAGCTCCGGCTGCTCCGGCACCGGCGGGCAAGTAAGCGGACTTCAATCTAGTGAGGAGGGGCGGCGAAACATCATGAAAACGTGGCAGCGCAGTCTCGTGGCAGCCTGTGCGCTTCTGGCGTTGTTCGGAGGAGTGGCGTATGCCCAGGCTCCTGGCGCGTCTCCGGTGGATTTTCCCTATACGGGGAATCGGACCGCGGTATGGATCGTCGCCCAGCTTCACATTCTATTTGCGGCGTTCATTCTCGGCGCCCCGATGTTTGTCGTGATGTCAGAGTGGCTGGGGTATCGGAAACAAGAGCCTCGATACGATCGTTTGGCAAAAGAGGTTACAAAGGTGACGGTCATTCTCTACAGCATGACTGCCCTCACCGGGGGCCTGTTTATTTTCGTGCTCCTCGCAACGTACCCGCAGTTCACCACGTGGTTCATCAATCAGTTCTATCTCGTGTTCGCGGTGATCTATCCGGCGCTGTTCATCGGCGAGACCATCTTGTTGTACATGTATTTCTACACGTGGGACGCCTGGAAGGGTGAGAAGAAATCCCGTCATATCGCCCTCGGTGTGCTCTTGAATCTGGTCGGCTTGATCACGCTGTTCGTGATCAACGGCCCGACATCGTTCATGAATACTCCGGTGAAGGCGGAGGGTATCTCGCCCCAAGAGTTCCTCCTAACTGCAAGCTTGTGGGACAAGGTCGCCAACTATAGCTGGATGCCGCTCAATCTCCACCGGATTGTCGGCAACGTGACGTTCGGAGGATTTGTGGCGGGCTTGATCGCCGCCTATATGTACATGGGGGCAAAAAAAGACGAAGAACGGGCCTACTACGATTGGATGGGCTTTGTTGGAAATCTGATCGGCGTGGGCGCGATGCTGTTCCTGCCCTTCATGGGGTATCTGTTGGCGTACGAGCTCTGCGACTATGATGCGTCGATCTGCCCGTACATGATGGCCGACCAGCTCTCGATGTTTTTCGAAATGCAGGGAGCGATGATCGGACTCATGTTCTTGGCGAGTAACTATTACATCTGGCTCAGCATGAAACGTATTGAGGGGGCGGACAAGGTCCGGATGACGATCCTGGCCCCCATCGTGATGGTGTTGCTCCCCTTGGTGATGACCAAAGTGATGGAGGTCTATCCGGTTCCCGACCCGATGTCGTTGGCGTTCCTCCTGCCGTTGATCTTGGCGCCGTTCACGCTGGGCCGGTTCATCCCGATGACTGTGTCTGCGCGGACCGTCATTAAAGTCGGCTTCTTGATGGTCGTCGTGGGCGACGCCATCTGGCTTACCCCCCATGGCTTCGTTCCCACCGGCGCCAAGATGGTGGCGGAGTTGGAGCTGCCGTCAGATTGGAACTTCCTGGCGTTGATGCCGGCCAAGAATTCGGCGGCGTTCACGTTGGTGTTCGTCACGGTCATCAATTACGTCATTTATAACCGGGCCATCAGGCAAGGCACGATTGTCTGGGGAAAAATCGATTTTGTCTCCCAGTTCGTGTTGATCTTCCTGGCCTTCAGCTCGATTTGGACGATGGGCTTGATGGGCGCCGTCCGCTCGTTGCTGCGGAAGTACTACCACACCTACAATTTGTTGCCCGACTTCACCGCGGAGTCCTTCACGCCGACGCTGTCGTATTCCGCCTGGTGGATTACCGGAATTACGGTCGTCTTTTTCGCAGTCGTGAGTTTCGCCATTATCGTGACCCTTCGGCCTTCAGATGCGAAGGGGCATGCACCCGAAGTCAGTCCTGTTCCTGCCAGGGCCAAATAACCGGGATGCGGAACGCCTACTGAAGGAAAGAGAATCTATATGTGGAATGTGATTAAGAAACTGATAGTCGGTCTGGTGGTGGGCGGCGTACTTGTCGGTCTGACGAGAATGTTCGAGTTTCCCGTCATCTTCCAGATGATGTTCTTTGCCTACGCGATGCTGGGATCTGCCGTCTTCATATTGTTGGACGCGCCGGCGCTCAAGCCGATGGGCGGATTAAAGTCTGTGATCGTCTTAGTGGCGTTCTACATCGTGCTGTGCACGGCCTTCATTTCCGGCGCCTCGATGTGGCCGCAATACGATCCACAAGATGAGATGGGGAAGATCGACAAGATCCTGAAGCCCAAACGGCTCTTGACCGACCAGGGGAAGGCTGACGAGTTGATTGCGCGTGCGAAGGCGCTCGATGAGCAGGTGAAAGCCTTAACGGTGCGGCTCAAGGCATTGGGCGGAGACCAGGCGACGAAAGACCCGGCGGCAGGAGGTTCCGGTGCTTCCCCGGCAACGACCAGCACGGCAACCGGAGATTTTATGAAGATGGGTGAAGAGCAGTGGCAGCTGCAAGAATGTTACAACTGCCACAAGCTGAAGGGTGAAGGCGGAAAGAAGCGCGGTCCGGAGTTGGACAACATCGGAACGTATCTCTCGGTCGATGAGATTAAACAGAAAATTCTCGATCCCAAGAGCTTTATGGCCGAAGGATTCGAGAAGGAGTGGGAGAAGGGCAAGATGCCCGACAAGTATAAGGACCTCATGGAGGAAAACGACGTCGTGGCGCTCGCCTCCTGGCTGGGTACCTTCAAGAATACAGCGGTGCCCACCCCAAAGCCGATTAAGAAGAAGTAGCATGCAGCCCCAACTGAAATCAAAGGTCCGCTGTACGGATCGAGAAGTCGGAGAAGTGACCAAGGTCATCATGGACCCGCTGTCCTTTGAGGTCAGCCATCTCGTCGTGTCGATGGATGGCGCGGGCGAGAGGCAAGTGCCGATGGGCGCGGTGCAGACCGTGACCGACGATCTGGTGCAACTGCGGTCGTCCTCGTCCGAGGTCATGAGCTTGCCGCCGTTCAAGCGTGATGATTATGTCACGCTGCATGAAATAGAAGTCCCTGGCCTTGAGAAGCATGTTCACGTCGCGCCGGGCGAAGTGCTGGTGCCGTTCCCTGAGTTGGAGCGGAACGTCAAGCGGCGGACGTTTTTCGCGAACTTGACCTATGTGATGGGGCTGTTTATCGGATTGCCGCTGGTCTACCCCGTGCTGAAGTTCGTGATGAAGCCGATGTATGCACCCTTCGACAACAGATGGCAGAAGATCGGCAACGTCGGAAAGGTGAAGGCGGACGATACCGGGACCCAGTTCGAGTTCAAGCACAAGGTCAAAGAGGCCTATCTGCCTGAAGCTGAGATCGAGAAGAACGTGTGGCTCGTAAAGGCGACTCCCGCGTTGCTGGAAAAGGTGTATCAAGGGAAGGATATGGAATTCCGGGATGCCACTGGGAAAACCCTCTGGACCAATAAGAAGGACGTGCCCTACGTCGCATTTTCCGGAAAATGTCCCCACCTAGGGTGCGGATTTAAATGGCGAAAGCACAAGGTGCTCGGGCCGGTCTTTCTCTGCCCCTGCCACGTGAGCATCTATGATGCATCCGGCAAGGTGATAGAAGGCCCCGCCCCGCGCTCCCTCGACCTGCTGCCGATTCAGGTGTCCGAGAGTGGCGAGGTGCAAATTATCGATATGGAATTCAAAGCCGGGACGAAGACCCAATCGCGGATGGTTTAGATGAGCCATACTCCTTCTGCCGGCACGCAGCCAACGGTCATCGAGAAAGTCTTCGACTTTGTCGATGAGCGGGTTGGGCTGAAGCTGCTTACAGCCAAGATGCTCAATGAGGCGGTCCCTGGCGGCTCTCGCTGGGCCTACGTCTTCGGGTCGGTTCTGTTGTTTATCTTCATCATGCAGGCGGTCACGGGCGTATTGCTGATGTTGTACTACGTGCCCACTGCCGACCATGCCTACGCCAGTACCCAATACATCCTTCATGACGTCGACTACGGCTGGTTCCTGCTGAGTTACCATTTCTGGGGCTCCACGGCCATGGTGGTCTGCATCTTTGCGCATATGTCCCAGGTCTTTCTCTGGGGCGCGTATAAGAAACCGCGTGAACTCATCTGGCTCGTTGGGTTGGGTCTCTTCGCCATCGTGATGGGATTCGGCTTCACAGGCTATTTACTCCCGTGGGATCAGCGGGCCTATTGGGCGACGACCGTCGGCGTCGAGATTATGGATAAGACGCCGCTCATTGGCGACTTCCTATCGCGGCTCCTCAAGGGAGGTGCGACTCCTGGACAGATGACATTGAGCCGGTTTTTCGTCATTCACGTCATGGTGCTCCCCGCAAGCCTGATGGCGTTGGCCGGGTTGCATCTCTTCCTCTTTAGATGCGCGGGACCTGGTGGTCCATTCCGGGGTACGCCGGATGAGCTGAAGGCGAAGACCGACTATTTTTTTCCGCGGCAGATTTGGAAGGACATCGTCGGGATGGCGGTGGTGTTTGCCTGCATCTGTGCGCTGGCCTTCTGGGAGCCGGTGGTCTTGTTGGACGAGGCGACGCCTGACCCGGGCGATTATCACCCGGAACCGGAATGGTATTTCCTGTTCTTATTCCAGCACCTGCGTCTGAAGATGTTTTCCGGTGAGTTTGGGCAGTTTCTCGGTGCGTTATTTTTCCCCAGCGTCCTTGGGGCCTTGTTGATTGCGTTGCCCTTCATCGACCGCAGCCCCGAGCGGAATATTTTCAAGCGCCCCATTGCCCTTACCGTATGGGTGCTGTTCATGGTTTCGATGCTGATTTTCACGGTATCGGCCATTATCAATCGAGATTTTTTGGATTAGGGTGCATCGATGCTGAACGAGAAGGGCGGAACGCTGAAGTCACCCGGACGCGCTGTCGTTCAGCGCGCATCGCTCTGTGTTCATCGTTGGGTACTTGCATGAACGAGCAAATATCCCCCTCAAAGCTAGGGCTTGGCATTCTCTGGCCCGCATTCTGGACCGGGTTGCCGATCAAGCTGGCCTTTGCCGTGGTCTTTCTGGCGCTCGGGATGGTGCATTTTGAAACCAGAATCTTTCTCGCGTTCTTGATGCTCCTGACGAGTCCGGTCACGGTGTTTGCTCTTCCCACGATCACCCTGGGATTGGACTCACACCTCGGTGAAGGCGTCGGCATCGCGTTGCTGTTCTTGTTGGCCATTCCGATCGACATCTGGGCGCTCGGAGTCGCGGGACGAACATTTTTCCTCGAACGGTTGCGGCGCGAACCGCCAGATGGGTTGGGGCTGACTCTCTGGTGGAAGTGTGCATTGGTCGGCGCCATTTATGTGCCGATCCTCTGGGTGGCCGAGAGTGCGACCACTCAAGGCGCGATCTCTGCCGCCCGTTCGATATTCGAAACGGGTTTTCTGGAGGGAACTCCTGTTCCGGAGCGGATCAGCATTGAGCTGACCCTTTGGGGCACTGTGGCCACAGGGGTGCTTCTGTTGTTGTTCGTCATCGGTTTCTCTCTCGTGGGACGAGTAATCCGTGGGACGGTAGAGTCGGCACGGCATACGCCAGAGAATTATCAAGGACTGATTACCCGCTGGGACTTGATGCGGGTGCCTGCGGACCAAGGATTGATGATGGTCGCATTGTCTGGTGCGGCCGTTGTGCTGTCGCTCCTGTTCTGGTCTTCTCTTCCGGTATTCACGCCGCACCCGCACGATTGTTGCAAGAAGCCGGAAGTGAAAGCGGAGCCTGTATTCAAACCCCTTGAGACGCTGAATAAAGACGAAAAGATGATTGCACAGCTTGCAGCGCAGGTTGACTTGCTGATAGAACAGCGGGCAGAAGCCGAATTGGAAAAAGAGAAGAGTAAGGGAAAAGGTGAGGCAGGCAAAGAAGCAGTGAAAGCGCCGGCAGAAACAGAACCGGCTCCGCCTGCCGCCAAGAAACCGTAATGTGGGAGATGATGAGGTGAGGGCGATGCGACATCAGGGTGGATGGATTCAGAGGCTTCTCCAGACCGGCAGCGATCATGGAGGGACGCTCTCGATGCTCGTGCTGGCAGCGGGCCTCCTCAGCCTTCCCGCGCTGGCCTTTGGGGCGGATGCCACACCGGCAGCCCCGACCGAGTATCGTGACATTCCCTATGTCGGCAGCCGTAACGTGATCTGGGTTGTCGCGCAGCTCCATTTGTTGCTCGCGGGATTTGTGTTGGGTGTGCCGATCTTTGCCTGGTTGTGCGAAGTCGTCGCATGGAAGACCGGCGAAAAGCGTTACGACAAATTAGCCAAGGAATTCACCAAGCTCCTGACCTCCGCCTATGCTACGACGGCGCTCTTCGGTGGAATTCTTTTGTTCCTGCTGATTTCGTTTTATCCCAAGTTGATGAACTACCTGACCGATATTTTCTTCCCGTCGTTTATCGTCTACTGCCTCCTCTTCCTGGTCGAGACCGCGACACTGTACCTCTATTGGTATGGCTGGGATACGATGCAAGATGGCGGCAAGAAGAAGTTTCATATTTTGCTCGGCTTCTTGCTCAACTTCTTCGCGTTCTTCATCATGATCGTGCCGAACTCCTGGGCGACATTCCAGGCCAGTCCGGTCGTGCTTGCCGAGGGATCGGATATCGCGCGGGCCTGGGCCGCGACATGGAATCCAACCTGGTGGCCGGTGAACATTCACCGCATCATTGCGAACGTGGTGCTCGGTGGGTACATCTGCGGCGCCTATGCCGGGATTCGCTATTTGTCTGCCAGGAACACGGAAGAGCGCGACCACTACGACTGGATGGGCTATGTCGGGAACTTCATCGGCGTATTCGGTCTGTTGTCGCTCCCTTTTGCCGGCTACTGGCTCATGCGGGAAGTGTATCAGTACAACCAGCAGATGGGCATCACGCTCATGGGAGGCTTCCTGTCGTGGCTGTTTATTCTGCAAGCCATGCTCATCGGGGTGCTCTTTCTCGGATCGAATTATTATTTCTGGATGGGGATTACCTATCGCATCCCCGGCTCTGAGATGAAATACCGGAAGCCGATGTTGGCGATGTTGATTGCGCTGCTGCTGTGCCTGGCTGTCTGGATGACGCCCCACTCGCTCGTGGCCAGTATGGAAGAAGCGAGAAAGATGGGGGGCAGCCACCATCCTCTTCTTGGCGTGTTCGGCGTCATGTCGGCCAAGATGACTGTGGCGAATCTGATGATCCTCGTCACATTCATGAGCTTCATCATGTATTGGCGGGCCGGCAAGCAGGAAACGGCGGGCTGGGCCAAGGTCGCCAAAGCGATCATGGGCGGTATCCTTGCCCTCTCGGCGATCGCGGTGATCGTCCTCGGCGTGTGGGGGTATTTCGTTCCCGCTATCATTCGCATCAATTACTTCTCGACGACGCAGGTGTTGGTCGTGATCGGTGTCATGGTGACGATCACTCCGCTGACGGCCTTGCTGCTAAAGAGTGCCAAGACCACGACGGAAATGGTCTGGGGCAAGATGCCTCCCCGTGCCGGGTACGCCCTCGTCCTCAACGCGGTCATGGTCATCCTCCTGATGACGCTGATGGGCTACGCACGGTCGTCCTCTCGCGTCCATTGGCATGTCTATGGCGTGCTCCGCGATACGTCGCCATATGCGTATTCACCGGCGCTCGGTTCTGCTGCTGCGATCATGGCCTTGTGCACATTTTTTTTCTGCATGCTTGTCGCCTTCATTTTCTGGGTGGCCACGATGGGCGATAAGGCGAAAGCACCTAGCGCATCGACGAAAGGCGAGTTGCCGCACGGCATGCCGGCATTGGCAGGCGCATCGAGTGCGCTCGATGAACCGAAAGCACGCAAGTTCTGAATTGCGAGTTCAGAGTTTTGAGTGTAACTCAGCACTCAGAACCCAGCACTTCTAACGACCCGAAGGGGGCATATGAGCGAAGTTGTCAAATTACAGTTGATTGGCCTCTCAGTGATAGGAAGCGGGGTTCTGATCCTCCTCTTCATTCGCGCTACATTCGTCCGGGTCATAGGATTCGTCGCGATTGTGCTGGGCCTCTTCACGCTCACCGCGTTGTCGGTGCCGCAGATGGCGTCGTTGCCGCCCGTTGAGGAGAAGTTCGATATTGCCACGGTCAAAACGCCGACCGATATGGCGACCATCGGGCAGAAGATCTTCTTTAGTAAGGGCCAATGCGCGCTCTGCCATACTATCGGCCCCAGCGAATCGGCCCGCTGCCCGGACCTGAAGGGGATCGGGGCCAAGTTGAGCCGTGAGTTTATCTTTGAAAGTTTGACGCAACCGCAGGCCTATATCTATCTCGACTATCGCCATGAAGGCGTGGCGAAGGAGTATCCGGCCCGGATGCCCTACATCAATAAGAATCCTATCGGGCTGTCTAAGAATGAAATTCTTTCGGTCATTGCATTCCTGCAGCAGATGAGCGGGGAGCCGATTTCTGTCACTGTAGCTGAACTGGCCGTGCCGGGAGAGGTGCCTGCCGCTCCGGCGAAGGCAGCCCAGTCCGGTCCAGTGGCCGTGGCGCAAGCGCACTGAGGAGGAACCTATGGGGCCGTTGATCAAGCTGATCGTGTTGAATATGGTCGTCTATGCGATCTTGAAATTTATGGTGCCCAATATCCCTGGCTCGGCGCCGCTGCCGGCCAGTCTGGTTTTTCTCTATATGATGCTGACGACGTCGGGGTTTGTGATCTTCGCCACAGTGAGCGCAGAGTCCAAAGAGGCCTTTTGGGGTCCGATCCAACGCTTCTTGACGGGAGAAGGTGGCGGCGGGCTGCAAGCATTGCGTTACGGCGTCTTGATTCTGTTTCCATTGCTGGTCGGCTGGCAAACCTATAACAGTACGGCAGTAAGCGATGCGCCGCCATCAGAAAACCGGACAATTCACCCGGCTCCGCCAGGCGAATATACCGGCTTGTCGAATCCAATTTCAAAGACACCAGACGCCATCCAGCAGGGGAAGGGCTTCTATGCCGCGTTCTGTTCCCCCTGCCACGGCGGAAACTTCGATGGCAAGGGGCCGGCGTCCAGGGGATTCAATCCTCCCCCGGCCAACTTCTCCGATCCAACGACGATCGCCATGCTCCAGGAAAGCTATCTCTTCTGGCGCATCAAGAAGGGCGGTGTCGGTCTCCCGATCGAAGGGATGCCATGGAAATCCGCGATGCCTCGCTGGGAAGTAGAGCTTCCTGACGAATGGATCTGGAAAATAATCTTGGGCGAGTACGATGGAGCGCATCAAGCGCCGAGGACGTGGGAGTAGAGTAGCGGGGCGGACGGGTTCTCTCCCTTGCTCGCGCAACGCGCGGCCTCAGAAGGCCCTCGTTGGACGCGCGCAGTTGGAGATAAGCCCGCTGGCCCCTTGAAGAGACGAGTAAGACGGTCGGGGGAATACGCGGACTCAAGAAGGTGCTCGTTCGGGGATGAGCGCATTTTGGTCCGCTGGGGTTGGGCGGGTGAGAAAACGCGCGCAGTGGAAGGCAGATAGCCCCACCCTCTGAGACGTGAGTAGAGAGAGGACGGAACTTATGACACAGAGACTGAACCACATCGTTCCGAATGTCGTCGTCGGTGTATGGCTTGCCATGGGATTCCTGACTGTGCAGCCTGTCCTAGCCGAGGAAAAGGCCGCGGTCACCGCTCCACCCGGCTCAACCCTGCAAAGCGTCTCGGTGAGTGCTCCGATGGTGAAGGGCGCCCTGCCGGCCGATGATCCGAATGCGGCGGTGTGGAGCAGCGCAACCATGGCGAGATTCCCGATGTCGCCTCAAGTCCATTGGCCGAACCGTATTCTGGACGCGACAGTTAAAGATCTGAACGTGCGTGCCTTGCATGACGGGACCAATGTCGCCATTCTCTTGGAGTACGCCGACCCGACGGAAGATCCAGACGATTCAGCCGCGATTGAGTTCATGGTGGGCGATAAGAAAGCCCACTTTGCGCATGGCCAGCCGATGGCGCAGGTGGAAGGTGGGCCGGTCAATATTTGGTATTGGAAGAACAAAGACAATAAAGGCGTCGACATGAATGCCAAGGGCTTTGGCACACTCAAGGTCCAGACGCACCAAGACGTGAAGGCCAAAGGCACCTACGCCAATGGCACATGGAAAGTGGTCTTTACGCGGCCACTCGCCACCGAACATCCGGACGAAGATACACAGATTGCGACAGGTGGATTTATCAATATTGCCTTCGCCGTCTGGGATGGCAAGAAGGACGTAAGCGGCGAGCTGAAGGAGAAGGGGTCACAAAAGGCGGTCACCTCCTGGTGGAATTTCAGAGCAGAGGCGCCACCGGATTATTCCAGCTATTACTATGCGGCCATCGCCGTGGGCGTGGCTCTCGGATTTCAGTTCGTTCTGATCCGCAAGCTCAAGAAAGGGCATTCAGCATGAAGGCCGCTCGCCTATACGTAATGGGAGTGCTGGGTGTACTGATTGGCGTCTGGGCCATGTCTGCCGGGGGTTGTGCGAACGAGCAGCAGCAGAAGGGGCATGAACTTTACGGCCACTACTGCTCGCATTGTCACGGTGAGAGCGGACGCCAGAACGAAGGATTCAATTGGTCCTCGATGCCCGATCCGAAGCCCAAAGATCTCACGAACAAATCAGAGATGAGTACCCTCAAGGACGTAGACATCTTCAATACGATTTCGCGCGACATGAAGGATACGAGTGAGGGCGGGGACGTGATCGGTGACGACGATTTTGCCGTGCCCACCATGCCTACGTTCAAGTACACCCTATCTGAAGACGAAATTTGGGCCATTGTCGGCTATGTCCGCGGCCTCCACGGCATGAAGATGGAGTTTAAAGTCGAGGAGCGGAAGAAGGAGTTGGCTGCGGCGCTCCTCACGGCCCAAGGCAATTTTGACCAGGCCACGAAGACGTATGAGGCGGCCGAGAAGCAAGCCAGCGAGGAGGCCGAGAAGAAAAACGTCGAGGTTGATGATGCCGTCTATGCCAAGGAAATGGCAGTCATGGTGCAGGCGAAAAAAGACCTCGATGCTGCGCAGGCTGCGTCGAATAATTTGGTGACGAGACCAGGAAAAGGCGTGAGTGTCGCCCGGCCCGATCTCACCGTGAAACCGGAACAGGTTGCGAAGATGGTGGAGCTCGGCCATCGGCTCTATGAGAACAAGTATGGCTGCAACGGCTGCCATAGCCTTGGCGCAGAGGGTGGCAAGGTCGGGCCGGCGCTCGACCGCGCAGGATTCAGATTGAACGGGACCTGGATCTATCGGTGGCTGAAGAACCCGCAGGCGATGAAGCCGGAAACCAGGATGCCAGCGCTCGGGCTCAGCGATGCCGATGCCAAGGCCGTGACGATGTACCTTGGTACGTTGCGTGCGCCAGCCCAGCCGGATGCCCTGATCGACAAGCCGGTTGCCCCGGTCGAGAAGCCGGCGAGCTGAACTTAGCAGGCCTGAGACTAGCTCGGTCTATCTGGTTTCTCTGGTCTGTTTGGTTTGTCTGGTTTCTTTCGTTCTTCGAACGAAAGGAACCAAATGAACAAGATAGACCAAACAAACCTGACAGGCTGGCGGATTTTTTCAGCATCCTGTTAGAGCAGAAATCCCGCAACCATTCCGATGAGAACGGCGGCTCCCACCCACACATGTTGTTGAAACATGTGGAAGGCAGTGGGAGTTGGCACGGTCTGCCTGAGTTGCAGGGCTTGCCTCAGACACCACACTCCAATGGCAGTGAGCGCTCCATAGTAGATCCAGCCGATGTGGGCGAGCCAGCCTGCGAGTCCCAGCAGCAGCAGCATCGCGCAGAAGACCGTGCCGACGGCGAGCCACGTCGATGAACCGAACAACAGCGCCGAGGATTTCACGCCGATCCGACGATCGTCCTCTCGATCTTGAAGCGAGTAGATCGTATCGTATCCGATCGCCCAGCAGACCGTCGCAGCGAACAGGCACCAGGCCGGCGCTTCGATGGCCCCCTGCGAGGCGGTCCAGGCCATGATGGTGCCCCAGCCGAAGGCAATACCCAATATGGCTTGCGGGACGTGGATGACGCGTTTGGCAAATGGGTAGAGGCCGGCCAAGAGGATGGCGATCGGACTCAAGAGAATCGTGAGCGGATCAAGGAGCAGCACGAGTATTCCGGCCAATGAGAGGAAGAAGCCGACGACCAGTAGGGCATGTGTGACGCTGAGTTCACCCGATGCGAGTGGACGGACCCGCGTGCGCGTCACATGTCGATCGAAGGATCGATCCGCTAAATCGTTCAAGACGACCCCTGCACTGCGCATCACAAAGGACCCGGTGACAAAGATGGCGAACAAGTGAAATGGAGGCATGCCGCGAGCGGCCAAGACTAAGGACCACAGAGTTGGGAGCATGAGCAGCCAGGTCCCAGTCTGGTTCTGGAGGCGAATGAGTCGGCTGATGGCCGACCAGGAGAACTGCGTCGGCGATGGCGATACCGGTGACGGCGAAGAAGAATCGGTCATGGGCGTGAACTTAGCCGAGGGGTTCGGGACTGTCAACGCCACGCCGCGGCGCGTGGAGCGGGAAGCGCGAGACAGGTGCGAAAGGCGCGACTTGAAGTTCGAAGTTCTGGGTTCGAAGTTCCAAAACTGTGAACATCAGACATCGAACCCTCGCGTCTCGCCTGTCCCGCAAGTCTCGCATGTCTCGCATGTCTCGCGGGGCTCGTGCGGCGAGTTGTGCTGGTTGGATGTTTTTCTGTATAAGAATGATTGTGCAGGTCATTGATTCAGCGCGTCCTTCCTTCCTGTTTCGTGCAGCCTCGGGGGTTGTTGCTGGGCTGTGTGTTGCGACGTTGACGAGCTGTTCGCTCTTTTCGAGTCGAGACGGCGCAACCGTCGGATACTATCTCCCCCTGACCGTCCAACTTCAATCTGACCCCAGTATCGCCGGGGCACAACTGACCTATCAGGACGCCTGCGGCCAGGCGCAATCCTTGCCGATCGGCGCTCCATTACAGGACATGCTTAAGCGGAAAACAGGCCGCGTCTTTGAAAAGGTCCTGACGGATGAGACCGGATCTTCTTCGGTGCCGGATGGCTATGTCGATACGGCGTTGGGCCTGGCCCATGTCGATCTGGCGATCCCTCGAAAGGCCCACAAGAGCTATCCAGCCATGGTTACTATGGGGTTGGACTTTGCCTATACGGCTGCCGATGGCACGGTCCTCTACAGCAAGAAAATTCAAAGTATTGGCCGTGGAGAGGTCGATGTCACCGAGGCTTCGTGTGATGTGAAGGGGCTCGATACGATTGCCCAAGAGGCCATGGATTATGTGACGGATGGTATGGCCAAGCAACTCGGGACGTCGCATAACATTATCGATGCCGCCCAAGCACGCAAGGCTGGTGGCCCCAAGGCAGTCGCGGCGACCGTCCCACCGCCGTCTCCGATTTCAACCAGTGGGGTATCCGTATCTGCGAAACCGACAATCGCACCGCAGTCGGCGGCAGCCGTTTCTGTGCCGGTTCCAGTGGACGAGCCTGCCACGGTGATATTCCGGGCGATCGTCCGTAACGAGAATCGCACTCAGGTGCTGCATACCGGTGAAGCCGTCACGATCGAAATTGAAGTCAAAAATGAAGGGCCTGGAACCGCACGGGCTGTCGAGTTGTCGGTGACCGCCACGCCACCCTTGATCGAGCGGATCCCCAGCGTGGTATCCGTCGGCGCTCTGCAGCCTGGCGAGGTGAAACACCTGACGCTGGACGGCAAAGTCGGCACGGTCAAAGACGCCGTGCAGGCGGAATTGACGCTGATATTGCGTGCCGGGTCCCCAGCGGTCCAGCTACCGTCCGCCAAGAAGTTTCTAGTGGCGATGAAGCCTGCATCTGCGACGGAGGTTGTGGCGCTGCCGGTCGATGTCGATCAGCTGCCGAAGCGGACCAGCATACTCAAACAGCCGAAGGCCGTGGGCATTGTCATCGGCGTGGGTCGGTTTCGAGAGAGCGGCATTGGCAGGGTCAAGTATGCTGCACGAGATGCGGTGGTCATGGCCACCTACCTCAAATCGATCGGAGGGATTCCATCCAAGCGCATGCGCACCCTCATTGATACCCATGCCCTCAAGAGCGACCTGGCCGAGGTGTTGGAAGAGTGGCTGCCCGAGCAGGTGGACCCCACCACCGTGGTCTATGTCTCGGTCACGGGCCGAGGAGTGGTTGAGGCCACCACCGGCGCCGTGTCGATAATGTTGTTCGACAGTACAGCCACATCCGGCGCGCGCCTCTACTCGCTTCGTCGGCTGCAGGAATCCTTGGCAAAGTTACCGATTCATGCGGCCGTCGTGATGCTCGATCTCTCGCTGGAACGGCCGCCGGGCAAGGAGGCAGCAGGCATGATCGCCCCGCTGTGGGAACAGGAGGGCAGCAGGGAAGAGAAGATCATGTGGATGGTCGGCAACCGGGCAGTCCGGGAGGCCCATAGTTATGACCCGGGCCGGCACGGGCTGTTTACCTATCAATTGCTTAAAGGCCTGGGCGGTGCAGCAGACCTCAATAAGGACGGCACCATCCTTGCCGGGGAACTGTGTACCTATACAAAGTGGCAGATGATCAAGGTGGCCCACGAGCAGTACGGCAGCGAGCAGGCGGCCCTCTGTCTCCCCAGGCCGGGCCAGGGAGCCTCGGTCAGGCTGCAGCCCGTTGCCCGATTTAAATAACGGCTATGTTGTACTGGCCAGGACTATTCATGAATACCTGCTA
>PLBR01000178.1:0-184 GCA_003135435.1 Nitrospira sp. | reverse complement strand
GGCATTCATGAATAATCCTGGCTAGGCCGTGGTTCCCGACGGCTGGTCAGTCAGCCAGAGCGTGGGCAGAGGGAGTCACGTTTCTCATCCGTTGTCTGTCGTTGAACAAAAACTCCTTGAGGCTGAGAAAAAACCCGTGTAAGTTGGGGGCTCTTGCGCGAGGGCCGGCGTAGCTCAGTTGGTA
>PLBR01000224.1 GCA_003135435.1 Nitrospira sp. | reverse complement strand
GTCATGAATAATGCGGGCTGGTCTTCCACTATTATTGTCATAACCCGCGAACCTGGCATTCATTCAAAGAGGTATGGTATGTGAGCGCATGCCGACGGCCTCTGTCTTCCTCCTCATTCCCCCGCTCACTCAGCTGAATACTCCCTACCCATCCACCGCCTATCTCACAGGGTTTCTCCGTGGTCGTGGGATTGAGGCCTCCCAAGCCGACCTTGGCATCGAAATGGTGCTCCGGATCTTCAGCCGATCGGGACTCCAAGCTGTGGNNAGCTGTGTTTGAGCAGGTGCGCAAGCGCGAAAATGAATTGCCCGGTGAAGCCAGGCAGATGCTCGCGGTCGAGCCGGCCTATCTAAACGCCATCGAACCGGTCATCGAATTTCTCCAGGGACGCAATCCCTCCTTGGCTTTGCTCCTCGCCCGTCCTGGCTTTCTTCCCCAAGGCCCTCGATTTGCCGGCCATAGAGGGAACGCTGCGTCATCACGTGTCTTGTCGGAGGAGGATCGCGCTAAACGGTTCGCTACCTTGTATCTCGAAGACCTGGCCGATCTTATTCAGGCGACCGTGTCTCCCCATTTTGCTCTGAGTCGCTATGCCGAACATATCGCTCGGGCAGCGTCGTCCTTCGAGACCATAGTCGACGCGGTAGCCGTCCCCCCGACGCTGACGGATCAATTCATGCTCGAATCTTTGTGGAAGCATCTCGATCGTCTCAATCCATCCCTCGTCGCTCTCACCGTGCCTTTTCCAGGGAACCTCTATGGCGCGTTTCGTATTGCCCACTCGATCAAGAATCGACGATCTGACATCGCCATTGCCCTTGGCGGCGGGTATGCCAACACGGAGCTTCGACGTCTGTCGGACCCCCGCGTGTTCGACTATGTCGATTACGTCACCCTCGACGACGGAGAACGGCCTCTGCTCTCGTTGATCGAACATCTGGCAGGGACCAGGCCGCGCACACAACTCTGCCGGACGTTCTATCGGGACAAGGATCGAGTGGTCTTCGCGAATGATACGTCCGACCGGGAGTTCAGCATGACCGAGGTCGGCTGTCCCACCTATAGCGGCCTGACCTTGGGGCGCTATCTCACGATCTTGGACAGCACAAATCCGATGCATCGCCTCTGGTCGGAAGGCCATTGGAACAAACTCACGGTCGCCCACGGCTGTTACTGGAAGCAGTGTACGTTTTGTGATGTCGGGCTCAACTACATCAGTCGCTATGAAATGACGCCGATCGATCGGCTCCTCCAGCAGGNNCAGCAGATCGAGCAACTGATCGCCGAGACTGGCCGCCGAGGGTTCCACTTTGTCGATGAGGCTGCGCCTCCCACTGCCTTAAAATCGCTCGCCTTGGCGCTACTGGAACGGGGCATCACCATTTCGTGGTGGGGCAACATCCGCTTTGAAGAAGCGTTCTCGCCAGACCTGTGCCGCCTCCTGGCCGCGTCGGGTTGCATCGCGGTGACGGCAGGGCTCGAAGCTGCCTCGGACCGTCTGCTGGAGAAAATCAAGAAAGGGATTACCGTCGATCAAACCGCGCTTGTGGCAGCGGCCTTCAAAGACGCAGGCATTCTCATCCATGCCTATCTCATGTACGGTTGCCCCTCTGAGACGGTTCAGGAAACGGTGGACTCGTTGGAAAGAGTACGGCAATTGGTGTCGGCAGGTCTGATTCAATCCGCCTTCTGGCATCGCTTCACCGCCACAGCCCATAGTCCAATCGGCCTCAAGCCGGCAGCCCATGGATTGCGCATCCTCGGGCCTGAGTTTCAGGGCTTTGCGGAGAATGACTTTCTACATGATGATCAACGCGGCAAGACGCCGGAGTGGCTTGGCGAAGGGCTACGACGGTCGATGCTCAATTACCTCGAAGGGAGAGGACTTACACTCGACGTCCGCCAGTGGTTCGACCATCCCGTGCCAAAGCCACGCGTCTCTTCCACATGGGTACGTCGTCTCCTCAAGGGCCGAACTGTTGAAGATGACCCACAGGCAGAGCGGCGGTTCGTATGGCTTGGTGGACAACCAATCTGTGAGCCTGTCGAAAGAAGGATGCGACTCATTCTGCCAGGGCGTACCAACGACCACGCCGTGACACTTGCTAACCAACAGGCTCAGTGGCTTGACGATCTGATTCGGAGATCCACACCCCAAAACAACCCATCGAGTCCCTACCCCCTGCTCCGGGAAACGAAAGGCACATTTCCAGGAACCGTAAAGGAGTTTGAGATCTTCCTCGGTACGACCTCCTGGAAAAAGGTTCGCTCCGCGGGCCTGCTGCTCGTATAGGCCCGACGCTAATGAGCCGCCCCGCAGGATGCTGAAAAAGTCCGCTAGCGTATGAAGACCGTTGTTTGGTCTGTCTGGTTTGTTTGGTCTATCTCGTTTATTCGGTTGAATCAAACAAACCAGAGCGACCAGATGAGCCACGCGCGACAGGCACGATACGAAGTTCGCAGTTCGGGGTTCGAAGTTCTGAAAACCTCGAACTCCGGACCTCGAACCCTCGCCCGTCTCGTACGGCGATCCTGCGGGAGTGTTCTCCTGTTGTGCCACACGTGCGGACCATCAAAACTCTCGCGTACCAAAATAGTTTTCCCGCATCCTGCTGTGCGATCAGAAAAACCTACGCCGAAGCAGCGGCTTCCCGGAGGGGATTTGAACATACGATTCGTCGCGGGATACGCTCATTGAAAATAAAAAATGGGGAGAGGCTCAAAGCCCCTCCCCCCCTCAATGCCAGTCAAACCGTTCGCTACTTATTAGGCTGCGGGGTGTAACGGAGATAAGGCTTCACGGTCTTGAAGCCCTTGGGGAAGAGCGTCTTTGCTTCAGCGTCGTTCACGGCCGGGGTGATGATGCAATCCTCTCCGTCCTTCCAGTTGGCCGGTGTCGCCACCTTGAACTTCGAGGTCAGCTGGAGGGAATCGATCACTCTCAGCAATTCATCGAAATTCCGACCACATGAAGCAGGATAGGTCAATGTGAGCTTGACCTTTTTATCCGGTCCAATGATAAACACGGACCGGACAGTCATGTTATCCATTGCATTGGGATGAATCATGTCGTAGAGCGTCGCGACCTTCTTCTCCGGGTCGGCGATGATCGGATAGTTCATCGTCGTCTTTTGCGTCTCATTGATATCGTTGATCCAGCCCTTGTGCGAATCCAGCGGATCGACGCTGATGGCGATGACTTTCACACCCCGCTTCTTGAACTCCGGTGTAATCTTGGCGACGGTCCCCAGCTCGGTGGTGCAGACCGGGGTATAGTCTTTCGGGTGCGAGAAGAAAATCCCCCACCCGCCACCCAACCACTCATGAAAGTTGATGGTCCCTTCAGTGGTCTCTGCCGTAAAATTCGGTGCCTCATCTCCTAGTCGTAGTGCCATGGTATCCTCCCTGGTTACACGAAACGCCGGCCTTCACTCAAGCCCGCTCTACGATACTGTCTCTCCAAGACCAAGTGCAAGGGGGAACCGCGGCTTATTGACCAGCCGTAAGGTTCAATCGACTTCTCACGTTGTCGTGATCCGACGCGGTCAGATCGACTTCGGTCAAGAACACACGCTCGTCGGCAAGCTTGCCTTCTCCGGCTAATTGTCCACGCATCTGTTTCGCCCGTTGCTGCGCCAGGAGGCGGAGATCCGTTTCATTAACCGGAAGCGAGGCAGCCAGCTGCTGCTTCATCTCGTGCGCGGTCAGAGGCTTGCAGCCGGAAGGACGAACGCCTTGATGACGTAGGGCAGCAGGAAAAAGCCTATAAGGCTGTAGCCAATGAGGAAAATCAGGGCTATGGCGAAAAGACGGGAGGGGCGAAACAACCAGCGCATGGATATGAAACTCTATGGTGCGCCCGGCTGGAATCGAACCAGCGACCCTCAGCTTAGAAGGCTGAATCAGGCGAATTGTTAAACTCCCTGTCTTTACACTGGTTTCCCGCTTTATTGAATTCTGTCAATGACTTGAGAGCATTACGTCTCTTCCATTGTTTCTAATGATTACGGTGTTTTTGAGCGGGTTTAGCACAAAATTAGCACAAGGAATATGGGCTGAACCCCGGCACGAGACAGCGGGGCAGGCACTCGGGCGAGGGGAAGCGACTCACACGCCGTCCGCCTACACGGCGCCGACACGGCGCCCCGCGCATCCGGATCCGACGCGGACCGTCCGCATAAAATCAGCCACTTGGCGGATAAGCGACGCGGGCGGGCCACTGATCGCCCATCAGCCGGCAACGATCGTCGTACCTGGTGTCCTAGGCTCGGGCTAGGCTGGCGTATTGTAAATAGCTTTCCTCATAACAAGCTGCGGGCGACGCCGATCCGAACGCGTTGCGGGGTCTCCGTCCTCACGGCCTTAACACTTCCTGGCTAGTGCGCAGCCGGAATTGCTCCGACGGTTGCTCACAGAGTGTTACAACGATCTCGCCAATTCAGTCCGAGTCCTGGATCGCAACCTTCCTCCTCTCGAAGCAATTCTCACCCGTACGTTTGCCGCTCTTCGGGAAGGGTGGCTGACCATCAACTCCTTGAATTTCAAAGCGCAGAAGTGGAATCAACGACGGTTGGATCGCCTGCCCTCCACCACCATCAATGCGTGCGGTTCAGCGTGTGGGCAAACCGCTCCAGCGACTGCGAACCGGCCGCGTCCCTCGCGGCACGCAGCAGCATAAGCGCGACAAGAGAGGATCATTTCTGAATCATTTGGAGAAGTACGGAAAGTCAGGGAGGGTAAGCCCTTGACGGCGCAGGGCTCAGAGCATAGAGTACTCACATGGTACGGGCTATTGCAGTGGGGTTCTTCCTGATATGTACGGCCGGTCCGGTGTGGGCCGCTGAGGTTGAACCGTTCAACCCGGATGCACCCTTCCAACAGGGGTTGACCACGAGTCTGCTCCGTTCACTTCTCAACCAAGCATTCGATAGACTTGAAGATCACATCAAATTGATGGGAAAGCTCGATTCCGGGGATTGGAAAGGCGATCGACAAGGACGTTTGCAGTTCAAGTTCTATCCAGAGGGCAAGTCCAAATCGGACCAGCATCTCGCCGCAGAAGGCTGGTTCCACGTCGCACCAGAAGGCGGGCAGCAGGATTGGCATTTCAGATTTTCGCTGCCGAAAGATCGGAAAAACTCCCCACTCCCGTTTGAGGAACCGCTCTAGCCCCTCCCCCATTTCGCTTCTGCCATACATCCCGAAATACAAAAAAGTGTCAGGAACCATTCCCACTTTCTTGCATCGCATCCCGCGCGGTACGCGGTACGGACCGAGACCAGGGGCCTACTCGACGATCAATGTGCCGGTCATGTTCGCGTGACCGTTGCGTCGGCAGATATAGAGATAGGGGTCGAAGCAGAATGCCGGGAGTACCGGCTGATTCATGAGTCTCCTGCGGTAGCGAGGTTTTGGCGGCGTACATGAGGTTGGGGCTGTCGAAGTCGTGCACTTCCCGGGCCGCCGATGTACACGGAGAGAGTGAGCGGAGCCGACGTGCGCATCTGCACAAGCTCCGGCGTCAATCGGAAGTCTTCTGCGGTGAGGGACACGGTTTGCACACGCGAGGAGGGCGGGAACGAGGAGGCCGCGGACAGAGATCCTCCCGGTCACCGGCAGGACCGAACGGAATTGACTCGGACTCAAACGCCGGCCAACGGCTTCGGCGAGGTGGACGATCGAGGCGTGCAGATTGAATTCGCCAGCTTGGCTCGGGCTCAGTTGGTAGGGAATGGCCTGCTCGATCTGGTTCGGCATGTTCCAGAAATGAATCAGCTCCACGCCGACTTCGATGAAGACACCCGATATTCGATTGTTCCACCTCGTTCGAGCGGTGTTCCGAGATAACTCTTTCTTATTAAGCACTTGCCCGCCAGGAAACCAACGAGACAACAAAAACCCTTTGTAACCTTGAAGATCACCAGGGGCCTTTTGACACATGCCTGTTTACTTATTTGCTAGGAGTTCTATTGGTTGCTGACTGGCCTTCACGTATGATCGCGATTTCCGCCGCCCTTTCAATTTTGCACTCGTTCTCGCAGGTCTGCGCGTGTGTTGCCTGCTTCTCTTGACAAGAATTCTTATCCTCTTGACTAATGGCCGCAACAAGACACTTTGTTAACTCCGCTTTAGCTGTTGTGGCACATTGCACGCAAAGGCTCTGATCGATGATCTGCGCGTAGATAGGGGTTCCAAGCATGATGAGTGGAAATGCGAACGCCAATGTGAATTTCAGATTAGTCATCCGAGAGTTCCGCTATATGGGCCATGGACTATCGGCTTCCAGGTCCTGATGGCCGGATCGGCCCGCGCCAATAGGCTCTGAGTTTCGCCACTGGTTGGTCTTTGTCAGGCCACCAGACTGTCAGCGTTGGATCCATTCCGTGCTTCGAAGAAGCGTATCTGAATCTACTATGCAGTTCCTGGCGAGGCCACTAGGGCAAACCCCTTGCATCTCAAAGGGGAGAAGGCTCGACGTGCGTTGCCCGGAGATGTGTCATTCACGCAGACAAAACAAAGGCTCGGTTCCTTTCAGACACGAGCTCATGGAGTCCTCGAGACAACGGGAGTAAAAGAGCCTCGCACGAACCGTCGTGACCAGCCTGGTTTATCCGCTTAAGCTTCAGCATTGGGAGAATTTGTATCCGAGCTTGTGAGCGGACTGAACTCACCCTATAAATCGATATTTATGAAAGAAAGGCATGGAGTTGACGGCGATCGTACTCTCCTTGGAACCGCTGATTGGATTTGCAATTCTCATTCGCGGGCCCGGTTTGACCCCTTCCGCCACTCCCACGGCGGCACCGGCGCGGATCAGCCCACAATCCTTTCGTCGCCTCTCTCGCTTCCTTCTCTAGCCATGCCAGAAAGGTATGTTCCGGTGCATATTTTCGATACCACCAGCACCAGCACCAGCCCTCCATGACCAGTTCCTCAGAGTCATGCCCTCGGGCAGGCTGGCGTGGCCGATGCGCCCAGCTCCGGTGCAGCCGAGGCTGGCCCAGAGAAGAGAGGAATTCCAATCTGAAAACACCGCATTCGTCCATATCCGCCACCGGGTGGAGGTACAACCACACGACAAAGACCAGCGTTTCCCTCACCTTTAACTTAGCAATTTCACTAGTTCCTCGGTCTCCGATAATTTGGTATTAGATACATATCTGAATTCTGATTGAGATTGTAATGTCCGACCATAAGCATCAGCGTTACATGTCAAGCCCGTCGCAGACTGATCCCCCCTCTGTGTTCTTCTAAATTCCCCTGAATAGCACGCCGTCTTTGCGGACCCTTTTCGCTCAGGAAGCGAGGAGGACGGCGTCGATCTTCACATAAGTCTTACCAGGAGTTAGATCATGATCAGGTTACCAGGCACAGAACCAATCTGGATGAGGGAGATCGAAGATCTGGAAAAAAATGTTCCGCGTTGTCCTCATTGCGGCTCTCTTGACCTGCAGTGGAACAATGGGTTGGCCGAGTGTCATCACAGCCCGCGGATGGGGCGTGATCATGAGGTAGGGATGCACCGTGCTAGCGCGATGAACGACGAGTACGACCTCCATCGACACCGCTGTTACCAATCATTGGAAAAAGCATGTGTGAGTTGGCCTAATAAGATAGGGCGATTCGCACGATCACTGTGGCAGGGCCCGAAGAAGTCTTTGATTGTTCTCCTTCAGCACGAACGGGCAAACCGGTGGCGCATGGAAAAAATAAATGAAAAGCCTGCGATGCAGATCGTCGCCGATTTTTACCTGACCAATATCACGCAAAAGGACGTGTTCGTATTAAAGACTTACTTCGTTCCCTATCATGGCAACGGGTGGTTTCCGTCCACTCTTCCTGTCGAGGGGCATGCTTTCGTGAAGAATCATGTCGTGGCCGGAGGAGCACCAGGTAAACACAAGATACCTCCGGGGTTCACCTACGAGGGCCATGCTGACTGGTGGATTCAACCTCCTATTAAGAGCGAAGGTCAAACACTCACGGGAAGGAGCTGCTTCGTCGATCAATTTGGCAATGAGCACTGGACCGCAGCCGTCAAATGGAAATGTCGGTAAAAGGGAGAGAGAAATGAGCTGACAGGCTGCTCCAAGAAGGTGAGAACATCCTGCTCACTGCCCAGGACAAGCACTGGGCAGTACGGCCTGAGCGAGCAATTGACCTGTGTGGTAGGTCATGGAACAACACAAAGGAAAGCGACGGTAGGGACGAAGCGTGAAGGGCCTGGGGGCCTCGCAGGAGAGGCGTATGGTAGGAGGGGAACGATCAAACCGCAAGGCGGGTGAGCTGGAAAATGCTTGTACGTGTTCACTTCTCAGGGCAGTCGAGTGCTGCGGCGGATACGTTCAGGGTGTTGGTCGTGCAAGACCTCGATGGTGTCGCCGTCGAGGACAGAGACGACGGGGCCGGAGAAATCAGCAATGGCTCGGTAGGGACTGAACAGGAACAGGAGAACGCAGAGAACAAGAACAGGTGTGCTCCCCCTCCATACAATGGAGGCGAGACAAAGAGACGCACGTCCGATGGGATTGAGCCGTCAGTGCATCGATGATGCATCGCTCCACAGTTTCTGTGGATAACTCTGTGAATAGGTCACGCTCGCTGCCAGCATTCATATATTCAATGCATCATATGGACACGTTGCCTATTTTTTAGGCATTGTGAACACTTGGCACACCCCCACTATATCTTGTGGCTTGATTTCATAAATTGCTATTTTGGGCACCAGGGAAAGGGCGACACACTTTCTCGACGGGCGACCCTCACAGCACTACCTAAAGGAGACACAGTAAGAGCCCCTCAAACGCCTTTATCCACAGGCGTGAGCCGCTGTTGTGAATACACGGACCTTCCCCCATCTTGTTATCTCTGATACGTGATCACTCTGCGAGGCTCCTCGTACCCTCTTGCGTTGGACGAGGGGAAGCGACTTTCAAATTGGGCTGGTTACTTCTGCTCCGCCACAATCTTGTACTTGATCCCTTCATAAGTCGCTCGCGGAAGGATCTTCTGTTGCACCAGCTCATCTGTCCGCAGGTCGACGATGCCCACGCTGCAAAGCCGTCCTGACTACGGTTGCACCGCTGGACGTGTGGAGCTGCTTCTTTTGCGGGTGGACGGGCTAGCGCGCCAGCGAAAGAGGGATACCAATAACCCGCCTGTAGGGCTAGCCCTGCGGGCGGGTAGGTAGTACAGTGAGGACATGAAAGTATTACTCTTAGCGATTAGTTTGTGTACAGTGCTCGGCACTCTAGGTGGGTGCCAGAAGTACTACAAGATTAACCCGCCGTGTGGTGGATGTCCGCAGCACCTCACGACGGCCGACCTGTTTGGTCCTGACAGGCAGAAGCACTTCGACTACATACATGAAAAGTTATATGAGCAGGAGCATCGGACGGCAGCCGCCACGCCCGTTACGCAGTAGCAGCGCCTATAATCCGTTGCACAGTGCAGTTCCCGATCCCAAGCGTCCGTGCAATCTTCCGCATGCCCTCTCCTTTGCGGCGTAGCGCGAGCACCTTGGCCTCTACCGCAGGACCAACGCGAGGCCGACCCAGCACCGTGCCCTCCGCTCTCGCTCGCTTCAGACCCGCCTGCACGCGCTCCACGATCATGGACCTCTCGAACTCAGCGAACACGTCCAACATCTGAAACAGCAGCTTACCGGCAGAGGTCGTCGTGTCGATGCCTTGCTTTTTCAGGTAGAGGTTCGTGTGTTTGCCGTGTAGGTCGTTGAGGAAGGCTACGAGGTCTTGGAGCCTTCGGCCTTCGATACGAGCATATGCACCGCGCTGAATCCGATGGTCGTATGCTCCAGATCGATCTCGTACCGCGCCATTTCAGCGTCAGCAACGGCAGACACGAGCACGAATGAGCACCTCAGCATCTACATACGCATACGCCTCTCAAAAGATGCGATCATTTTTCCTCCTCCGTCTCTTCACCAATGCACCAGGTCTGGACTTCGTTCGCGCACGCTTTCTTTCTCCCTGCTCCATCGCTATGGCTACCTTGCACTAAGTTCTCGCTCCGCCTGTAACCAATCCTCGAGAGCATATCCATCTGCTCGGCCGCGTGCGAGATAGAGTTCGTACGCACGCCGATCGATGTCCTCTCCCGTCGGACCATTGTGGGTCCGCATTCGTTCTTTGGAGAATATATGCCTGATCACTGGTTGGTCTTCGTTCTTTGATGTCGGCTTTGCCATGGCAACCTCCTTGGAAATATCCTTGCTCGTCGCGCGGCATCTGCAGGCAATCTCTATGTCCGGAATAGCCCACCTCGGAGATGGAACCTCCGGAACAGGGATCGCCCTGACACCGCTGAATCTTGCAGGCGTTTCAGATCCGTGAACGTCGACTTGGTTATCCTCATTTAATCTCCAACACGACCTTGCCCCGAGCATGACCTTCTTCGACGAGCTGAAAGGCCTCTGTGGCTTTCTCCAAGGGACATACCTTGTCAACTCGAATCTTGATGGTCCCGCTGTCCACGAGGTGGGCCAATCGCTTCAAGGCTTCAGTGGTGATATGGGTCAACTGTCCAATGGCCGTCACTCCGGCCTTTTGGGCTAGTTCAGGATTAGGCTGTCCAACCATCGACACCAACGTGCCGCCTTTCCTGAGCACCTTGAACGATTTCTCCATCGTGTCGCCGCCGATCGTGTCAAACACCGCATCGAAGTTTTTCAGCTTTGCTTCGAACGCCTCCTTTTTGTAGTCAATCACCTCGTCGGCACCAAGTTCTTGAACGTACGCCCTTTCCTCCTCGCTCGCGGTCGTTGCCACGTAGGCGCCGATGGACTTGGCTACCTGGATGGCCATGCTGCCGATGCCGCCGGCTCCCCCATGAATGAGGATTTTCTGACCACGCTGAAGCTTGATATGCTGTTCGATTGCTTGGAGCGCGCTGGCGCCCACAAGCGGCAGTGCAGCAGCCTCGACAAAGGTGCCCTTCTGTGGTGCAGGGGCCACCGTCGAAATTTTGGCCGCGACAAACTCAGCGAACGAACCTGATCCTCCCGATACACGACTGGCATACCCATACACTCGATCACCGACCTTGAGATGGGAAGCCGATGCTCCGACTGCCGTCACGATGCCGGACACATCCCCTCCCAGCGTGGCAGGCAAGGTCAGAGGCGCCATCTCTTTGAGATAGCCGGCGCGGATCTTCCAATCCACCGGATTGAGACTTGCGGCATGCACCTCGATCAGCACCTGCTCGTTACCGGCAACCGGCTGCGGCACATTCTGATTAAGTTCTAAGACGTCCTTGCCGCCGTACTGGCGAATCTGTAGCGCTTTCATCATGGCACTCCTTTCAACGATGTTGGCCTGAAGACCCGGCTTTGGGGTCGATCGCTACTGTTCATACTTCTCGACTACCTGAGCTGAGCGGACCTGTGCCATGTCTGGATCCCGCCCAACTTCACGAAGGGCCCGGCGTTGACGTAAGAGATCCCAGCACTGATCCAATTCCACTTGTACCTTCGCGAGCTTCTGACGGTCGGTCTCACTCAGCGGCACGCGTTCACCTTGTTCATACAATCGATGTTCTTCTTTCACGAGTTCCTGGATATGGTTCAGAACCGGTTGGTCTGTAGCTGGTGTTCTGTCGTCCATATAACATTCCTTTCTGTCATGCGGCTCGCGATCGGCCGCCTTGAAGATGTTGAGGTGTCCGACACCTGGAATCGTACAACCTCCTCACCTTTCGATGGTGAAGTCGTCGTCCTTCCACCACCGCCATCCACCGTCCAATTCCATGACGGGATAGCCCTGGTCGGCAAACGCGACCGCCGCCGTCGCGGCGAGATGACAGACTTGGGAATAGCAGTACAGGACATTCGTCTTGTCCTTGCGCAGGCCTTTCAACGTCTGCCACTGATCCTTCGGCAGATTGACCGCGCCCGGAATGTGTCCCTCGACATAATCTTCGGCGGCCCGCACATCGACCACGTTGACCTCGTTGTTCTTCATCATGCGTTCGAGTTCCACCGGCCCGGTGGTGAACGCCATCTTGGCCTCGAAATAGGCCTTCGCCTTGGCCGGATCGTTGATTGTGACTTGTGTCGCCATGGTGATCCCTCCATTCATTGGACTGTTGACGAAAAGAGCGCCTACCGTTCATGAGCTGGACAGACTCTACATTCTTTCAACATCACGTCGTGACGAACGTCCCTTGACGGAGCTCTAGCAAGGTCTGTTCGATCTCCTGTTTGGTGTTCATCACAAAGGGACCATACCGGGCAATCGGCTCACCCAGCGGTAGTCCTGATACCAGAAGCAACCGGGCGGAACTCGTCCCCGTCGTCACCTCTACAGAATCCCCATCACCAAAGACGACGAGATGCGGATGCGAGACCAAAGGATCATTCGCACCTTCAGCGTCTTGAAAACGAGCCTCACCTGCGAACACATAGGCGAATGCGGTGTGCCCTCGCTCGATGGGATGGGTGAATGAGAGGTGGGGAGGGATGAACACATCTAGATAGGTGGGATCCGCGGCGATTCCGGTCACCGGACCGGTAATCCCATCAACTGTTCCAGTAATCACCCGAATCCTGGCTCCGTTTTCTCGCGTGATTTCCCGGATCTCACCTGATCGAATATCTTGGTACCGTGGCCTTGTCATTTTGAGTTTGGCCGGCAGATTGACCCAGAGTTGAAACCCGACAATCCCCTCAGGACGCACCTGAGGCATTTCCTCATGCATGATGCCGCGGCCCGCCGTCATCCACTGAATCTCTCCCGCCGTGATGCTGCCGGCATTGCCCAGGGTGTCCTTGTGCCGAACCTCGCCCTCCAAGACATAGGTCACCGTGTCAATGCCTCGATGTGGATGCAGGGGAAAGCCGGCTTCATAATCTGCTCGGTGGCTGGAGGTAAAGTCATCGAACAACAGGAAGGGATCAAGATAGTCGAGGGTCGGCGTGCCAATACTTCTCTTGAGCCGGACGCCTGCCCCCTCAAGGACAGGTTCGGGCTCAATGATCTGTATGATCCTTCTCGCCACTGTACTCATACGGGCCCCCTTTCACTCATGCGCAACACAAGGCGTTCTAGGGTGTCCTCCTCAGTATGAAGAGACCCATTGATGAAAAAAGTCGGCGTGCCTTTGACGCCGATGCGCCGGCCGCTCCGGACATCCCGCTCCACCCGCTTCGCATACATCCGATCACGCAGTTCCCGTTCAAATCGCGCGATATCGAGGCGCAGGGCCTCTGCATAACGGCAGAGGTCGTCTTTCCCCAAGGCATCCTGATGCTCAAACACCACATCGTGCATAGCCCAAAACTGACCCTGGGCGTCGGCCGCTTCAGTCGCTTCGGCGGCCTGTTGAGCCAAGGGATGTTTATGAGTCAGAGGGAAATGACGAAAGACGATTCGCAGACGATCTCCGAGTCGGGCTTGGAGCCGTTTGATGAGGGGATACGCGCGCCCGCAGTAGGGACATTCGAAATCGCAGTAGGCCACCACCGTGATCGCCGCACTATCGGGTCCGGCGACATGGTCATCATCCTTGATGAGAAGCGTCGGTTTGGCATCGACAGAGGGCTTGTTCATTGACGTTCGCTCCTCGCGGCATCGCCTGATCTCTCAGGTCATTGTGTAGCGTGACATCATCGGGCATCCGCGTGCAAAGGTTACCGCGATCAACCGATTTGGACTGTCAGCATGGAGATCGAGCCTCCATCGACTCCCTCAACTGGGAAGTTCATCTGCTCACCTTTGTGGCGAAGCGCGATCACATAAAGGAACGGCAAATAATGATCCGGCGTGGGAACGGAGAGCATCGCATCGCGACCGAGCAATTCATACTCGATCAACGACCTATCGTCGCCGGCCAGGAGCAATTCATGCACCTGGTGTTCAAACCGGACCGCCCAGTCAAAGGGCTCCACAGGACAGCGGCCCCAGGCATACGTCTGCAGATTGTGTACAAGATCGCCGCTTCCAATAATAAGGACGCCTTCATCGCGCAACAGCGCAAGCCGCTTCCCGATCTCATCGTGAAATTGGGCCGGCTTCGTTTCGTCGATACTCAACTGGACCACTGGGATGT
>PLBR01000157.1:306-46803 GCA_003135435.1 Nitrospira sp. | reverse complement strand
ACACCTTCAAGGACTTCGCGCAGTCGCTGGCGTTTGCGAACAAGGTTGGGGCTGTCGCAGAGGCCGAGGGCCATCATCCTGATCTGTATCTGGCCTGGGGGAAGTGCAAGGTCGAGATCTGGTCGCACAAGATCAAGGGTCTGACTGAGAGTGACTTTGTCTTGGCGGCCAAAGCCGAACGGAAGTTTAAACCGTTTCGCGCGCCGGCATAATCGACACGAGTCCGGGCTCGTTGATGAAGAGGCGGCGAGGACTTCGATAACGGACATCCCTTTAGTTGTGCCTCATCGACATGCGGTTCAGCAACTCAGTCCTGAAACGTTCTTGGACCCTCGTACCGAAGGCGGAAGAATGCGTGGTAAGGCAGAGCATAGTGAAGGCTTATCAATCTAAACCACGGTGCGGTTCCGGGTGTATAGCTCACTTGACCGTACGCCGTCGGTCGGTCGATCCCGGGCTTGGTGGACTCACCCAATACCTGAAGGGACATCGTCCGAAAGTCTTCATCGATCAGTTGGTTCTTGAGGAACTCTCCATACAGGGTGGGTCCGCCTTCACAGAGCAGCGTCCGGATGCCATGTTCTTGCCTGAGCAGTTGTGCTGCGGCGACAAGATCGACTCGCGTTCCTTCACCCACGGAGAGGATTTTAATCGTTCCCTCCCGTCCTAACCCCTTGAGCTGCGACCGGAGATTCTCTTGCCCCTCCCGAGCGGTGATGATCCAAGCCTCAACTCGCGGAGAGCTGAAGATGCGAAGAGTGAGATCGATGTTCCCGGAACCGCTGAGAACGAGGACTTTTTGCCGGCCGAACCTGAGCGTATCCTGTCGGTATCTCCGCAATTCCTCGTCATCGATGCCGTAGTCCCAGCCCCGCCCCTCAGGGTTTTGTTCGTCACGGAGCGTGCTCGCACCGATCAACTGCCCATCATGGTGCGCTCGCAGAAAATCCATCAGCCAGCGATCTTCTCTGCTCCGTGAAACTACATTGCCATCGGTACGGTCCGTCAACTCTCTAAACGAGGCCCTGCCGTCGAGCCCCATCACAAAGTTGGAGGAGATATACGGGCGATGGGCGTCGGCAGGCGCAGGAAACCCAAACGGGCCATAGCGTTCCTTGATGTATCGCGGTAAGGGAAACGTATCCTCGCTGGCGTTATAACAAAGTTGCAGATCCATCGGCGCCTCCCAAAAGGAACGGTATGATATTACACCAGGCTTTACTGATCATAAGTCTATACAAGGATGCAAGATGTTGTGGGGACTGGAGCGTCTGTCAGGCGTCCTGACCTCATTGCTCTTGAGTCTGGAATCCCCCTTCACCGTACTGGTTGCCGTGCTGATTGTTCGCGAACATTTGGTCCGACTCGAACTTGCCGGCGTCCTCTCGATTTTCTCTAGCCTTGCGCGTATCCTCCCAGCAGTTCAAAAAGTACTTTTTTGACGGGCCTCCATTGATTGAAGGCTCCAACTTCACACCCAGGAGCGAACCATGCCCACCGATGCTTTTAATAACTTCGCAAAACTCTGTGCTGCCATCGTGGGATCACCGTGGGCATTTGTTCTTGCTGTCGTCATCGTCATGACGTGGGTGGTGACAGGACCTCAATTTGCTTATTCAGATACGTGGCAGCTGGCTATCAATACAGGTACGATCATTGTAACCTTCCTCATGGTGTTTCTCATCCAGAACTCTCAAAATCGTGATGCCAAGGCGGTCCACCTGAAGCTTGATGAACTCATCCATGGGGTGCAAGGTGCCCGCAATAGCCTTATCGATTTAGAAAACTTATCCGACCAGGAGTTGGAAGTCTTGCAACAGCAGTTTGAACGTCTGCGTAAAAAGGGGTGATACGCAGTTCCCGACACGACAAACTCCGTAGGAACATGGCTGTTGTTCGGAGTAGCGTAGAAGAAAAGGGATCGGGAGTCTTAGTCAGAGCGACTCGCCCGCGCGCACGGGATTGCGCGGTTGCCCCAGCCTCGTTAGAATCCTCCCAAGTTGATATTTCATCCGAGACGGGTTGATCCCATGTGGACTTTCGCAGATGCATCAAAGATGAATCGTCGGCAAATTGGGATGAGGCACTATCTCACGGTTTCTATTCTGTTTGTCGTTGGCGTGCTGGCGTTTCCCTGTGGCGCGCAAACGCCGCCACCAGCGCCCCCGGTTCAGAATCAAGCCGGACAGACTCCACAAGCCGAGCCGAGTGCCGGGGTTTCTGGACAGCCCAACGCCGGGCCCACATCAGTGCCGACTCCCGGGGTTGGTTCCTCGACGAGTTCAGGTGCCGGGAAGAGGTTTGGCTCCGCCGGACGAGGACTCCCCGGGATGCCTGGTGGACCACCGATTAGGGGATCGATGGGGTCCCAGGACCCCTCAAGCCGGTACATGCGCCCCCCGGTGATTCCACCATTGTCTTGCGACCCGGCCATCAATATCCCCTGCTAACTGGTTCATCTGGTCTATTTGGTTAGTCTGGTCCAACCAAACAAACCACAAGCGAAGAGGACAGCTTTTCTCGCCGCCTGGTAGTCGTCTATACTCCTCCACAGTTTTGGCGCATCAGGTTTTCCGTTCTATTTGGGAGCGAGGTCGGAGCATGGCCCAATCGGAGTATGTCTTTCAGCGAGTTGAAGATCAGAAAGAGCTTGAACGGCTTCGGATGATCGAGCTGGTGTTCGATCCTGCGAGCCAGAGACGGCTACTCGGTACTGGTTTGCAAGCTGACTGGCGCTGTCTTGAGGTCGGGCCTGGCGCTGGGTCAATCATGACCTGGATGGGCGAGGTGGTTGGTCCGACGGGCCAGGTCGTGGCGGTGGAGTTCGATCCGAAGTTCCTCAATGAAGCAGAGCGGCCGAATGTGACCGTCGTGCGAGCCGATTCGCACCGCTCAGTTACCGCAACAGTCGTTCGATGTGGTGCATGCCCGGTACGTCTTGATCCATCTTCCTGACTATGAGGTGGCGTTGACGATGATGCTCGACAGCCTCAAGCCGGGAGGCTGGCTTGTTCTGGAGGAGCCTGATTTTTCAGCCTCCCGTGGCATCACTGGTGGTGAGCAGGAATTGGCGTCCCTGCGCAAGGTCAATCAGGCCATCGAACAGATGTATGCGACATTGAGAATGGACAACGCGCTGGGACTGAAGTTGCCTGCCTTGATGCAGCGGCGAGGACTACAACACTTGACCGTGGAGAACGATGCTCCGTTCTGTGCGGGTGGGTCCGGCATGGCCACGGTGATGAAGATGTCGGCCGAGCAATTGCGGGAGAAGTATCTAGCCACAGGAGTCGTTGGACAGTCTGATCTTGAACGATATTGTCGGTTTGCCGACGATTCGAATAGCTGGGCCATCTACTACGCCACAATCGCCGTGAGTGGTCGGAAGGTTGAGGGATGAGATGTCCGTAGCTACTTCGGTGTTAGTGCTCCCCGGTCTTGGCAACTCCGGGCCGCAACATTGGCAAACGCTCTGGGAGCTGCGCCATCCTGATTGGCAGCGCGTGAATCTGGGCAATTGGGACAGTCCAGCCTGTGACGATTGGGTTCGTGCGTTGGATGTTGTCGTGCAGGCTTGTTCTTCTCCGCCGGTATTGGTGGCTCATAGCCTCGCCTGTCTCCTCGTGGCTCATTGGGCACATTGTTCAACATTCGCTCCGAAGTGCGTGTTTCTCGTGGCGGTGCCCGATCCGCAGAGTGCAAGCTTCCCTGTCACAGCGCGTGGGTTTGCGCCGGTGCCGATGGCGCCGTTCGCTTTTCGGAGTCTCGTGGTCGCCAGCGCGAATGACTCGTTCGGATCGCTGGCCCATGCCAAGCATTGTGCAATTGCTTGGGGGAGCAGCTTCGTCGATATCGGCCAGGCAGGGCACATCAATGCCGACAGCGGACATGGTGAATGGGACGAGGGTTATGCTCTGCTACAACAATTCAGGGACTAGGAGCCTGTCCGACATTGCCGAAAATGACCGATTTGGGAGGATCAAGATCACTTTGGCTGAGTCGAGATCGTTGATCCTGAGCCAAATGCGTGCGCCGAAATTTTCGTGCTTCCTAATGTCGGACAGGCGTCTAGCGCCATACAAAGATTTTTAGTAGAATCAATACGCATCGACCCGGAGGCCAGTCATCCTGAACGTGTGATCCTTCGCTCAGATACCATGTTGTTAAAGAAAATACCTGTCACCGTCATCACTGGATTTCTCGGTGCCGGCAAGACGACTCTCGTCAATCATTTACTGACGCACAACACCGGCGCCAACATCGGGGTGATCGTCAATGAATTTGGAGAGGTCGGGATCGACGGCGAACTCATTGTCGCAGACGAAGAAGCCGTGATAGAGATACGCAACGGCTGCATCTGCTGTACCGTGCGCACTGACCTGGTGGCAGGCGTGAAAGTGCTGCTGGAGCGCAGTGACATCAAACTGGATCGCTTGATCATCGAAACCTCAGGGCTGGCCGACCCGGCGCCGGTTTTGCAGACTTTTCTGGCTGACACTGATCTGTTAAACCGAGTCGAACTGGAATCCGTCGTGACACTGGTCGATGCAGCCAATTTCCAACGTCAGATCGACGACGGCATTGCACGTGAACAGATTGGCTTCGCTGATCTGATTGTGCTGAACAAAATCGATCTGCTGAACACTGATGGAATCGCGCCGCTGGAACGTGTTCTGCGCGCGATCAACCCGGTCGCTACCATCATTCGAACCAATAACTCTGAGATGGCAGTCGATACGCTGCTCGGCGTGCACCGGTTCTCGTTGCCAAATTTGCTGGCGATCGAACCCGGCATCCTAGAAGACGAGCACGACCATGAACACGACAATTCAATTACTTCCTGCGCGGTTGAGACCAGCAATGCGCTTGACCCGGACTGCTTCAATCGCTGGGTCAATCAGCTGGTTCAGCGACAGGGGCAAAACATCATGCGTATGAAAGGGGTGCTGAATTTCCATGGCGAGGCGAGGCAGTTCTATTTTCACAGCGTGCACATGCTGTTGGACGCGAAGCCGGGCCGACGCTGGCAGTCTGCTGAGGCGCGCCAAAGCCGTTTCGTGTTCATCGGCCGTCATCTCGATAGCGCTGGGCTGCAACGCGGTTTTCTCGATTGCGTGCACGAAATCTCTCGTCGCCCCGTCGCTCAACCTGTCTTGTAATCGGAGCGTATCGTGAAACTACAACACTACATCGGCGGCCTGGAAAATCTCGGGCCGGTCAATTTTGAAAAAAAAGTATTCGTGGCGAAGTGGGAGAAGCGCATCTTTGGCATCCACACCGTGATGATGGCCGAAAGCACCCATTTGGCTCACGCGCTGCCGAAATATCCGATCGCGCAAGTGCCGACAACATTCAAGGAAACCTGGACCTGGGCCTCGCTGCGCACCGGCGCCGAAGGCATGCAGCCTTTCGAATACTTCAAATATCGCTATTACGAAAAATGGCTGATGGGTATCAGTCAGTTCTTCGTCGATCGCGGCTACGTGGCTGCCGAAGAATTGGCCAAATTAACCGAGCACTACCGCGCAAATCCAGACGCGCCACTACCAGAGCGGCCCAACCCGATACTCAAGGAACAGGTGGTCAAGTACCTCAATCGCGGCGACTCCGGTCTGCGCGCACCGGTTGCTCCGGTTCGCTTTGCCGTCGGTGACACCGTCTACGTAGCCGATCCAGAAGCCGCCGATCACACCCGACTGCCGGGATTTTTGCGCAACAAGAAGGGCACCGTCACCGAAGTGTATCCAGGGGCTTTCGAATACTTTGTGTCGACCGGGCCGGACGGTCTGGCCGGGCCGCAGCATGTGTATTGCGTTTCGTTTGACGCTTCGGACATTTGGGGCGCAGACAAGTGCGAACCCCACACCGTCATTTATGCCGATCTGTTCGACGTCTACCTGAAGCCTGCGCACTAAATTCGCGCGAAGGGAATCTCATGACCCCACTATTTGATTACGATGAGAACCGCGAAGCCGCCAGCGCGGCCAAAGTACGCGCGCTGGAAGCGCTGCTGATTAAAAAAGGCGTGCTGGGCAGTGATTCGGTCGACGCGGTGCTCAGCCATTTCGAAACCGTGGCCGGCCCGTTCAACGGCGCCCGTATCGTGGCGCGGGCGTGGCTTGACTCGGATTACAAACGTCGTTTGCTGGAAGATACTCCTAAGGCCATCGCCGAACTTCACTTCCCGGGCATGGATGGCGCCGAAGGCGAGCACATGAAAGCCGTCGCCAACAGTGAGTCTGTGCATAATCTGGTGATCTGTACCCTGTGCTCTTGCTATCCGTGGCCGGTGCTGGGCCTGCCGCCCTACTGGTACAAAGATCCGGTGTTCCGCGCGCGCGGCGTGCGTGAACCACGCGCCGTGCTGCGTGAGTTCGGTGTGCCGATCTCGGCAGAGAAGGAAGTGAAGATATGGGACAGCAGCGCGCAAATCCGCTGGTTTGTCATTCCTGAACGGCCGGCCAACTCCGAGCATCTGAACGAAGCACAACTGGCTGCGCTGATCACACCGGAAGCCATGATGGGGGTCGCGCTGGTTCCTGCTCCGCCAGCCGCATAAGGCATCCGATGTTTACTCGATTCGAAGAGTATGCCGCGACGCAGATGCTGGGGCAACCTGACTCGCCACCGCGCAGTGAGGGAAAGCTGTTCTTTAGCGAAGAATGGCAACGCACTGTGTTCGGTATGGCGCTGGCGTTGTCCAAGGAGGGCCATTTCGAGTGGGAGGATTTCAGGCAAAATCTGATTCACACTATCGCTGCCTGGGAAAAAGATGCTTGCGGTGGCGAACCCAGGTGGGACTACTACGAGCGCTATACAATTGCACTGATTGCAATACTCGAACAATGCGGAATTCTCGAGCCGGGCGAACTGGAGCGGCAGCTGACGCCAGATGAAGCAAGCAAGTGAACCGCCGTAGTATCTGTTCGCTTCGGTGGCTCGCCAATTCGACTGGATCTCTCTCATCAACTGCACGTGTGGCAGCTCGTCCATCAACGGTGACCAAAGATCAGCTAACGATTGTGAGTACCATTCATGACCTGGGTTTTACCCAGCCAGTTTTGCGACCAACGTAATCTGCTGGGTTGCGGACGGTCCTCCTGCGGCCGTCCTGGTGCCGGATCCTCTTGCAACGGTCTTTGGGGTCGTGGCGCACGTCAGTCCTCACCCAGTCCTGAGACGAACAATGGTATAAGCGCTCTCTCGGTAAAGAAGGAGGAAATATGTCAGAGCCACCAGTGAGTCAATCCGACACGGTGTCGATTGACAGTCTCACCCTTGCACTGGTCGTCAGCGGTATGGGTGTCTGTACGGACGAGGCGGTTGCGGATCTTCGCCGCTATGTCGAGTCCAAAGCGATCGCACACACCTCGGTGGAATTCGATGCGTCCTTGGAGCGTGCGAAACGGCACTTTGCCGAAGGGGCTACCCACTTCTTTCTCTGCGACGGGGAGCCCTGTCAGCGACGGAGACGTTTCGAGGCCACCTCCAACGTTCTGCAGTATGAGGCTGAACGCATCGGCTGTCGGATTTCACCCACGGCCTGCCAAGGGCCCTGCAAGCAAGCGCCGGTGGCGTTGCTGCGTGTGGGCCACGGATGTGAATTATTTGCCCAGTTCGCGCGCCGTCGGGAGTGGGAGGCTGTGTTGGGTTTTGCTCAACGAGCGGCTCAGGCGAAGACCTTGCTCGTCGATGCCGGGACGGCGCAGCCGTTCCGGTTCGATCCCGTCCATGAACCGGAAAAGCCCAGTGCGGCGCTCGAATACGTCCGATTTCTGTTGGGACATTTCGAAGGAGCGGTGGAGTTGCCTCTGGAGCAACGATCCATCCAGAAGGAGGTTGTCGGAAGTTGGGAAGCTGGCGGGCGCTTTCTGAGTCTTCGGATGGCTGCCACGTATCGACGGACTAATGGTTCGTGGGACCGGCATCAGGCCTTTATTATCCTCGGTCCGGACGAAGAGACCGGTGCACTCGTGAGCCGGGCGTACACGGACGGGGGGATGATCCACGAGTTTCACATAGTTATCGAGGAGAGGCGGTTGATGTTTGCGGATCGCGTGCCGCACCACGTTCCTGCTGTGGCCGCTCGAAAAGTGCTGACTCCCACCACTCACGGATATGAAGAGACCCTGGAAATCGACCGGGGGCTCGGGGTCTTCGAACCTTATTACAGTATGCCCATACTGAGAAAGTAAAGCTCGGTTTCTTCATGCCTCCGCTGAGAGAGGAGGAGGAAATGATTATGAAGGACGGCTTTTTTGAGTAACCTGCTAGAGGTATATGGTCCGGTACTCCATTGTCGCCAACGTCTGTTTTTCCAGATCCCACTCAATCGCAAACACTGCCGACCGTGCGGAAGACAAAGACAGGAGCCGCAGCCCGTCTCTGACCACGACACTCTCGGCTTGACGAAAATCAAGCGTCCGGTCCGGTCCCGATTGCAGACGATGAGCGGGAGCCCTGTGTCGTGGGTGCATCGCTCCCATTCGCCATTCGGGCCATGATGACCCGGTGCCCATGCGGCTGCTGAGACCAGTAGTTGCGCCCCTTGGGCCTGTAGGTTTCGAGCGATCTCCGACGTATATGCATCCGCACAGATCAGCATCCCGACACGTGTGAACGGAGGGACTGGTATGGCGACAGCCTGCGTTCCGGGGGGTCGACCAGGCTTCTGATCCCACTCGAAGTGTATTGATTTTTCGATGTGTGCCGACGATGGTTCCATTCGCTGCGATCACGAACAGACTGTTGTAGAACTTGCGGGATTTNNAATTTTCGATCCTGCTCGGGACAGGATAGGAACAATGTCACCCGCAGTCGGGCGACGAGTTGTGACATGTGCGTCATCCACGAGTCGGGCTGCGGCAGTATCCACTCCGTCCCGATGCTGTCAACAAAAGTATAGCCGGTGACAATGAGTTCGGGCGTGATGATCCAGGTCGCGCCGAGTCGTGCGGCGGTGGTGACTACCGTTTCGACAAGCCGCCGGTTCCGCGTGAGGTCGCCCGGGATAGGCGCGAGATGGAGTAACGCGATGCGTAATGTATGTGCCGGTATATGCTCAAGCTGTCAGGTTGGAGCGAGCACGGTTGCGACGCCCCCGAACGTAACACAGGCGAGCGCACGCGTGATACCCTGAACCAGCTATGGGCAGTTTCTTGACGAGGCGTCGCGATATGGCAAAGATGCGCGAGGGTTGTTGAGGACAGGTCTGTCGTATTTTCGCGAAGGGTTGACTCAGGGATTCAGTATCTAGGCGGATGGAGTTCAACATGGATCTCAGAGTGTATTGAGGCGAGAATGAAACCAGTCGTTCAGCTTGAAGGGACCGGTTGCGGGATCGCTGCCGTGGCTACATTGGCTGGCGTGGGCTATCGGGAGATGCAGGGCGTGGCGAATCGACTCGGCATTTTCGCCGACGATCCCAGGTTGTGGTCCGAGACCGGCTACGTCCGCAGGCTACTCAAGGAGTATCGAATTCGTTCAGCAAGAACGGAAGTGCCCTTCACCTCATGGGAGGCTTTGCCGGATCTTGCGCTGCTTGCCGTCAAATGGCACAAAGCACGGGATCACGCGTTCTGGCATTGGGTGGTGTTTTGGCGAGGGCCTTACGGGCCGGTCGTGCTCGACTCGAAGCGCGGACTTCGTCGCCATCTGCGGACCGACTTCGGTCGCATGAAGCCGAAATGGTTAATTCCTGTTAGTTCGATGTAGGAAGCGGCTGCATCTTTGAGCCGATTACTCTGCTGATGACCAAGCATCTCTTTCCGATCGACGATGGTAAGACCCGCTGCGGCTGGGTCGGTGGTAAGCCACATTTCATCACCTATCACGACCGTGAGTGGGGGGTGCCGATTCATGATGACCGGAAGCATTTCGAGATGTTGCTGTTGGAAGGTGCGCAGGCGGGTCTTACGTGGGAAACGATCTTGCTGCGGCGGGATGGCTATCGTCGAGCGTTCGAGGAGTTCGATCCGAAGAAGGTGGCACGATTCACGGCAAAGAAAAAAGTCGTGCTGCTCAAGAATCCCGGCATCATTCGCAACCGGCTCAAAATTGACTCGGCGGTGACCAACGCGCAGGCATTTCTCGCTGTACAGGAGGAGTTCGGTTCGTTCGATCGCTACATCTGGCAATTTGTGGGAGGAAAACCGAAAGTGAATCGCTGGGCCAAGATGGCGCAGGTGCCGGCGACGAGCCCTGAGAGCGAGGCGCTTTCGAAGGATCTGAAAAAGCGTGGTTTCCGGTTTGTCGGCAGCACGATTCTCTATGCCTACATGCAAGCTGCAGGATTGGTGAACGATCATACGATTGATTGCTTTACACGTGCTCGTCGCTAGCGGTTGGGCATAGAGGCATGTTCAATCAAGCCAGAGATTTGGAGTGGAACGCGCGTGGGAGATCAGTCGTGTATGGTCTAGTAGGTTATTGGGAAAGTCCGCCAGCACCACGGACCGTGGCGCGTGATGTGCGAGCGATGCGCGACGAGTGGGATGGGTAGGAGCATTGTGTCAGACTTGGGCCAACGTATGGCGTTCGGGGTTCGAAGTTCAGAAAACCTCGAACTTCGGACCTCGAACTCTTGCCCGTCCCGCCTGTCTCGCGCGGTGACCCTGCGGGGAGCTTCATTGGTTGGAGTTCTCCGACGAACTGACGAAGGCCTTGCGGTAGCCGGTCACTTTTTCCAAGTAGTGGCGGGTCTCCTCGTAGGGCAGATGTTGGTGCAATTGGTCATAGACACCAGCTGGTTGGAGGCTGTTGATCTGGTTGACGGCAGCTGTACGGTCGCGCGAAAACGTACGGAACACGTTGCTCGGGCCGGTATTGTAGGCCGCAATCACGCAGTATTCGCGTGACACATTGTGCGCCACGCTTTCCAGCTGATTGAACATCAACACATTCAAATAGGCGGTGCCCAATTCGACGTTGTTGGCGGGATCGAAGAGGTAATCCCGTGAGGGGGCCACGTCCTGGCCTTTTGCCTTCCGGTAGGCCTCCCGCCCGCCGCTGGTGGGGACCAGTTGCATGAGCCCGTAGGCCGGGGCTGAGCTGACAGCATAGGGGTTGAAGTTGCTCTCTGTGCGGATGACGGCGAAGACCAGGCTGGGGCTGATGCGATATTGTTCCGCAAACTGGTGAACCAGCGTTCGGTATTTGTCCGCTTGCTTCACCGCGAGATTGGATACCATCGGGATCTTGACGTAGTGGGCCGTCTTTTTGGTTCCATCCTGGTCGACCGCGCGCGTGGCAGATTTCTTCTCGAGGAGATAGGCGGCAAACGGCTCGGCTTCTGCCGGCGTGCGCACTGGTTTGCGTTGCTGATCGAGGACGAGGCCGAACAGGTAAGGCTCCTTGTCGCCGGTGAGGACGATTTCTTTGTCGGAAAATAAATCGACTGCTCGGGGATCCTGCGGGGTCAGGATCGTCGTGATCACAGCATTCTTGAGACTATGCTGGGGGTCTTGATCGTCCAGCGTCTCGACCAGGATATCGCCCGCATCAAAGTCGACGATGGCCCGGCTCTTGTAGTTCTGGGTGTACTTCACATACTTCTTGCGTTCGGGCAGTTTGACTTCGTCCTTTCCCCAGGTCTTCCCGATGTTTACCCCGAGGGCGGCGAGGATGGTCTCAAAGTCCTTCTGTGCGTCGCGCAGATCCTTGAGCAGTGCATTGGGATCACGTGCGTATTGGTCGAGACGCTTCTTGGCGATCTGAGCCGGATCTTTTCCCCCGGCGAGATCAATGACGGTCTGGCCGGTCCGGCTCTTCACGACTCGCTCAGCCGCCGTGAGAGCCCGGTCGGTCGTTTCACAGCCGGATGTGATCAAGACGAAGGTGAGGATCAACAGCGAGGAAAGCGAGGCCGATGAACGCATGGGTGCATTGTACAGATTTTGCTGCGGTCTACAAGGGTACATGTCCACCGTTTCTGCTTGGCAGGATGCTGAAAAGGTTCGTCAGCCTGTCTTGTTCATTTGGTCTGTCTGGTTTGTTTGGTTGTACTAGACTAACCAGATGGACCAGACAGACCGGGCTTGTCTCAACCGTGCAGGTTATCGAAGCTCTGCTGTACCGGAATGGTACTCCCGCAGCCTGCTGGGCGCTCCTGCCTCACTGGCCGTTGATATGCTAAATTATGACCCTAGTGATCGTCCACTTGTGGAAGGGAGAGCATCATGGCTGGGAAGAACATCATTGCAGTGGTGGGGGCAACAGGAGCTCAGGGCGGTGGGTTGGTCCGCGCTATTCTGAACGACAAGCGTGGCGGCTTCATCGTGCGCGCGATTACTCGAGATGTGCAATCTGCCAAGGCGAAGGGCCTGGCGGCGCTGGGGGCCGAGGTCGTGGCGGCAGACTTGGATAGCCCGGAGAGTCTGAAGAAGGCTTTCGCGGGAGCATACGGGGTGTTTTGTCTGACAAACTTTTGGGAGCACTTCTCACCGGAGAAAGAATTGACCCAGGCCAAAGGTCAGGCGCTGGCAGCGAAGGCAACCGGAGTTCAGCATGTGATCTGGTCTACACTGGAAGACACGCGCAAGTGGGTGCCGCTCAGCGACAATCGCATGCCGACCCTGATGGGGAAGTATAAGGTGCCGCACTTCGACAGTAAGGGCGAGGCCGACGGTGAGTTCACGAAGCTTGGCGTGCCCACAACCTATCTGCTCACGTCGTTCTACTGGGACAATCTGATTCACTTCGGCATGGGCCCGAAGAAAGGGCCGGATGGGGTGTTGGCATTCACGTTGCCGATAGATGACAAGAAGCTCCCTTGTATCGCAGCCGAAGATATAGGCAAGTGTGCGCTCGGCATCTTCAAGAAGAGCCGTGAGTATATTGGCAAGACGGTCGGGATCGCAGGCGAGCACCTGACCGGGACGCAGATGGCCGCCGCGCTGGCTAAGGCGCTGGGCCAAACGGTGCGCTACAAGGCCGTGACGCCTGAGATGTATCGTGGCTTTGGATTCGCCGGCGCCGAGGATCTCGGCAACATGTTCCAATTCAACCGCGATTTCGAATCGGTCTTCTGTGGGGCGCGCAATCTCGACGTGTCGCGCGCATTGAACCCCGCATTACAGACGTTCGAGCAGTGGCTGTCTCAGAACAAGAACCGTATTCCGCTCGAGTAACACCTCTCACCTCTCGATGTACCCGTTGATGCCCGCTGTCCGATACACGACGGCGTGGCGGCCCCCTCCTGTCTGTGGATTACGTATAATGATTAGGTTTTCGTTCTCTTTCAGGTTATATTTCCATCGAGGTTAAAGATTCCGTTTCTTCCATCACTCGTTGCTCGAGCAGCTTGCTAAAACAGCCCGCCAGCGGCCACAGACCGTGCCGCGTGAAGCGCGAGACATGGGAGAAAGGCGCGACATGAAGTTTGACGTTCGGGTTTAGGAGAGAAGAAGCGGTGGGGGGCACCTTTGAGCAGGCTGCGCTCGGTCATAACCTCGAGAGAGTGACCGTGCAAGTACAGCGGTTGGTCGAGGCTCTCCGAGAGGCTGAGGTGAACTGCCCGTGAGATCGTGGCCACTCATCCCTTTCGCAATGAGCGATCACAAGGAGACACGACTATGAGTGTCCTGATCGTCGATGATTCTGAAGATGAGCGTGAACTGCTCGCCGTGATCCTGAAGACAGCTGGTTATCGATCGTTGCTGTTTGCGGAGTCGGCCGCCGAGGCGTTGAAGCGTTTGGGCGTCGGTGCCGATTCCCGTCCATCCGAACGAATTGACGTCGTGCTGATGGATCTCTTGATGCCTGATATGGATGGGCTGGAGGCCTGCCGTCGCATCAGGTCAGAGGAGCGGTTCGAGCATCTGCCCGTGATCGTCGTGACGGCAAGAATAGGCGCGCCTGATCTCACGGCTGCCTATACGGCCGGTGCGACGGATTACATCCGCAAACCGGTGATTCCTGCGGAACTTGTGGCTCGTGTCTCGATGGCGATGACGGTGAAGGAGGAATACGATAACCGGGAAGAGCGCGAGCGCGAGCTTGATGCCAAGACCAAAGAATTGGGTCGGACGGTGGACGAACTGAAAACCCTTCGAGGCACACTCTGTCTCTGCGCCAAATGTAAGCGAGTCCGGACGACCGGCGGGGTCTGGCAACGGCTTGAGGATTATCTGGAAGAAAAGCTCAATGCCAAGATTACGTCCGGGGTCTGCAATCGCTGTGGGAGATGAGACGTCTCGCTCGACGACACCGCGATAACGGGCAGGCGATAACAGGAGGCTGAAAAAGTCGCTCTTCTCACCCGCCCACCCCCGCCGCGCCTTTTCCCATGCAGCGTTCTCGACATCCGTGAAGCGTGAGAACCGGCTGGTTGCTCTGGTTCATCTGGTCTGTTTTGTTCATCTGGTTAGTCTCGTTCAACCAAACAAACCAAACAGACCAAATAAACAAGACAAACCAGATGATCCACAGGTATTAGGACTGGGGCTGGCCGGCCGACTCTGTCTGTTTCCCTTCGAGTTCGGTCCAGCGGTTATAGAGCCGCTCCGCGGCGGTACGGGCTGCGTCCAGCGCTTCAGATCTTTCTTGTAGTGCCGCCGCATTGGAGGCGATGGCGGGATCTTCCACTGCGCCCTGACAGGCGGCGATGGTCTCCTCGGCCTGGAGGATTCTCTGCTCCATCTTCGCCCACTCCTTTTGCTCACGATAGGACAGGCCCGTCTTCTTGGCCTTCGGAGTCGATTCCGACTCGGCGCGGGATGTCTTGGAGGGTCGTGAGGTCGACGCGCGACTCTGTTCTTCCGCCTTGCGTTCTTGCGCGGACTCCCATTGTGCATAGTCGGCGAACCATTCGGTCTGGCCGGTGCCGTCCAGCGCGAGCAGCATGGTGGAGACGCGGTCTAAGAGCCATCGGTCGTGCGTCACCAGCATCAACGCGCCGGGGAATTCCACCAGACTGTCTTCCAACACATCGAGCGTTGGAATGTCCAAGTCGTTCGTCGGCTCGTCGAGGATCAAGAGGTCGGTCGGTTGTAGCATCAGCCTGGCGATGAGCAGCCGCGCCTGTTCGCCTCCGGAGAGGCGGGAGACCGGGAGGTCCAACTGTTCTGCTCGGAAGAGAAACCGTTTCGCCCAGGAGACGAGATGCACCTCGCGGTCTTGATAGACGACCGAGTCGCCGTGCGGGGCGAGGGCTCGACGGAGCGAGCAGGATTGGTCCAGTGATTCGCGGTGCTGCTCGAACGTGACCACGCGCAGTTTGTCCGCGCGGGTGATGGTGCCTGCGTCAGGCTTGAGGGTTCCGGCGATGAGCTTGAGAAGTGTGCTCTTTCCGCTTCCGTTCGGACCCAGCAACCCGATGCGCTGCCCCGGTCCGAGCAGCAGGTCGAGATTCTTGACGATCGGCCGTCCGCCGAGCGATTTGCAGAGTTGCGTAACCTCGACCAACTGTTTCGACCTGCGTCCCGATGCAGTGAAATTGATACCAGCCGTGCCCTGGTCTTTCCGGGCGTCGGCGCTGTTCAGTTCCTCGATCAAGCGGCCGGCTGAGTCGATCCGCGATTTGGCTTTCGTCGTGCGGGCTTTGGGCCCGCGCCGGAGCCACTCCACTTCGCGGCGGACACGGTTGGCCAATGACGCTTCATAGTTGGCTTGTGCGTGCAGTGCGGCGTCCCGCTGTTCTAAAAAGTCGCTGTAGTTGCCTTTGGCTTCGAATACCCCGGTAGGATAGCTGCGATTCAGCTCGATCATCCGAGACGTCACTGCTTCCAGAAAACGGCGATCGTGGCTGACGACGAGAAAGGCGCGGGCTTCGGCCCGTAACAATCGTTCCAGCCACAGGATGCCTTCGACATCCAAATGGTTGGTCGGTTCGTCCATCAGCAGGACGTCCGGCTCCAGCATAAGTGACCGGACAATGGCCAGGCGTTTCTTCCATCCTCCGGAGAGCGTGGCGGTGGATTGGTCGGCAGCGGGAAACTCCCCGAGACTGAGCGCCGCGGACGTGCGACCGCTATGGTCGTGGGGGTCATGACCTTCGTCGATAAGAACTTGTGCAAGCACTTCCTCGATCGTATGGGCTCCGTCAAATAACGGTTCTTGTGGAACGTAGCCGACGCGGAGTTGCCGACGCATCGATCTGGTACCCTCATCCGGTTCTTCGAGCCCTGCCATGATTTTCAGCAAGGTTGATTTGCCGGAGCCGTTAGGCCCGACCAACCCGACATGATCGCCCTCGGCTAACGCGATCGATAAATCAGCAAACAACGGTTTCACCCCGTAGCTTTTGCTGATGGACTCGCAGCTCAAGAGAATTGTAGGTGGCATAGCTGTATTGACCGAATGAATAATGTACTGATTAGTTGATGGACGATCGGGCAGGACTGTTCAGGCCAGGCTGGATCGCGAGGATAACAGTGTACGGGATGGACGACAAAACTGCAAGTGGGGATGGGATGGCAGACTAGATGGTCTCCTGTGCTCGTGCAACGCGCGGTCTCAGAAGGATGGGGAGGGAGCGGCCAGGTGCCCTTCTTGCTCGCAGAACGCGCACGGTGAAACTGGGCTCGTTCGATGCGCGCAGTAAAGGACAGCCTCGGCCACTCCCTTAACAAGAGGTGAAGAGGATCGAAAGGCCCTCGCCTGGGCTAATGGCACGTCTCGGCGTGCCAGTGGGTGGGGGTGAGAAAGCTGCGCGCAGTGGGAGACCATATAGCCCGCCCTCAAGGGTGAAGATAGGATGCGCGTAGTGAAGGACGGTTTGCCTACTCCCTCGGAGAAGTTGAAAATCGATGGGAGTCGCTCGACGCGTGCGGTGAGGAGGCACGAGGTCGAGCAGGACAGTACCCCGCTCGACCTCGTGAGGACGAGAGTGCGGAACTACTTGGCCGCGACGATCTCGAGGAGTTCGATCTCGAACACTAACGTCGCGCCGGGTTTGATCAGGGGGGGCAGGCCTTTGTCTCTATAGGCGAGATTGGACGGGCAGACCAACTTGCTCTTGCCGCCGACTTTCATCTGCTGTACCCCTTCCAACCAACACTTACTCATATCATTCAATCGGAGTGTGGCCGGGTCACCCTGCTTGGCGGAACGATCAAACACTGTTCCGTCGATCAGGGTTCCGAGATAGTACACCTTCACTGTATCCATGACTTTCGGTGTGGCACCGTTCCCCTCCTTGATGGTCGTGAGGATTGCGCCGGACTCGGTTTTCTTGGCGCCGGATTCCGTCGCAGCTTTTGCGAGGAATGCGGCCCCCACTTTCTTCTCCGCTTCTGCGACGACCGCGGCGCGGGCCTGTTGCAGTTCAGAAATCTTCAGGCCAAACGCCTGGAGGTCCACCTTGGGGGGTCGTTTCAAGAACCCATCGGTGATGCCGGACTTCACGAGCTCAAATTCAGGCTCGCTCAAGTTGAAGTTGCTGAGTGATTGGTTAACGGCTAATCCCAAGGCATAGAGGGTTTTTTGTTCATCGGTGGTGGGCTCTGGGGCTGCGGCGAATGCCGCAGTGGTTCCAAAGCAGAGCACGGCCACCAAACAGGAGACAACGAAGCGCATGAGCTGTCCTTTCTTTATGTGTGACGGTGACGGACCTGGCGTCGCAAGGTCTGACGTTGTGTACGTTATGCGATGTCGCGATGGGGATCAAGACAAATTTGCCTGCTTGGGCTTATCTCACAGGAGAGTCCCGTTCATCGCGCTATCGGGCAAATTTCCCGTCGAATGGGTGGCCAACGAGGTCGAGCGGGAGACTGTCCCGCTCGACCTGGTGAGGACGACAGTGCGGAACTACTTGGCCGCGACGATCTCGAGGAGTTCGACTTCGAAGACCAACGTCGCGCCGGGCTTAATTGTGGGGGGCGCGCCTTTGTCGCCATAGGCGAGATTGGACGGGCAGACCAACTTGCTCTTGCCGCCGACTTTCATCTGTTGCACACCTTCGGTCCAACACTTGATTACTTGATTCAATCCGAAAGTGGCCGGCTCGCCCCGCTTGACGGAACTATCGAACACCGTCCCGTCGGTCAGAGTCCCGTGATAATGCACCTTCACCGTATCCGTGGCTTTCGGGGTCGCGCCGTTCCCTTCCTTGATGGTCGTGAGGATTGCGCCGGACTCGGTTTTCTTGGCACCGGATTCCGCTGCGGCTTTCGCGAGGAACGCCGTCCCTGCTTTCTTCTCCGCGTCTGCGACGACTGAGGCGCGGGCCTGTTGCAGTTGTTGAATCTTCGGGCCGAACGTCTGGAGGTCTACTTTGGGAGTCTTTTTGAAGACCCCATCGGTAATGCCGGACTTCACGAGATCGAGTTCAGGCTCGCTCAGGCTGAAGGAGCCAAGCGATTGGCTGATGGCTAATCCCAAGGCATAGAGGGTTTTTTGTTCATCGTTTGTGGGCTCTGGGGCCGCCGCGAATGCCGCAGTGGTCCCAAGGGAGAGCACGGTCACCAAACAGGAGACAACGAAGCGCATGAGCTGTCCTTTCTTTTATGTGTGACTGCGACGGACCTGATATTACAAGTCCTGGAATTGCATAGGATATGCGATGTCGCGGTAGGGCTCAAGATAATTTTGCCTAGCAGGATGCTGAAAAATGGGCAGGGTAACTGGGGTGATCCCTGTGCTCGCAGACCGCGCACGATCAGAATGTGCTCGGTCGATGCGCGCAGTGGGGATCACCCCAGTCACCCTTTAAGAGAAACTGACGGCGCGTCACGGGCGAAGAGGCTGTCTTGGCAGACTCAGGGCGGGCAGGTGAAGTAGCTGCCAGGGTTGGGCGGGTGAGACGTCTGGCCTTTTTGAGCATCCTGCGTAACATACTGGTTTTCCCGTAACCTGCTAAATGCAAGAAAATAAACCGGTGTCAGCGTGATTTGGTTATCAGCGGTGGCTCCGGTGGCGATGTCCATAGACGTACGGGCGGTAAAAGTATGGCTGTCCGTAGATCCAGGGGCGACCCAAGTAGAGGCCGAGTCCCACGGAGGGATAGGCGTAGAGGTGAGGGACCGCTTGCACGATGGCGGGTGGTTGCGCCAGTTGGCGTTGCAGATCGGCATTCGTGGAGGCCTGGCGGTCGAGCTGATCCTTTAGGAGATTGACGGTCTCTTGTTGGGCTTGCAACTTTCCTTGGACGGCTGCGATCTGGTCGCGCTGCGACTCGGCGAAGGCCTCCAGACAACGGGTGTGGGCGTCGCCGGTATAACTGGAACATTCCCACGGTGTCTGCGCCTCGCTCGCATGGGCCGGTAGCCCGGACAACACCATCCCTATTCCGATCGCTCCGATGAGGAGCTGTAGCCACAACTCTGCTGTCTTCCGAGAGGAGTCTGGCCGATGGATTGCGTGATCGTTCATAGGTCTCCCTCCTGGTACCAACCAAGGTTAGCCTAACACGCGATTGCTCAAGGGAACAGGGGGCTAGCTGGTTGGCCTTGTTTGTTTGGTTTGTCTTGCAGATCAACCCTCGTCTCGCTTGTCCCGCAGGATGCTCAAAAAGGCTGGCCAGCAAGGCCGCAGGCGAATCGAAACCGGAGGCGTACCCTCTGGGGTACGTTGAGGATTTCGATGAGCCGAGAACGACGTTGAGGAGCTTTTTCAGCACCCTACTATGCCGCTAATTTGGTGTGCGATCTCAGGACACGGCTACGGTCACGCGGCGCAAGTGGTGCCCGTACTCAATGCAGTAAGCTCCCTCGTGCCCGGAGTGACTGCCATCCTCCGCACTACAGTCCCAGCCTCGTTTTTCCGCGACCGCCTGACTATTCCCTGGGACCTTCAACCGGTGCAGCAAGATGTCTGCTGTATTCAAGACGGCCCCCTCAAAGTCGACATCGACAAGACCTGGGCTTCTCATCACCGTTTTCATCAAACCTGGGAAACACGCCTGTCCAAAGAAGTCACCGCCATGCAAACGGCATCACCCGCGTCGATTATCGCCGACACGCCATACCTCGCCATCGAGGCGGGTTCCCGCGCACAGATACCGACCGTCGCCTTGGCAAGCTTTACCTGGGACCTCGTGCTCAACGAGTACTGCCACGCCACAGACAGTTCACACCAGCAGCTAATTCAGTGCATCCGTGGTTCTTATGCGAAAGCCGATATGGCCCTTCGCATCACCCCTGCTCCAAGAATCGATGTCTTCTCCCACATCATCGATATTGGCGCGATAGCCAGCCCCGCCTCCCCTGAACGAAACCGACTAGCCTCGGCCCTCGCCCTGGCGCCCAACGAACGAACCGTCTTGGTGGGATTCGGCGGTATTCCTCTGACGTCCCTCCCGCTTAAACAGATCGAACAGCTGCGCCACTATCGCTTCCTCTTCGATGGCCCAGTCCCACCAGGATGTTCCCGTATTCACTCTACTGAGACGCTCCCCTTTTCCTTTAAGACCCTGCTTGCCTCTGTGGACATCATCATGACCAAACCTGGTTACGGCACCATTGTTGAGGCGGTCGCGCTTCAACAGCCAGTCGTGTACGTCCGCCGATATAATTTTGCCGATGAACCGCCGCTGGTCGACTATCTTCATCGCTACGGACGCGGCGTCGAATTGTCGATCGACAACTTCACGCACGGCCGGTGGGAACCGGCATTACAGCAAGCCTTGACCGCACCGTTACCCTTATTGCCGCCGCCACCAACCGGTGCCCTGGAAGCAGCCGAAGTAATCGTTCGATACTGTCAAGTCTAACGGTCGACTTTTCACAGGATTTACCGAACGCGCTTCATCTGACTTTCATGAACAGCATTGTCGTGCCTCCCCGTATTATGTCTTCGAGCACAACGTCGACGATTCAAGGAGCCGACAGACTTGAGCTCAGCGCTCCAACCACTCTCCAAGAGGTAGAATCGCGGTATTCCGGAACGACTCCATACTCGCCTACCACCGTGGCATAACTGACCAACCACAAGGTTCGCGTTCGGACTGTCGCCGCCCAGTCAGCTGTGAGGCGCCAGTCTGAAGCCATAGTCCGGCAATTCTGCGGTACGCGTAAAACAACTCCAGAATGCGGTACCGCGCCGTTCCAGCTCCCTTCCAGACTCCGCTATCCTTCGCAATTGGACGCGGCCGAAATCTGCGCCTGCTTTTGCGACCTGAATCACACATCCTTTTGCCCGTTCCTTCCGTAGGATGCTATAGTCGTGGCGGACATGAAGTGACCCCGGCTTTCCCTTACGACTCGCTCGCGTTATGGACAAACCCTCACGACACACCACCTCGATGATCGATCCAACCTTGCTGGCCCGCGTGGTCAAAGGCGATCAGCAGGCATTCAGCCAGCTCTATGACCATTCGAGCACGCTGTTGTTCACGTTGGCAGTCAGGATCTTAGGGAATCATGAAGAAGCAGCGGAGCTCTTGCAGGATGTCTATTTGGAAGTCTGGCGGAAGGTCTCCCGCTATGACGTCGGGCGTGGAACCCCTGTCGCATGGTTGGTCACCCTCACCAAAAGCCGGGCCATCGACCGGCTACGAGCCAGGGCCTCACGAGGCTATCGGGCGACGAACTCGCTGGAAGCCGGAGCCGCTATGCAGGTAGCCGATATGGGCCCGAGCCCGTTTGAAACGCAGGCCGATCAAGAACTGCGTATTGCGGTCGGGGCAGCGGTGGCTGGATTGCCCCAGGCGCAGCAACAAGCGATTGAACTCGCCTACTACGAAGGGCTCTCCCATACCGAGATCGCCGCGCGGCTGAACCAGCCGCTCGGGACCGTCAAGACCAGGATCAAACTTGGGATGTCTAAACTCCGAGATGGCCTCCAACAGTGGTGGAACCATGGTGAGCTCTAATGACGCATGATGAACTCGAAGAGTCGGTTCCCTTGTATGCCGCAGGCGCGCTGGACCGGACCGAGCGACAGGCGCTGGAAGCCCACTTACTCTCCGGCTGCGCCTCCTGTCACAGTGCGCTGAAGGACTATCAATCCGTCGCCGCGCTCCTCCCGCTCGGTCTCAGTCCGACCAGTCCTCCACGCTCCCTCAAGGCCACGATCATGGCCGGACGAAACCCCGCGCCGATCCCAGCTGAAGCGACATCGAAAGAACCGGTCCGCCCGAGTCTGGAACCGGGCGAATGGATGAACCACCTCTTTCCTCCCGTCGCCCCTGCCCGATCGTTGACACTACCCTGGGCCCTTGGCTTGGCCACACTCCTGATCGTGGCGGTCGGCGGATATGTTGCGTGGAATTTTGCGGCACAACGTTCCGCCGACACATCGAACATTCAGCAGCTCGAAGCATCGCTTCAGGAAAAGTCGACGAAGCTTGCCGGTGTGCATCGTGAGGTCAGCGAGCAAGCCAAAATCCTCGCCGAATTACGCAACGAAATGCAGCAACGAATGAACGAAGCCACGGAAGTCAAGGAACAGTTGGCCCAACGTGACGCTGAGCTGGAAGAGACTCGTGTTCAATTGAGCCAGCAAAGCGGCGCTCACATCGTCGGAACTCCGCAAGACGAATTGGCTACACTCCTTCGAATCCCCAACGTCAAAGCCGTGTCCCTTACCGGATCGGACATGGCGAAACGGGCTGCGGGAGTCTTGCTGTACGATTCTCGAACCCAAAAAGTCTGGCTCTACTCCGTGAACCTGCCGGAATGTCCCGCTGGCACGACCTATCAACTGTGGGCCATTCACGACAAACCCATGAGCATCGGGATCTTTCAGATGGATCGCGGAGACACCGCACACCTACTGGTCAAGAAAGTGCCGAGCTTCACGGACGCGAAGACCTTTGCCGTCAGCCTTGAGCCCTCAGGCGGCCGCCCGCAACCAACCGGACCGATGTATCTCTTGAGCCGGTCCTAGTCCGGTCTGTCTGGTCCATCTGGTTTGTCTGGTTCATCTGGTGAGTTTCGTTCAACCAAAAAACCAGAGAAACCAGACAGACTAAATAACGGGTGCTGCTGCAGACTTTTTCAGCATCCTGCTCGCGCGTCTCTTCTTTCCTGTCAAACCACCATGCTAGGATGGTCGCCCAGAGCTGAGGAGACAACAGTGCCAGGAAACGAGCGCGCACAGGACCTCACATTTATGCGGATGGCCCTGGAAGAAGCGGCCCGGGCACCAGCCGTCGGCGAAGTGCCGATCGCCGCCTTGATCGTCCAAGACAGCCAGATTCTGGCGCAGGCACACAATTACCGCGAACTCTGGCAGGACCCCACGGCCCATGCCGAGGTCATTGCGATCCGCGCCGCAGCGACCACACTGGGCACGTGGCGATTGACCGACACGACACTCTACGTGACCGTGGAGCCCTGCGCGATGTGTATCGGTGCGATTATCTTAGCAAGGATTCCCCGAGTCGTCTTTGGGGCATGGGATCCCAAAGCCGGGGCCTGCGGATCGCTGTTCGACCTGCCGTCAGAGCCGAAGCTGAACCACCGGGTTGCCGTAACCGGAGGGGTCCTCGATCAGGAGAGTCAGACCCTCATTCAGAAGTTTTTCAAGGAGCTCCGCGAGGTACCACCAGCGACAAATCCGCTTTCAACTCAATAGAGGCAGGCAAGCCCGGTCTGTCTGGTTCATCTGGTTAGTTTCGTTCAACCGATCACACGAGACAGACAGAACAGACCGAATAGATCAGACCGACCAGACAGACCAAATGAACAAGACAGACTGGCGGACTTTTTCAGCATCCTGCTAGACCGCACTGCGCGACCCAGTCTACCCCCTGAGCCGCCACCGCTGCTTCCCATCCCTCTCCACAAAAGAGGAGACGAATCCTCCATTCGTCTTGGAGCGGAGAGCCCACCGGAACCCGAATCTCTGCGCCGACTCCGTCCGCTGCCATGAGAATCTCGCACTGACTCAAGGCCTGAAGGCCGATACCTTGCGCCTTGAGGACCGCCTCTTTCGCAACCCAGTAGCGGAAGAACCTCGCTGCACGCTGTTCCTGAGTCGACTGCATGATCGTGGCATGTTCGAAGGGAGTAAAGTAACGTTCGGAAAGTTTCGCAATCTCTACGTCCGAACGAATTCGTTCGAGATCAACTCCGACCTCTTGCCCCTTTGAGACCGCTATGAGCGCACGGCCATGCGCATGGGACATATTGAACGTGATCGTGGGCTGCCCTCCTAACTCCCTCGTCAAGGAGGGCTTACCTGCCTCACTACGATACAGCTCTACCACATCGGGCCCGATCCCAAGATACCGGCTGAGCACCGCTCTGAGACCTCCGTGCGCAAGCACATAGCGCTGCCGGTCCTCCTCTCGAACCAGGCGCGCGGCCCTGTGCTGTTCCTCTTTGTCCAACCACTGCGCGCATCGCTCCAGACAGCGTTGCGACCCGTCGAGCTCAATCCCCCAGAGGTGAACAGCCATCAGTTCGAGGCTGGTGTGGCCCTGCCATTCAATACCCGTAAGATGCTCAATCGACTGGAATGAAATCAGCACAACGCCATCCTGGATACAGACATTCGACATCATGGGGCGATATTTACGGTCGACGACCGCCTACCCCGGTCTTCAAATATTCCACAACTTTACCATCCTCTAATTTAATAACCTGATCGCCGAGATGAAAATACCGGTCGTCGTGAGTGATGACAACCACCAATTTCCCTCGCTCACGCAGGTCCGGAAGCAACGTCTTGTAAAAGATTTCCTTATACTGCGGATCTTGGTCCGCCGCCCATTCATCAAACACATAAATAGGGCGATCCTCCAAGTAGGCAGTGACAAGCGCCAACCGCTTTCGCTGCCCCTGTGAGAGGTCGAGGGTCGAGAACACGCGTTCATGCACAGTGACTTTCTGCTCCATGTGCAGCAATCGTAAGTATTGGGGCGCAAGCCTCTCGGCCTGAGAATCCGACTGGCCCAGGAGTTTATTGAAGACATGATAGTCTGAAAATACGACCGAAAAGTGTTCACGGTACCACTCCCGGTTTGCATCGGTGATCATCGTGCCAGCCAGCGTTACATTCCCCTGTGAAGGCTGATAGAGCCCCGTGAGGACTTTCACAAAAGTAGATTTCCCGCTTCCATTCCCTCCGATGACAAACACCAGTTCGCCAGGATGCAGCTCAAAACTGATTGGGCCAAGCGTGAAAGGCGTTTCGACCCCTTTCTCCTCGCCGTACGAAAACACGACCTCGTTCCACTGCACAATAGGAGAAATCCCAGCGTCAAGGCCTGCCAATTCTAACGTCTGGGCGTCTTCGTGGCCGGTGTCCAGAGACACGCCTAATCGTTCAATGTTCTCCAATGCCACTTGGCCTCGTTCAACAGTTGGTAACGCCCCGATAATGCCCCAGATAGGACCCATCATATAGAGGACGGCCACCACATACCCGGTCAGGGCCTCGGGGGACACTGCCACCATAGATGGAGACAGAAAGACTATTAAGCCAATGAGGGAATAAAACGAGACCTGAGTCCAGGCTTCTGCCAGAGCTTGCCTCCGCGTGGCAATTAAATTCGTTTGCCGATAGGATTCCGCCGCCTTTCGCACTTCCTGATTCACAAATTCCTGCCGACGCGCCCGATGCATCAACAACTCCTTCAGCCCATCCGTGAGGGAACGAAAGTGTCGAAACAGCTCGGCCCTGGCCTCGCGGGCTGCATAGATGACGCTGAACGAGCTGGTGTGCAGCCACTGATACCCCAAGGCACCAAGCACGGTGACTCCGACCACTCCCAGAAATGCCCCCCACGACAGCCAGGCAAGGTAGAACCCGCAACCCAGCACCACTGCCACATTCATGATCAACTGGGGGTAACATTGGATTGCCCAGGTCACCCAACTGACGTCATCTGTCAGGGTGACGAGGATATTGGCCGCCCCTCGCTGCTCGGAACCACGCAACGGGGCCCGCACGATCTTTGCACAGAGCGACAAGGAGAGGTCCAAAATCGTGTCTTGTGAGAATCGGACGAGCAGGAGCTGGGACCATAGGTTTGACAGAAGCTTCCCGGCGACGAGGACGACAAACCCCAGCATCACGAAGAGGGAATGGTCGGAGGGGTGATGAAGCACATGGTTTATGAGAGCCAAAACCCCGGCGCTCAAGAGACCTGACATAACACCGGCACAGACCATGAGCCAGGCCATGGTTCTCGAACGCTGCACAATAAAGTGGAGAAATCGTCTAAATGGCATCACCGACCAGCCTCATGCTCACGAAGGAAGGAGATGGAAATCACGCACTCATATCAGGAGCGCGGCGATGGCGGGCTGTCTCATCTTGATCATCAACGGCAAGGAAGGCCTGGAGATGCCCGGACACTTCTCCGACATGTGGTGAGGTAAGGAGGAGACCTGAATCAGCGGAAGCGATAGGCACAGTCTGACTCCCTCCGCCACCAAGCTCTGCCCAGACATGTCTGGTATCTATCACTGCCTCAGCCACGTTCCGTTTCGAAGCAACGATATTGAGAATGCGCCCATGATATTTGCGCACTGCATAGCGGGCCACCGCTATGCGCGTCGATTGCATTACTCTTTCGACCTGAAACTCAACAAAAAGTTCATCTTCAGTGGTTCTATTTCCTAAAAAGGACAAGAGCCTCTCGCGTTTGCGCTGGACGAAAGGCCTCCAGTCTTTCATGGGCATCCGGAGGAGCACGTGAATATTTCCCATTGTCTTCCACAAAATAAATAGCGGCAACCAAAGTCTCATCGGCCACCTATGACGATGAGGGCGATACGAAGTCGGATGCCAGGTATCCATCATGACCAAGGTGACGGCTTCCCCCTGCCCGAATAATTGCTGAGCCATCTCATATGCGATCAGCCCACCAGTACAAATGCCCACAAGCACGTACGGCCCTTGTGGGCGAAGTGCGCGGATCTCAGCGATGTAATGCCTCGCCATCTCCGGCACCGAGATAAACGGCGCCTGTTTCCCATCCAATCCTCGCGCCTGCAATCCATAGAACGGCTGATTCGGGCCTAGCAACCTCGCCAACTGGGCAAAAATTAAGACATTGCCTCCCACTCCCGATACCATGAAAATCGGGATCGCCGACCCGCTCGGCTGAATCGCCACCAGCGATTGCCATGGCGGCACCCACTGTTCGCGTGAAAGAACCGACGCTAGCTCTGCAATGGTCGGCGCTTGAAACAACGTGGCGAGCGGCAGGTGCCTTCCATACACCTGCTCGAGAAGAAAAAAGAGTTGGGCCGCCTTGAGGGAATGGCCACCGAGATCGAAGAAGTTGTCATGGATCCCGATCTTTGGGACTTCCAGCACCTGCTGCCACAAGGCCGTCAGTTGGACTTCCATTCGATCGCGCGGCCCAACGTAAACCAGCTCGTCTGAGAGATAGGGGGCTGGAGCAGGTAATGCCCGCACGTCGACCTTGTTATTGGCCGTCAGGGGCATCGCCTCCATAAACACAAAGAAGGAAGGGGTCATGTATTCGGGAAGCGCCGTTCGCACAAATGAGCGAAGTTCTGTCGGGCTTGGTACTTGCCCCTGCTGACACACCAAATAGGCCGCCAGCTGTTTGAGACCTTGCTGATCTTCCCGTGCTGCCACCACCGCCTGACGGACAGCGGGATGGCGGCCCAGCACCGCCTCAATCTCACCCAATTCGATCCTGAATCCTCTGATTTTGACCTGTTGATCCAACCGACCGAGATGCACGATGCGTCCATCTGGGCGATAGCGAACCAGATCTCCTGTTCGATACAGTCTCGCGTGAGGATCTGTCGAGAATGGATGGGGAACGAACCGTTCCTTCGTTAACTCAGGGCGCCTACGATATCCTCGGGCTAAACCATGGCCCCCAATATATAGTTCCCCGGAGACGCCAATGGGAACCGGCTGGAGGAACTGATCCAAGATATACATTTCCGTATTGGCAATCGGACGGCCAATGGTAATCTCCTGATCTGTCCGTTCGATTCTCTCAATCGCGGACCAAATTGTGGTTTCAGTCGGACCATACATATTCCACAAGGCGGCACTACGATCCAGCAGTGCCGCCGCAAGGTCCGGCGGAAGGGCCTCCCCTCCGCAGAGCACCGTCAGCCTGTCGCTGCCCAACCATCCGGCCTCAATTAATATTCGCCATGTCGCAGGGGTCGCTTGCATGATTGTCGGCTGCACTGCCTCACAGAGTGTCCTTAATTTCCATCCATCCATCGCAACGGCTCGACTGACGATCTCTACACGGGCCCCCACCAGCAACGGCACGTACAACTCCAACCCGGCGATATCGAAAGACAGCGTCGTCACGGATACCATCACATCCTGAGCAGAACATCCCGGCTCCTGCCGCATCGAGCACAAGAAGTTCACAAGCGCCCAGTGAGGGATTTCTACTCCTTTCGGCTGTCCGGTCGATCCCGAGGTGTAGAGGATGTACGCCAAGTCTTGAGATGTCGCGGTCGGTGGAAGATTATGGCCGACCTCCTGTGCAATCCTCTTCTGCTCCCGTTCAAGACACAGTATTCGACAGGCTTGAGAATCAAATCGATCGGAAAGACCTTCAGACGTGAGCACGATCACGACGGCTGCATCCTCTGCCATAAACCGAAGCCGGTCGCGGGGATATTCAGGATCGAGAGGGACATAGGCCCCGCCGGCTTTGAGAACGGCCATCAAAGCGATGACCATCTCCAATGACCGTTCGAGGCAAATACCCACCGCCACGCCAGGCCGGACATCAAGCGTTCGGAGATAGCGTGCCAGCTGATTGGCCCTGGCATTGAGAGCCCCGTAGCGTAACGCCTCCTGCCCCATCGACAAGGCGACGGCATCAGGCGTCCTTTCGACTTGTCCTTCAAACATCTGAGGAAAACATTCGAACTGCGGGTAGTCTTCTTGGGTTCGATTCCAGTCCTGCAACAGCTGGGTACGCTCGGGTGCTGTGAGCAGTGAGAGTTCAGAAAGCCTGGCTGTGGGATTTGCCAACGCGCTATGGAGCAGGACTTTGTACTGTCCCAACATCCGTTCGGCTGTCTGACGCTCAAAGAGATCGGTGTTGAACGTCAAGTAGGCTTTGCGGGCAATCTCTGTTTCAATCGTCAGGCTTAAGTCAAACTGTGCAGCTCCCGTCTCCACCTCAAATGGCACCCAACTCAAACCCTGGACATTGATCTCCCCGATGGGAGCATTCGCTAAATTGAAGAGCACTTGCACCAGCGGGGCAGAGCTATGGTCGCGACTTGAGTGCATCGTTTCCACCAGCTTATCGAACGGGAAATCCTGATTGGCATAGGCTCCTAACGCCGTTTCGCGGACCCGCTCAAGCATCTCTTCGAACGTCGGATTGCCGGAAAGATCAGTGCGTAACACCAACGTATTGACAAACGAACCGATGATCGATTCGACCGCGGATTGAGTCCGGTTCGCAATAGGAGAGCCCACGGCGACATCACTTTGGCCTGAATGTCGACTCAAGAGGATCTGGAAACAGGCCAATAGGGTCATGAACACGGTCGTGTTTCGCTCCGCGCTGAACTGCTTCAGTCGTTCGAGCAACGAGGCCGGCAACTCCAGCATACAATGCGAACCGTTAAACGTTTGCATTACGGGCCGGGGATAATCAGTCGGCAACGAGAGCCTGGAAAGTCCTGCCAGACTCTTCTGCCAATAATCCGACTGTGTGCTGAGCCGATCATCGGTGAGACAATGCCGCTCCCAAACCGCATAGTCGGCATACTGGAGGAGCAGCGGCTTGGCAGAAGGAGTCTCCCCTTGGCAGAACGCGTTGTAGAAGAACGCAAACTCACTCCCGATCACCCCGAACGACCACTGGTCTCCGATGATATGGTGCATCGTGAGCACCAGCACATGATCCTCGGGCTCGACCTCAATCAATAAGAACTTTGCCAAGGGGCCCTTCTCAAGATCGAACGGCTGGTTCGCTTCATACCCCACCAGCCGGGCCGCCTCCCGCCATCGCTGTTCGCTCGGCAGCTGTGAGAGATCAACTTCAACCCAATGAGGAGGCCGGAAGGGGCTGACGATTTGGACCGGTCCCTCACCCGTCATCGCAAAGGTCGTCCTGAACGCCTCATGACGGCTACAGATGGCGTCAATCGTACGCCGAAGGGCCGATTTGTTGAGTGGACCCATCTGTCGCGAGGCAAACGGCATGTTATACGCCGTGCCTTCAGGAGCCAGCCGATACATGAGCCACATGCGTTGCTGAGAATAGGAAAGGGGCAGGGGCTTGTCTCGGGGCACCCGAACGATCGGCGGAATCTCTGAAGCCTTCCGCTCCCCACGGCGCAAACGCGTCACTTCTTCGGCCAAACCCATGATAGTCGGTCGCTCAAAAAGTACCCGTAGCGAGACTTCAACATCAAAGACTTCGCGCATCCGGGAGACAAGCTGTGTGGCCAAAATGGAGTGGCCTCCTCGCTCAAAGAAATTGTCATGGATGCCAGCCTCTGGCACACCAAGAACAGACTTCCAAAGCTCGGCCAACGCCTCTTCTACCTGATTCCTTGGAGCAGTCTTTGTTGCCGCCTGGCCTGTTGTCTCTTCCGGAACAGGAAGCGCACTTCGATTGATTTTTCCTGTCGCAGTGAGTGGCATGACTTCCACCCACAGGATGACGGACGGCACCATATATTGTGGTAATCTGGCCGCGGCATAACTCCGCACCTGATCGAGCATCGCTTTGAGCTCTGGCTGGCCGGTCACATAGCCCACCAGCCGTTGCTGCTCCGGCTTATCCTGTCGAAGCAGAACCGCAGCTTGATACACGCCTGGAGCGTTACTCAGCACATATTCGACTTCACCCAATTCGATCCGATACCCACGCAGCTTGACCTGCTGATCCACCCGCCCAAGAAACTCCACATTGCCGTCCTTGCGGTACCGAGCCCGGTCGCCGGTCCGATACAGCCTGGCACCAGCCACGTGGGGGCGCGCAAGAAACCGCTCTTTGGTCAACTGCGGCTGGTTCACATATCCGCGAGCCAGACAATCCCCCGCCACATACAGCTCCCCCGGTACGCCAATGGGAAGCGGCTCAAGGTCCGCATCCAGCACATAGAGTTGCATATTGTTGATCGGTTTTCCGATCGGCACTCGAGCCCCTGCTTCCTCGCGGGTCGTTTGATACACGCTACACCAGACCGTGGCTTCCGTCGGCCCATATTCGTTGTACAGCGTGGCATTAGGCAATAGCTGATAGTGCCGTCGGACGAGTTCAAGTGAAAGACTCTCGGCAGCGGTAATGACGACGCGAAGTGATTCCAACTGGGTATTCAACGCCTCACCGAGCACGGCATTGTATAAAGAGGGTACCCACACAACATGGGAGATATGGTGATACTCGACGAGCGCAGCAAGCGCTGTGGGATCGCGATGGGCGGCCTCAGAGGGAATGACTAATTGCCCTCCTTGCAACAACGTCCAGAAAATACCCGTCACGGATCCATCAAAGCCCAGAGAGAAGGTCAGCAATAACCGGGACACCTGTTCCGGATAATACAGAAGTCTGGCACTAAGAGAGATCACCAGATTGCGGTGTGTCACTGCCACACCTTTGGGCCTCCCGGTCGACCCCGAAGTGTACATGATATAGGCAAGCTGATCAGGGAGAACGGGGGTCGCGAGATTCTCACCCCCTCCGCTCACCGTGGGATCACAAAGTGTCTCCACATCACATACCCAGCCGCCATAGCTGTGTAAAAGACCGCGGAGGTGCCCCTGCGTCACTACGATAGAAACCTGCGCATCATCCAGCATGAGCCGGAGGCGGTGATCGGGAAAGGACGGATCCAAGGGAACATAGCCCCCCCCCGCCTTGAGAATACCCAAGAGACCCACGATACCGTCCACCGAGCGCTCAACGCAGAGACCCACCGGCAGATCGGCGCATACCCCTAACTTTTGCAAGGCACGGGCAACTCGGTTCGCACGTCGGTTCAACTCCTGGTAGCTGAGGGATTCGTCTCCACAGATGACGGCGATCGCGTCGGGAGTCCGCTCAACCTGCGCCTCGATGAGAGCGTGGACACCGGCAGAAAGCGAAACCGGAACTTTGGTTTGGTTCCATTCCAGGAGAATGTGCCGACGCTCTTCCGACGTGAGTAATGATAGTCCACAAAGACGGGACTCAGGTTTCTTGATGAATTCCCCAAGGAGCGTCTCGAGCTGTCCCAACATGCGACTGACGGTCGACTCGTCAAAAATCGTGGAATCGTAGAGCAATGCCAGTTCCAAGCCCTGAACCTTGTTCACGACCATCAAGACCAAGTCGAACTCCGACACGGTCGGCTCCCATGGAAGATGGGTCGCCTCAAGATCTCTGATTTTGAACGCGGCCAAGGGGTCGTCTTCACACACAATCATCACGTTGAAGAGCGGGGAAAGCATCCCCTCACGTCGTAATGACAGCGCCTCGATCACCTCTTCAAACGGCAGTTCTTGATGATCATAGGCATCTATCACCACACGGCGTACCTGTTTCAACAAGTCTTGCCCAGTGAGTCCGTCCGAGAGTTCAGACCGCAACGCCACCGTATTCACACAGTACCCGATCACATCCTCGAGCTCCACGCGCCGCCTGCAGGCCACTACCGATCCGACCACGACATCAGACTCTTGTGTGTAGCGATGCAGCCATGTCACAAAGACCGCATACAGCACCATGAACGTGGTCACACCATGCTGTTGGCAGAACATATCCAAGGCAGCCGCAAGTCCGGGAGAGAGAGCCCGTGAGCGCACACCTCCCTCAAACGTCCGTATACGCGGCCGCGGCCGGTCAGCCGGTAGCTCGACGGGAGGGCGTGCACCGCTCAACTGTCCGATCCAGTATTCTCGATGTACCTCACGAAGGCCTTGACTGAGCCTGGTTCGTTGCCACTTCGCATAGTCCACATACTGAACGCCCAGATTGGATAGTCGAGCCCTTCGAACCTCAGCGCCGGCTTCGTAAAGGAGAGCCAATTCTTTACAGAAAACACGCAGAGACCACCCATCGGCTATGAGGCGATGGAATGTCAGCGCCAGGACATGCTGATCCTGGTCGAGTGCCATCAACGCGACCCTGAACAACGGCCCCCTTCCGAGATCAAACGGTTGGCTGGCCTCCGTTCGTAGGAGCTGCCGGACCTCTGTTTCTTGCTCTCTCTGGTTCAGTGCCTGGAGATCATGCTGTCCCATCGTGAAGACCGACTCACCGGATATTTCCGCGAATCCCTCGCCCCTCTCCGATCCGAAACGGGTTCGAAGAACCTCGTGTCGACGGATGATTTCCTGCACCGACCGCTCCAACTTCTTTGGATTGAGAGGACCCCGTATACGTACACCCATGGAAATATGATTAATCGAGCTGCCAGGATGAACCTGCTCCAAGAACCAGAGTCGCTGCTGAGAGAAACTGAGAGACATCCTGCCTTGTCTTGATACCGGGGAAAGCGGTACGAGAGGAATCTGCAGCCCGCCGCCGCCGGCTGAGAATCCAAGCCCCTCCACGGCAGTCTCCGTCTTATTCTTACTGGTGCTGAGTTCACTGACACGAGTGGCCAGCGCAGAAAATGTCGGATATTCAAAGACAATACTGAGAGGGAGTTCGACGTGGAACACATCGAATATTCGTGCTACAACCTGTGCAGCAAGCAGAGAATTGCCCCCGAGCGCGAAAAAGTTCGCATGGCGTCGTGGCTGAGGTCCTCCCAGCACCTCCTGCCAGATATCAAGCAGTCTATTCTCGACCGGAGTTCGTGGAATCTCGTTCAGCGGCTCAACATTCTGATTCTCCTCGGTCGTCCCCAGCGTACTCGTCCCAACCACGGCGAGCTGTCCGGACTCAAAGTCCGCCCTACAGGCGTGCCGCTGAATTTTTCCGCTGGACGTTCTTGGAATCGTTCCGGATTTGACCAGCACCACATTGTGGACTTCCAGTTCATACTCGTCAGCAAGCGCGCGACGGATACAGCTCATCACCTCCGACATGTCTGATTCAGGCAACTTCTTCTCAATCTCATAGACCAGCACCACGCGCTCTCCGGACTCGCTCTCAATCGAGAAGGCCGCTCCACATCCTCGACGCAATCCCGGATGCGCTTGCTCTGCCGTCCACTCCAAATCATGGGGATAATAGTTCCGCCCCCGCACAATGATCAGCTCCTTGAGCCGGCCGGTCAGAAACAGCTCTCCCCGATGAATGAATCCAAGATCTCCAGTCCGTAAATAGGGGCCCTCTCCTGACCCAGCGAGGGTAGCCTTAAACGTAGCGTCACTTTCCTCCGGTCGCCCCCAGTATCCGGTGGCGATCCCAGCCCCGGCCAGCCACACTTCTCCCACTACACCGGCCTGGCATGAGCTCTGGGTCGTAGGATTCACAATCAGTACACGAGTCTCTTCGAGGGGCTCCCCGCATCCGACCAATGTCCGAGTCCCTCTTTCTAACGAGGAAGACTCTTTGACAATCGAGTCAGCCAATGCCTCTGCCTCTACCTTCAAGAACGTCGGCTCAGCCTCAGCCCTCTTCATCGTCACCAACAGCGTGGCTTCGGCGAGTCCATACGCCGGCGCAAACGACGTTCGCCGGAAACCCTGAGGTCCAAAGGTTTCGATAAACTGCTGAACCGTATCCGCATGGATGGGTTCTGCGCCGCAACTTGCAACTGTCCACGTACTCAAGTCAGCCTGCCACTCACGCTGTTGCCGGGCAGCCCGAAGACAAGACTCGTAGGAAAAATTTGGTCCCCCGCTGTGCGTGATGGAAAATCGAGACACCGCTTCAAGCCAACGTAGCGGTCGCCTGAGAAACGTGATGGGTGACATCAGATAGGCAGGGATACCAGCATAGAAGGGGGCGATGATTCCATGCAGTAATCCATAGTCATGGAAATATGGCAGCCAGCAGAGCGACCGGCTACGGTCCGACACTCCTCCGGCCAGACTCAAGGCCTTGCAATGAGACACCACATTCCCATGGCTGACCATGACGCCACGAGGAGTGGCCGTCGATCCTGAGGTATATTGCAAATAGGCAAGGGCAGTTTCATTGAGACGTGGCAACTCGACCGTATCGGCTTGATCGTAGGGTTGATCGGTGGCCATCCATTCGATCTGGTTCCCATCCTTGGCGACCGAAAGGTCCGAAGAAACGGCATCGATACCAGAGGTTGTGAGCACCAGCGACACCTGAGCATCCTCGATAATGGCGCGGAGCCTTGGCAGACTGTGCTTCCGCCTGACGGGATCCGGAGCGGGAGCAGGAACCGGCACCAGTCCGGCACACATACAGGCCCAGAACGCGCAGACGACATCGAGCCCCTGTGGGTAGAGGAGAAGGGCTCTCGTTCCAGGTCGAGCCCTGCGTGCTAGATGGCCGGCAAGTGAGCGCACCGTGTGTTCCAGCTCGCCATAAGTCAGCTGACTCTCAAGTTCGAGGTTGTCGCGAACACAGGCATAGGCGAGTTCTTGCGGCTTTCGATGGCAACAAAACTCGAAGAGGTCAGCGAGACTGTGACTAGCCGGAGGCAGAGGCTTTGGCATCAATGGTTAGACCTATCTACTAGGTAGAAGACCGCCAGGCATTCTGTCAAGGACGCGCTGTGGATGATACCCCTCGGAAGGGCTATCATCGAAACCCAAAGGTATAAGACCAGCGTTCAGCCACGGTGAGGACTGATTCTCGCCTCATCACCCACGCCTATGGACAGAGTAGTAGACCTGGTGAAAATTCGAAAGAATGTTTTACTTTTCCACGACGACAGTCTTCCATAATAAACTTGTATTGCCTGGACTGAGGCTTGCAGAAAATGAAGAAAACTGATTGAAAAATCACACTCCCCAAGGTAAGCTCCCCCCAGCCGATCGCAACGACGATACATTCGCCCCACCACTACCCTTGCGTGAGGCGAGTTCTACCACGCGGAGAGGTGCGAGAGTGGCCGAATCGGGCAGTCTCGAAAACTGCTGTCCTGGCAACGGGACCGTGGGTTCGATCCCCACCCTCTCCGCCAAACCAAGCTCGCTCGTGCCGACGGCTTCATCATCATGGCCGTCGGATGCGCAGCATACGAGTCTTTACCCATCTGCCCTCGAGCACACCATTGGCCTTACAGTATAGTACGGCCAACGAATCAGTAGCTCATTAGCCTTTCATCTCTGCCTTTTCCTTCAACGCTCGTCTGAGCTCGACCATCGCCAAGGTATCTCGCGCGCAGTATCGCAGCAGGGACTCTTCAATCGTCGCCCGCTCGACCCAATCCGTTTCGACAAAGACCATACGGTAGTACTGACTGGCAGCATGCCCTCCCTCTTTGATCGCCAGGTCGTCATACCCTAACGATGGGACGAGAGCAGGGAGGACCTCTTTCAGTGAGTAGGAGCCGTCAAAGTGTGGATGATAGTAGTGATCGCGCACGATCGGATGCAGATCCCAGATGCGCTTCACTAATGCCTGAAGAGCGGTTCGCAACGAAGGAAGAACCACGGCCAACTGCTCGATCACAGACTTTTCATAAGGCGAGTACACACAGATACTCCCCCGGTCCCCCAGAGATTCCAGCAAGGATTCGGCAAGAATCTTCCGGGGATCGCTCACATCCTTGTGCAGAAACTCCTCGTGACGCAGTTCACCAGTTGCCTGCTCAATATGATTCGACCACTGAACCGGAAGAGCTTGATAGGGTCTCGTCTCCGAGAATCGAGGCACCGCCAGCATGACCGTTTCAAAATCGAGGTGATGTACCGGATACTGCACGGCCTTCAACACAGGGCCGAGCTTCGCAGACACCCACTCGACATTCTCCTTCACACGACGCTGAACTGGCGACAGTTTTGTACCGGCCGGAATCTCATCGATCGTCGTCACCCCCTGTTGAGTCAACTGACTGACTACCTGCTTCGATCCCGGTAAATAATGAATCCACCGCGCCGGTTTGTCTTTGGTGCAATGTTCCCAGAAGGGACAATCGTAGGGCGTATGACAATGCCGATCCGGCTCAATGACAGGAGGTTGCGGCTGCAACAATATGCGGCTCATCTCGGCCAACCGCTCGGGCACAGCAACCCGTCGTTGAGCCACAGCCTCGGACAGATCCTGAATCGCAAATAACTCCGTCAGATCGATTGCCCCATCTCGATACAGATACCCGGTATTGATATGCATGAGACAGACGGAGACGAGCGTCAGCCCTGCGCCCAGTATCACTTCGCTTTGAACGGCGAGATCTTCGAGATGCACGTCTTTGACCTTCGTTGAAGACTTGACCTCAATCAGACGCCAGGCACAGGGCTGCCCCTCCGCGGCTGGAACACGCTCTAGAATATCCGCGCGAATCAGCACCCCACCGTGCAAGAACGCCGCTTCGAAAATCGCCGGCACCGTGAGGTCCTGGATCAGGGTAGCCGTCTGGGTAAGAGCGGCTTCTGTCTGGCGATAGCCCGCTGTCACCAATACACCGCCTGGGAAGCGACTCCTGGCCAATTCCCCGACTTCTGTTCCCATCTCAAACATCGCCTGGGTCGCCGCATCAGGCTTGGTCGCGAGAAAAGGATGATAGACATCGAGGTACAGGCGCTTGTGACATTGAAGCCCAGACAGGAATTTAGATTTTGACAATCGCGGGGCCTTCGGAAGAGGAACCGGTGAGAGATCATTGAGTTCAGTCATGGTATGACGACCCTAATCGGACAGACACACCTTTGTCCAGCCCGCAGGATAGCCGAGCGAGACTAGCGGGACGGGCGAGACGAGGTGGGAATCCAATCTGTCCACGTCGCGCCTTTCTCGCCTGTCTCGCGCTTCTCGCGCCACGGCCTGTGACGCTGGCGGATTTTTTCAGCATCCTGTTAGGTCAGCATCCTGTTAGGATGGCCCGCCATGGTGTCCCGCATTGCACAGATCAGAAAGTCCGTCCTGACCCTTGCCTTACCAGTCACGGTCAGCAGCCTGCTCCAACGCACCGAGGGCATCGCCGCCGTCTTCCTTGTCGGTGGTCTCGGCGCCACATCCATTGCGGCCGTCGGACTTGGCCAGTTGCTAGCCTTCATGGCCACCACGCTCGTCTCCGGATTATCGGTGGGTGCAAACGTCCTCATTGCCCAGCTGTGGGGCGCTCGCCGCACCAAAGACGTTGGGGAAGCCGCCACGCATCTCCTTGGATTGGCAGCCATCGTGTCCTGCTCCCTCGTGGCACTCGGACTGTCCCTGAATCGTGTCACCATGGAGCTGTTGGGCGCGGAGCACGACGTCATCGCACTGGCCCTTCCCTACTCGAACCTCATCTTCCTGGTCATTCCCTGCACAATCTTCCTACAGGTTCTCTCGTCGATTCTGCAAGGCACCGGAGACACCAAAACTCCGATGTACGCCTTGGTCGCGGTGAACCTACTCTATCTGACGATCGCCTACCCGCTGGTCTACGGACTCTGGGGCTTCCCTGCCTGGGGTGTCACCGGAGCAGCCGTGGCCACCGGTCTCGCTGAAGGAACGGGGGTGGTCTATCTCCTCTGGGCCTGCCGAAATCTCTTTAGGACATCACTCAACCTACGACGGGATCTCTTGCGCTCCGCCTGGCAGATCGGCGCACCGGTCTCCGGCGAGCGGATGTTTCAGCAGGCGGGGATTATCCTCTATACCAAAATCGTGTTGCTGTACGGAACCGTAACCTACGCCGCGCATCAAGTCGGCTTGTCGATCGAATCCCTGTCCTTCCTACCGGGCTATGGCTTCGCGATTGCGGCAGCCACGATGGTGGGACAGAGTATCGGCGCGGGGAAATATGTCCGGGCCAAATTGGAAAACTGGGAGGCGAACCGGCTGGCCACCGTGACGATGGCCGCAATGGGTGTGCTGTTCTTTTTCTTTCCCTATGCGCTGCTCCGTGCCTTTACCAATGATGAGGCGGTCATCGAACTCGGGACGGTGTTCCTGCGTATCGTCGCCATCCTCCAAGTACCGCTCGCCCTCACCATGGTCCTGGCCGGATCGTTACGTGGAGCCGGCGACACCCGGTTCATCATGTTGGCGACAACGATCGGCATGTGGGGAGTCCGCGTGCCCCTCGCGGTCATCGCAGGCCCCTGGCTCACACTCGATGTCCTCTTCGTGTGGAGCGCGATGATTGCGGATTGGACGGTCCGAATGGTCTTGCTCTTGTTGCGCTACCGATCGGAACGGTGGAAAGCGATTCAGATCATCCGCTAACCTGCAGGATAGCCAAGCGAGACTGGCGGGACGGACGAAACGGGTTGATCTGGTTCATCTGGTTTATTTTGTTCTTCTGGTTAGTCTCATTCAACCAAACAAACCAAACAGATCAAATGAACAAGAGAAACCGGCCTGGTCTCGCACTTCGCGCGCCGACCGTGTCTCACACCAGGGCGACGTTTTTTTATTGTGTTCATTTTCAGTAAGTTACCTCACAAGATGGCCGGGGAACCAAAAAGTGCCTGCTATACGGAGCAGGGCGTGGTTTCTATTCTGTCTGGGATACGGCAGCAGCTACCCAAAACGTGCCATTTGAAGGGAGACTATGATGAAAACCAAAGCGATTTTCTACCACGCGGGATGCCCAGTGTGCGTCGCAGCCGAGCACAGCGTCGCCAACGCCCTTGATCCGTCAAAATATGCCGTGGAAATCGTCCATCTCGGCACGAACAAATCGCGTGTGAAAGAAGCGGAAGCAGCCGGTGTCAAGTCGGTTCCGGCGCTGGTGATGAATGGAGCGGCGTTTCATATTAACTTTGGCGCCGGCATCGACGCATTGAAATAACTGTTTCAGTCTACTGACAGTCCCAAGCTCAGGGGGCGTGCCTGACGGCACGCCCCTTTTTTTTGCCGCCCAACACCGGCGCTGAGTGGCCGTGGTTATTGGAACTCCTTGCAAGCCGCGGCCTACTCAAGCGCGATGCTAGCCACTTTGACCTCTTGATCTGGCCTGCTTAGATAGCCCTTCCCGCAGCACTTGAATGAATATCAATCCATATTCCGGATTTTGCCTGTATCTATGTGCACACTCCGCCACGAAACCATCAACAACTTTCTCTGACTCGCGTGCCTCCCATCCGGCCTTGTATAACATCAACGACTCTGTGCAAAACTGATTATCGGTCCCCTGGAGTTCCAAGACTTTTTCGTAATGCCCGACCGACTTGAGCCATTCTTCAATCGACAAATAGTAAGCCTGTCGGGAGCCCGCTGGAACCGACTCTTCCTCTTGTAGAGCGTCATAAACTCTCGTGGGGTCCACGACCTGCCGTTCAGCGGAGCCGCGCGATCGGCGTCCGTTGCAACGGTGTGTTAGCCAGAGCCCTCGCCGATGAAAGCGGTCGCACTGCAGCCATCATAGAACACAAATCTCATTAAACATTGGAGTGGGCCATTCGGCTCGTGTACCTGATACCAGAACACACTAGGATTCTCGCCGTGCTTCGGTTCATTGGCGAACAGCTTCTTTGCGCAATCAAGGAGGATGAGCCGGTTGACGTCGATATCGGCTGGGGATTCGGCGCCCTCGAAAGCGATGAAGTCTGGGTGCACACGGATGCTGCCCACCCACCGTTCGCCAAAGTGGTGCCGGTATAGTCCAAGCGCGAACAGGTCGAGCACCTTCTGGAATCGTGCGCCGTCGAGTGGCACTTGGACTACTTCGTGTTTCGTACCCGCTTGGCTGTCCATGACGATGACTTCCTCGCCGCTGCTGAGGCTCGAATGGCCAAGAGCGGGTCTTCGCTGATGGGCGCGTGCGAGTTTCGTGGACACTTGGATGCGTGCAATGGCGTTCGCCGGAAGATTGGTGCTGAGGACCCAGAAGAAGTACTCGTCGTCGCCGGACTTAGCGAGGTTGTGATCCGCGCAGGCAGGCACGGTGATCAGGTTTCGCCGAAAATCGTGGCTACCGTCGGTGTCCTTGCGCTCGGGGAAGAGGTACGCAGGCGGAACATGCTCACGCGTCGTGGCAGGACTCGGGCACGCGAAACAGGTGTCGGTCATCTCTTCTGGCTAACTATTGAGCATACTCACCGGCATATTACGCGAAACCAGCCCGCTAATTCCTCTGTGATTCTCGCGTCGGTTCAAAGACTTCTCAACGATATCCACATAGCCGGATTGGCGTGATATACGGCGCCAGCGCCACAGGCTGTGGCGCGTGAAGCGTCGCTCGTTTCCAGATTCGAACGTTTCACGAACGATTGCGGCTAGCAATTCGCCCTCACCGAGAGGCGCGTATCTGTTCCGGTTCCAATGGTCACCTCGATCCTCGCGACCCCCTTCACATTCGCGCACAAATCTCCCAGCCCGGGGGTGACTAATCGAAACGGCCCGCCTTTCGATTCCGGCAGCGGCTCTCCATCAAGCTCATACACCAACACCCCGAATGCCTTGGCTTGCTCCAACGAGAGACAAGCTGAATAGTTGCCGTCTCCCGAATGCATCGTCACATGATCCGCCCCGATGGCCAGCGCCGGAATATCGAGCAGACCCTTCACGCGAATCCCTTTACCCTTCATGCCGGGCATCACCGTCGAAATATCGAGCTGATGTTCTGCCGGCAACGATGCGATCGCAGCACGATCAAACGAGACAGCCTGGACCACTGCCCCATCGATCCACACGACGCCGGGACCGGTTCGATCCCACCCAGTGATGGTCTTGATCACGGCTGTCAGCATGTCGTTCAGCGGCGTCGGAATGCCGAATTCCCGCCCGACCTTCGCGACATACCCATTCAGAAAGTCGATCTCGGTCGGCCGACCGGCCTTCCAATCATCATACATCGAGGTATGGATATCCCGAATCTCGCTCGTCCAACGGACCACCTTCTCTGCCATGTCAGCGGCTAACGGCACCTTCACGGTAGCCGCCACCGCCACGACTTCACCTACGATCTGATGAATCACTCGCAGCATCTCGGGATGATCGAGCGCCTTGGCCACTTTGTCGTCGATCATCACGGTCAAGGGATTGAAGACACAATTCCAACACATCTTCTCCCACTTGCTGCGCCGGACATCCTCGGTCAGTTGACAAGGAATCCCCGCCTGCTTGAAGAGATCCGCGATGGCCAGCAGACGAGGGCTGTGATGCCCCATCATCTCCCCGATCGCCACAGCCCCCTTTTTGTAATGGTCGATGACGCCGGGTGCCGCGATTTTGGAATAGATAAAGGCGATACCACCCACGACACAATCCCGTTGAAACCGCGCCACGATACGGTCTTCGGTATCGACCCCATTCTGTAGGGTCAAGATGACAGTTTGATCGGTCAGGACCGGCTCTATTTGATTCATCACCTCATCCAGATCGTAGGCTTTCACGGAGAGGATAATCAGGTCAGGCTTCGGGAGATCTCGAGGATCGGACGCGGCTGGTGGATGCACGGTGAAGGAGCCCTGGGCACTCCGGATCGTGAGGCCATTCTGCTTCACGGCTGCGAGCGTCTTGGGCCGCAGCAGGAAAGACACAGCGGGATTCGCTTTCGCTAAATGTGCGCCGAAGAACCCACCGACTGATCCAGCTCCCACCATGAGAATCTGTTTCATCATGCTCCTCACAAAAATAACGGAGGCGTACTATACCACGCAGACTCGTTGGCTCGAAATGCGGTACACTTCGCACATTCGACCATGGCCACCGACGATCAGATCCTCCTCGCCCGCACATACCTCGCATCCGCTCGGAACGTGACCGTCCTTACGGGAGCCGGAATTTCTGCGGATAGTGGCGTGCCGACCTTTCGCGGAGCGGAGGGCTTGTGGCGCACCTACCGCCCAGAAAATCTCGCGACCCCGGAGGCGTTTGAGCGAGACCCGCGGCTGGTCTGGGAATGGTACAACTGGCGACGCGAATTGATCGCTACGAAATCGCCAAATCCTGCCCACGACACGCTTGTGGAGCTTGAACAGCGATGGACCAATCGAATGTGGCTGATCACGCAAAATGTCGATGGACTCCATCGAGCCGCCGGATCACAACGCCTCTCCGAGATTCACGGCAACATCTGGAAGATTCGCTGTACGGGCTGTGGCGTCATCTCGGAAAACCGGGAGATCCCTCTTCCCATCCTGCCGACGTGCCGGCTGTGCCATGCACTGCTCCGGCCTCATATCGTCTGGTTTGGGGAATCGCTCTGGGAGGAAGACCTGCGCCGCTGTGATGAGGCCCTGCGGGCCTGCGACCTCCTCCTTGTGATCGGCACATCGGGAGTCGTCTATCCAGCAGCGGGATTTGCGTCGGTCGCGAAGGAGGTCGGCGCGCTGGTCATTGAGATCAATCTTGCGAGTACCGCGCAACCGGACCTGGTTGACCTCTCGTTACAGGGCCGCGCGAAAGATCTGGTTCCGTTACTCCTTTGAAGCCATCACCAGCGGAAGAAGTTCCTCCAACGTCCGAATCACATAGCCACCCGACGCCTGAGAGCGGCCGGCTCGATCCAGCAACACCCCGGTCAGCCCGGCCTTCGTCGCACCCTCCACATCGTCCAGGACACTGTCACCCACATGCATCGCTTCGTCAGGATCGATCGCATGTTTCTCAAGGGCAATCTCGAAAATCTTCGGCGCCGGCTTGGCGGCCCTGGCGAGACTTGCAATCGTCACGGTATCGAAGAGCCGGTCGATGCCGAGTCCCCGTATCACAGAAAAGAGCCGGGTGTCGAAGTTGGACACAATCCCCAGCTCGAACCCCTCTTCACGCAGCTTAGTCAGCACGGCATGGGTTTCAGGAAACAACGCCCAGGAGCGAGGATCTTCAAACACCTGAAAGACCTGCTCGAAGAATTCATCAAACCGCTCGAACATCCCGACGCGATAAAACACGTTGTGTACGATGTCGAACCACCAGAGCCGCTCACATTGTTTCAACGCTTTAGGATCCGTTACGGCAAAGACCGGCGGCGAAGCATCGCGAAAAGCACGCTGAAAGGCTTGGGCGATCAATGCCTGCGAGTCGGGAGTCTGCCGAAACCCGTGCTGAACTGCATGCGTCAGGTAGATGTCCGCCACCGAACCATTAATATGAAACAGCGTCTCGGCTGCATCAAAAAAAATGACGTGGATTGGGGTCTTCATTGGTCGTACAAGTCCCACTGCTGCCGAATTGTAGTCAGTTCAAAAATCTGATTCAAGGTCCCTGTGACTGAGTGCGATTGAGTGGGACAGAGTACGATATTCATTTGTAAAATCAGCTATTTATGACCAAAACCCTGTGATGGAGTACGATGGAGTGCGATAGGGAACCGGGAGTGAAACCGGGAGCGAACCGGGAGTGAAACCGGGAGTAGAAACACTCGAACCGGTAGGCTCGCAGAGAACATGATTTCCCACCCACTCCTCGCACCTCCCACCGCCCTGCACGTCTCGTACACCCTGTGAAGGTTTGGTGGACAGCGGTGACAGCCAAGGGTCACTCTCATGATCCCACACGCGCCTGAGCGTCTTGACACCTCCCCACGGTCGCGTAAGCGTGGCGGCGCAATAGCTAGGCGGAGGGGAGAAGCCGACGACGCCGTGAGCCCCGGGCAGAGTCACGCGGCGCCGACAACCCTCCCACCAATCATTATACATACGCGTGGCTCCGCTCCCGGCCTTGCGGTGTGATCCCTCCCCTTCTAGACTGTGCCGCCCGGCGAGGCATGTATGTCCTTCTCGATTCGTCTTGGAGCATCTTGCAGATGGCCGGTCCCATAAAGAGATGGCCCATCGGCTCGGCATCAGGACTCGGACGGTCCAACTGCCTGGGCAGAGACTCGACGCCACGTTCGCGGTAAAGGGTCGAAGGGCCGCGGTCGGACGCCTGGCCCACACTCGCCCCTACCCGGATCACCGTGCGTGAGACTCGAACGCCAACGGGTCCCCTTCTCGGAAACCGTACGGACCAGGGTGGGAGCGGGTATTGTACGCGCTTTGGCGTCTGCCTGTTCTGGGATTCTACGATGGCATGCCACAGGCAGAGCATCACCACCACTCGCGGGGCAACGGATGGGAGGGAGGCACGTGGATCCATGAGACGCCCGGCCACGGCAGCACCTGCTGCACGGTGTGAGTCCCTCGCGGTGCACCGAGGCGCGGCATCAGGACCACAGTGGGACGGGTGCAGGCGATCGTCGTCAGGACGGTGTACGCACGTGCAGGATGCAGCGGAGGTGGGCACAACCATGGCGAGAACGGAGGTACACCTCTGCCCCCCTCCCTCTCGTCAGCAACCAGGAACACTGTGGGAAGTGAGGCCGGGGATCAGTGGACGGAGTGGCTTCAGCATGATGGGACGGCGGGAGTGTGGCATACTCCGTTCAACTACGTAGTAAGAATGTGATTGACACCATGCTCAGCAGATTGATACATTCGCCCGTCACGAACAGCTCGCTGTGGCCTCGATGAGCTATCTTCACGTTCACGAGGCTGTGTTAACTTTAAAAAGGAGCACGCTATGACGAAGCGACGGATAGGGGTACTCGTGTGTCTGTTGTGGGGTATGGCGGGCATGGCCCAGGCTGGTGGAGTAACCTTCCAAGCCACAGACCAGCCCGGGAGCTGGTTCGAATGTGCGGACACCGGCACAACGACTTCAATAGGGTGCGTTCCTGCATCACTTGCGGGCACAGCAGGACAGAAATCAACTGCAGTCATTGCACCCGGAGACACCGTGGGTTTTGTATCTAGTGGACAGGCCAACACGCTCCATACGGCGGTGAGCTTGATGTTCCCCACCGGAGCCGCAAACATGCCATTCGACGTCGGGGCTCCCCTGACTCCTCCGTCGATGGGAGGGTCGGGCCTTCCAGTCACAGTCCAGCTGAAAAAGCCAGGACTGTACGTCTTCTTCTGCGATATCCATCCCTACATGTTCGCGGCCGTCATCGTGGACGACCCTAATACGCCATCCAAAGGCGTACTAGGGCTTGATCTTGGGACAACGGTCGATCTGCCCCACGTCACGGCGGGTGGACTTACCCTACCAACGGCTTCGGACTTGGTCTTACGACTCGTGCACACGTTCTTCGTCATAACCAATCCCGATAACTGGCAACACTACCCACTCAGTGGAACCGCCTCATGGAATCCCTCGTATCCCCCCGTTCCAGTCTTGGCCTCCTCCGATGGCATCTCTGAGAATGTATCTGTACCGGACCTCAACGCCTTCATGCATACCCACTTTGGCGAACCCAAGACGCTAACAGCCCTAGCACCACCGTCAACAAAAGGAGTGGGACAGGTCTGGGTGGACACCCAGTTCGAAATGGTTGCTGGAAAGACCAAACCCGGCACCGCGACCGCCGTGAACGCGACCACGTTCAAAGTGGAAAGAAAGGTCGGGTTACCAGCGATCAACATGAACAATCCGCACAATATGTGGACGGATAAAAATCAGACGGTGATCTATCAGACCCAATGGTTCGACAATTTGCTTGCGGTGTTTGATCGAAAGACTGGAACATACCTGAATAATATTCCGGTAGGTCCCGCTCCCGCACACGTCATGACGAGAACCACCAACGACCAAGTGCATGTGTCACAGAACGCCGGCAATAATGTACGGGAGCTGAACTCGCTGGCGGGAGGCAATGGCTTCATTCGGGACATACCGATGTCGATTGGGGGCGATGTCCATCCTCACGCGCATTGGATGAGCGCGGACGGTAGCATGATGGTGACGCCCAACGAAGA
>PLBR01000157.1:0-281 GCA_003135435.1 Nitrospira sp. | reverse complement strand
TCGCAAACTTCCTTGACAGCACGATCAGTGTCCTTGGCCTTACCGGGTTCCCCAGTCACCCGACCGCGCACTTGATGAAAACCATCAACCTCATCGCTAACTATAATGCACTCACGGGAGCCGTCGTGCCGGATCCTCACACCGGCGTGACGTTTGTCGGCGCGTTGCCCATTCAATCACCGGTGAGTCCGGACGGAAGATTTATGGTCACGGCGAACACCTTCACAGCAACCATCACAATCGTCGATACGAAGACCGACACGGTGGTGGCGATGTTGCCG
>PLBR01000176.1 GCA_003135435.1 Nitrospira sp. | reverse complement strand
TCTCGGCGGTTTCGTCACGAACCCCCGTGAATAATGCGGGCTTACAGGATTACGCCACGTCCAGATTCATCACGTAGCTCTGCAGCTCCCGTCGTTGCTCGTCTTCAGTGTTCTTCGAGGCCTCGATCTCCTTGCGCAGTTTCTCCAGCTCGGTCTCCTGCTGGTCCAACTTCTTGACATAGCGATTATAGAGATCGGAGTTCTGCTGGAGCCGCTGCATATTCTCGCGAATGCGGCCATGCTCCGCCGTGATCTCAGCGATGCGTTGGTCTAGGCGCATCCGCTGGGCGCGCGTGTCGTCCAGCTTGCTGCGCAATTGCACCACGCGTTGCAGCGCCTCTTTCACTTTCTGGCTGACTTCCTTGGCCTGCTGATAGTGGATGATTTGGTCGACGCCGCTCTCCATCAAGAGGATCGATTCCTGAATGGGCAGCGTTTCTTTCACGCGGAGCGTCGCGCTTTTCCCTGGATCGACTGAGACGCTGAACCGATACATGTCTCTGGTCCGTTCCGTCGGCTCCTTGGGCTCCGCGAGCTTCCAATCGGCGCGATAGGGTTGTTCGATCAGGACGGTCTTGGTCTTGGCGTCGCGGTTCTTGATGAGATAGGTCCGGTCCTCAATCAGGCGTCGAGACACCAGCATCGTGCCCTTCTTCAGCGAGACCGTTGCGAGTTCTTGCGTGCCGCCTTCGAGTGTGGGTTCCACTTCGGTCTTGAGATCGAGAGCATAGCTGATCAGCCGGTCTTGTCCCGGAGGAAGATCCTCGATCCGCGCATCGCCCGCATAGGTCCCGCTATCGAACAGCGTGATCGGCCCTTGCATAAGGTGCAGTGACGATGTGTTCTTGAGTCGATACCCGTTCAGTGGATGTTTCGCGTTGACGCGCTGATTGTAGAGCGACACTTTTTGTCCCTGCAGCGTTTGGCCGATGATGGGCAGCAGCGCGCTCGTGTGTTTAGCGAGTGTGACGGGCTGGTCGATACGATATTCGAACAGCTCCCCCTTGTCTTCGCCCATCGCCATGGGGGCTACACCCTCTTCGAGTCGTCCCATTTCCATTTCGGCTGACATACCGGATTCTGCCGGGGCATTGGCCCGACCGCCAGCAAACCCTTGGGCCATCTTGCCGAGTAAGCGCTCTTTCTTCATATCGCTGCGGGCGACAGGCGCAGAAGCCATCGGCTTGAGTTCGTCCATGGCATCGCCGTACGTCTGGGGTTTGAGATTGGCATAGAGATCCGGCTGGACAACTGGACGGGGATTGTAGAGCGGTTGATACAGATCCATCGTGAAGGAAATGGGCCGTCCCGAGACAAGCGAGAGTTTCACGTCCCGCCAGTCCTGTAGGGTCTGATTCTCCACAATGGCCCAGCCTTGCAGATAAGGCGTCTTGTCCTCGTCCAAGACGAGTCGATAGGTGGTTTTCCAGACAGGGGTTTCCGTCAGGTAGGCGACGCGGGCCTGGCGGCTGCCGGTGCCGTCGAAGGTAATCGAGACCGTCTTCTGCTGGGCATCGTGATTCGAGGCCAGGANNCGAGTGCCTGGTGCAGTTCAGCGTTCAACGCGGAATTGATCAATTTGATGCGCTGCACGTTCGCCAGCGAGAGCGAGCGGAACCCGTCTTCAGTCAGGAGCGTGACATATTCCTGCTCCACGATGCGGTGCTGCGAGCCCTCGCCGATGGACTCCGTTTTCTTTTCCACGCCAAGCAGCGTGCCGACGATGGGATTCGGCGCGGTGACTTCAACCGGCTCTCCCCGGACTTGGGTCAGGATTTGCCCCAGGGTAGGATTGCCGTTCAGGTTGATACCGAAGCTGCCGAGCGTCTTGGTGACGGGATCGCGCGAGCCGTAGGTGACGGCCGAGACCTTGCCGCCGCCGAAGTCCTGTACGACCAGGCTCTTCAACATGTCGTTGATCTGGTTCGTGTGAAGGCGCAGGTCGAGTTGTGTACGGTTGTTCACCGTGCCGTCATGTTGAAAATACCCCACGCCGCTGGAATAGAGCACGATCTTCGAGAGGGGAAGCGTCGCCCCGTCCTCCGCCATGACGGGCCAAGGGAAGAGCAGATATGACACGAGGATCAACCGCCTCACGAAAGCGTGACCTGAGCGAATCGACAGTGCGCACATAGAGGCCTCCATCGTAGGTTGTTGCACCAGGCCGGGACGGCCCGGGTGATATGACCTATCCCTGTCATGTCGTCAAGGGCCAAATCCTTTCAGGAACCTGCTAGACGGGGCAGCCCGTGACCCTGCACAGTTGTTTTTCTGAGGCGCGAGGCTTTATAGTTCCCGCCCATTGGACTAGCCCGCATTGTTCATGACGGTTCGTCGCGAAATCGCGCAGTCGCCAAGTGAGACAGGCGTGCAGAGGCGGGAGGAAGGGAGGCATCCTTGAACAGGATGTTGACCGACCTAGCGGCGAGCCCGCCGCGTCCAGGCCGGTCGTCGCGGCGAATCCGCGATTGCAGTGGAAGCGCTCGTGAATAATGCGGGCTAGGTGAGGACAGGGTGTCATGGTCCTTTCTACAGAATAAGGAGACTGTTCATGAGAACGATGCTTGTGCTGGTCGCGTTGCTCGGGCTCGCTGCTCACCCGGCGATGGCCGCGGCACCCGTTGATATGGCGGTGGTGCCGGCTGGGGAGTACACGATGGGAAGTCCGGCGGGAGATACAGACGAACAACCGGCGCACCGGGTCTATGTGGCTGCCTTTTCCATGGATAAGTACGAAGTGACGGTGGGGCAATATGCGGCCTTTCTGCAGGCGAAAGGGGTTGATCCGCCGTCCGACTGGAAGACGATGAACCAACCCGCGCACCAGAAGCGCCCGGTCGCGAATGTGGAATGGGCAGAGGCGGCTGGATATTGCACATGGGTCGGCAAGCGCCTGCCGACGGAGGCGGAGTGGGAGAAGGCCGCGCGGGGGACGGATGGCCGCCTCTATCCCTGGGGGAATGAGCCACCCACGCCGCTCCGCGCGAACTATGGAAAAACGGACTGGAACAACCATGGGGTATTATTGCCGGTAGGGACGCTGGAAGACGGCAAGAGTCCCTATGGCATTTATGACATGGCCGGTAATGTCTGGGAATGGGTCAGCGACTGGTATGACCCGAATTATTACAAGAACAGTCCGTCGCAGAACCCGACAGGACCGTCATCGGGCGGGACGAAAGTGATCCGTGGCGGCTCCTGGTACAGTAATCCGTGGGCCATGCGCTCCGCGAATCGGAGCCTTATTTCCCCGACGGACCAAGGACTTACCGGGTTCCGGTGCGTGAAGACTCCGTAGTCCTTAGTTCTTGGCTCCGCGTCCGAATGGCTCTGAGATCCGCCCGCCTCCTGGTGGGCGATCTCAGAGCTGCATGAACCTGCTCTGTGGTGAGCCGAATGCCTGAATTGCTTCCCATGTGACCAAGGCCTATGCCTTGGTCATCTGGCTTCTCCCGCGTGGAAGAAACGGGGGCAGGTCTTGCAATCCTACATTCTGATGGGTAGGCTCCCGCGCTCCATGGTGTGTTCTGTTCCGACGGAAAGGGAAGACGATGCGGCTCATCAATCACGACTTTGCTCCTGATACGATATTCTGTATCGAGTGGCGTAGCGGAGCTGCTGCGGAGGAAACTGAGGTGTTTCGGCAGAGGATCGGGGCGCGTAGACTGCGAAGGCGACCGCACAGGTACGCAGGACATCGCAGAGTCAATCCCTACAAAGATAGAGCCTAGCAGCCCTGCGGGAAAACCATTTCGGCACTGCAGAGTTCTTCGATATCCGTGAAATGTAAAACGTGAAACGTGAGACGTGTCTCCTGGGAAGACGGCGCTGATGGCTCGGACGAGATACGGTGATCTTCGTGATACCTTTCACGTCTCACGCATAACGATCTTCGTATGCTGGCGAACTTTTTCAGCACCCTGCTAGACGGGACAGCCCCGTGATCCTCACAGTTGTGTTCCCAATGCGCGATGATTTATAGTTCCCGCCCATTACACTATGTGAGGACCAGGGTGTCATGGTCCCTTCAGCAGAATGTGGAGGCTATTCATGAGGACGATGCTTGTGTTCGTCGCGTTGCTCGGGCTCGCTGCTCACCCGGCGATGGCCGCGGCACCCGTTGACATGGTGCTGGTGCCGGCAGGGGAGTTCACGATGGGGAGTCCGGCGAGAGATGCAGACGAACAACCGGCGCACCGGGTTTATGTGGATGCTTTTTCCATGGATAAGTACGAAGTGACGGTGGGGCAGTATGCGGCCTTTTTGCAGGAGACAGGGGGCGATCAGCCGTCGAACTGGAAGACGATGAACCAATCCTCGCACCAGAAGCGCCCGGTCGTGAATGTAGATTGGGCGGAGGCGTCCAGGTACTGCAAATGGGCCGGCAAGCGTCTGCCGACGGAGGCGGAGTGGGAAAAGGCTGCGCGGGGGACGGATGGCCGCCTCTATCCCTGGGGGAATGAACCACCCACGCCGCTCCACGCGAACTATGGGAAAACGGACTGGAACAACCATGGGGCGTTGTTGCCGGTGGGGACGTTGGAAGGTGGCAAGAGTCCCTATGGCATTTATGACATGGCCGGTAATGTCTGGGAATGGGTCAGCGACTGGTATGACGAGAACTATTACAAGAACAGCCCGTCGCAGAACCCGACAGGACCGTCATCGGGCGGGTTCAAAGTACTCCGTGGCGGCGCCTGGAACAGCGATCCGCGGAGCCTGCGAGCCACGGATCGGCACTTCGATCCGCCGTCGTTCCGGAGCTTATACGTCCCTGGGTTCCGGTGCGCGAAGTCTCCCTAGTCCTTGGCTCTGCGTCCGACGGGCTCTGATATCGCCCGCCTTCTGGTGGGCAATCTCAAAGCTGCGTGTACCTGCTCCGCTGGTGATCCGACCCCTGAATTGCTTTCCCATTGTGACCAAGGCCTATGCCTTGGTCATCTGGCTTCTCCCGTGTGGAAGAAACTTGGTCAGCAACTGTCTTGACAATCAATTTGGCTGACTAATAGCCACCCGCCATGGGCGGTACCTGTGCCGTTCCTGTTCTATTTAGGGAAGGCTTTCGGCGCTGTGGCCTGCTGCCATCCTTCGCCATTCAGCGTGTGAAGAAACTGAACCAGATCGCCCTTCTCTTGGTCCGTCAGTTCGAGCGGAATGATCAACGGATCCTGGTGCGGATTCTTCACGCCACCTTGATTGTAAAAGTTCACAACTTCTTCGAGCGTTTTGAAGCGTCCGGCATGCGTATAGGGTGCGCTTCGGGCGATCTCCCGCAAGGTCGGGGTTTTAAATGCGCCGATATCCTCCGGATTTTTGGTTACCATATACCGGCCGAGATCCACTTTGTTGTCGTCCCAGCCGATGCCGAGGTTGTGGAACTTTTCGTCGGTGAAGTTGAATCCTGAATGGCACTTCGTGCAGCGTGCTTTCTCCCGGAACAGAAGGAGGCCGTGTTGCGCCTCTGCTGAGATGGCTCCCGCTTCCTGGCCCTGATCAAACCGGTCTGCCGGACTGTTGCCGGAGAGGACGGTGCGCTGAAAGCTGGCGATGGCCTTCCCCACGTTGTCAATTGTGATGTCCTCCTCGCCGAAGACTTGCTTGAAAAGTTTCCGGTAGCCGGCGATCTTCATCATCTTCGCACGCATCACATCGTAGTTGGCAAAGCCGTGCTCGATCGGATTCGTAAACGGACCAACCGATTGCATTTCCAATGTTTCGGCCCGGCCGTCCCAAAATTGCGCGCTACTGAATACCCGGTTGAAGGAGGCCGGGGCGCTACGGCCTCCCTTCTGGCCTCGGATACCTGTGGAGACCGGCTTGCCGTCCGTAAACCCAAATTTCGCCAGGTGGCAACTCGCGCATGCGATGGTGTTGTCCTGCGAGAGTCGCTTGTCAAAGAACAGCGCCCGGCCTAACTCGACCTTCTCATTCGTCAACGGATTGTCGGCAGGAATGACCACGGCAGTTTCTTCTAGGCCGAATGGAATCTTGAGTTTGTACTCGGTCGCCGCCTGGGCATTCGCGAGCGGCGTCGCGATCCAGGACGACAGCATCGCCACCGCGCAGATGGCCGGGACTCCGAGAAAGCTCTTGCCCGACATACGGGAACCTCCGAAAACTGCTTTTCGGAGTTGGGTTGATGGTGGCAGTTCAGTTTGCTGTGTGGCTAGCTTCATCGCGGCTCCTTCCGATTGTATTTTCATGACGTGTGATCCTTTGTCGTTGACTGGTTGTCAGTCGTTGCTGGTGCAATCTGCACTGTATCGAAGCATTCGAGACTCTGAGCCGACGGGTAAGTTTTATCGTGCGAATCGTACCCATCATGCTCTTCCTTTGCAAGTTATTTTTTCAGCTATCCTGACCTTTTTACCCAGTTTCTGGAGGTGCGATTCGGCTTGTAGCTAGCACAGACTCTTCCGCTCCTCGCTTCTGTTGTGAAACCCTGATCCTCGACGATTGTAGCCGCATGTCACAGGCGTCGTTATGCCGGGATAAACTTCAGCGCGACGCCGTTGATACAGTAGCGCAGGCCGGTCGGCTTGGGGCCATCCTTAAAGATATGTCCTTGATGCCCCTCGCAGCGTGCGCAATGGACTTCGGTCCTGGGAAAGATGAATTTGTAATCGGTTGTGGATTCGACCACTTTGGGGTCGATCGGTTGCCAGAAGCTGGGCCAGCCGGTGCCGCTGTCGAACTTGTGCTCGGATGAAAACAGGGGCAGATTGCAACCGGCGCAAGAGTAGACACCATCTCTCTTGCTATCGTGCATATTGTCGGTAAAAGGGCGCTCGGTATGCTCATGCCGTAGGACTCGGTAGGCCTCCGGTGCGAGGAGTTTATTCCACTCCTCGTCGGTCTTCACAATCTTCACAATCGGGCCGATATTAATGTTCTGTGCCATGAGAAACCTCCTCCGTACAGATAGCGTTACAAGACAGTAGTCGATTGATAACCATCATCCTTACAACACTCTATCAAGTTGCGTTCCCTACCGGTCAACAAGCACACCTCCGCGGGCATAGACAATGAACTGTCCGTCACCCTTGGCTATCGGGTGCGGGAATCGTCTTGCGCATCGATCCCGATACAATCTGAAATTCATACAAGCGACATTCCAGCGAACCATTGAAGAGGGGAATGCGTTTCGATGGCGCGAGGCCGATGAGTTTGGGAACCCGCAAATCGCCGGTAAAGATATAGGCCCGCCATCCGCTGAATCGATGTTTCAGCCAGTCGCCCAGCTTGGGATAGAACGCATCGAGTTCCTCTGGCTGGCTGAGTCGGACTCCATAGGGGGGATTGATCAAGATCACGCCCTGTTCAGCCGGAGCTTGGAGGTCGAGCACGTCGCTCTGCCGCAGGCGAATATCGATCGCGACCCCCGCCCCCTGAAACGTTCGCTGGGCGATCTTGACCGCAGTAGGATCCTGGTCGGACGCATAGATGGCAGCCGGCACCTCTGCCAGTTGTTTCAGCCGCGAGGCTTCGCGCAGATGGCCCCAGCGTTTGGGATCGTGGACAATCAAACGCTCAAATGCGAATGCCCGAGATTGCCCAGGCGCGATCCGGCGCGCCATCAGTGCCGCTTCGAGAGGGATCGTTCCGCCGCCGCACATGGGGTCGAGGAGCACGTCGTTCGGTGTCCATCCAGCGAGCCGCAGCAAGCCCGCCGCCAGGTTTTCGCGCAACGGTGCCTCGACGGACACGATACGATGGCCTCGCTTAAAGAGTGGGTCGCCGGAGGTGTCCAGATAGAATGTCACCGTTGACTCATCGAGAAACGCGTCAAGCCGGATGTTCGGGTGATGCGTGTCCACATTCGGTCTTTTATGGCGCACGGACATAAACTTATCGCAGACCGCGTCTTTAATACGCAGCGTGATGAAGTCTAGGCTGGTGAGTGGACAACGGCGCGCGCTCACTTTCACCTTGATGGTCTGTGACGACGTGAACCAGTCCGGCCAGGGCAGGCTATAGGCCGCGCGGTACACATCGTCTTCCGAGAGATAGGGGACCTGTCCGACTTCCCAGAGCACGCGGCTGGCAATGTGACTCTTGAGATTGACCCAATACATGGTGGACCAGGGAGCCAGGAACGCGATTCCGCCGTCCGTCTTCGTGGTCATCGGCACGCCAAGGTCGTGGAGTTCCTGTTCGAGAACCCCCTCCAGCCCGCGCGGGCAGGGTGCAAAGAACCGTAGTTTTGTGCTATCCATGCTCATAATAACGCTTCGCGAGACGTGCGGGACAGGCGAGTTCTCCTTTTCTCACTCGTCACGCATCACTTATCACGCCGCACTATCCTATGAACTATTGCAGCGCCTGCGGTGCTCCAGTTACGAAGAAAATTCCAGCCGGCGACAACTTGCCCCGGTTCGTCTGCGATACCTGTCAGGCCATTCATTATCACAATCCAAAAATCGTCGTAGGCTGTATTCCGGAGTGGGACGGCCACATTCTCCTCTGCCGGCGCGCGATCGAGCCCAAGTCCGGTCTCTGGACCTTTCCTGCGGGTTTCATGGAAATCGGCGAGAGCACTGAGCAGGCGGCCGTTCGTGAGACATTGGAGGAATCGCAGGCTCAGGTGGAGCGTATCTGCCTCTTTGCGGTACTGAGTCTCCCACACATCGGCCAGGCTTACCTGGTATTCCGAGGGCCGATGGGTTCGCCCGATTTCGGGGCGGGAGAGGAAAGCCTTGAGGTGCAGTTATTCTCACTCTCTGCAATTCCCTGGGACGAGATTGCGTTCCCCGTGGTCAAGGACGCACTGTGTCGTTATGTCGATGATGTGACGCGGAGCGAGTTCCAGGTGCATGTGGCCACCTTGCCGGACCGACTCACCTAACAGCTCGAAGGATGCTGAAACAGGCCTCCAGCTTCGTTCTCGCATCGTTCAGACCCTCCACGTACCTCAAGGGTACGCGTCAGCCCGTCACTCGCTGCGGCCTTGCTGGACGGCCTGTTTGAGCATCCTTCTGGGCAGTTCTCCTCTTGCCCTAGCCGTGGAGGCCATTGAAGTCCTGCTATGCCGAAATGGTTTTCCCGTAGCCTGCTAGATCTCTCCATCAATTGAGTGTGGGAATTGTGAGTAGCGGCAGGCTGCGGCCCTGGCCATCGTGTAGAAAACGAAACCCGTCGGACTCAGTGTAGTCGACAGTCACGCCTTCCATCCGTAGCGCACTCCGCCGATCAACCGCAATCGTGAGGCCATCGATCTGTTGAACGTCGTCGTCAGGCTGGGTGTTCGCTTCCAACGTGATACTGAAGCTCAATCGTGACTCGTCCAAATCGCGTACGGAAATCCGGACTACTGGATCCGCAGGATGATTGACTTGAATCGCTTTCAGCTTTGCGATGGCGGCAATTGTGATGGCGATCATGAACGAAGCTCTCTGTGGCGAACGAAGCCGTGAATATCGACCAGGTGATCGTCCCGGTCAATGGAGTAGAAAATTCGCCAGTCCTCGACCGCATATTTGGAAAGGCCCGGCAGGTCTGGCGCGATCGGTTCGTGGCGCAAATTATCGATGTTGGAGGCGATCCATTTGCTCTTGTCCAAGAGTCGCTGTGCCATGGACGGCTCAAGGCTCTCAAGATCTTGGAGGATGGCTGGGCGATAGGCAAGACGATACCAGGCCATGGCGTCCTCACCAGCGGAGGCCAAGCTTATCTGCGATGTCTTCCCCTGACAGTCTCTCCGTGCTGGACAAGGACTCTTTCAGGCGGGCGTGCAGGCCATCGCCAAGCTGGAGTCCGAGGTCAGGATCGCCCACTAACTCGCGGAGGCGATCGTCGACGATCCCGCGCACGAGTTCTTTGAATTGTTCCGGGGAAAGTTGGGAGAGGTCCATGAAGACGGAGGATACGGAGTGGTCCCCTTGAAATGCAACTGGCAGGATGCTGAAAACGTGCGCCGGCGTCCCTCGCGCGATGGGCAGGCCAGCGAGGTAGGCGCGACAAGCACAACGCGCACGCTCTGATTCCGCCGGCCGCGGCTTTTCCGTTCGTCTCGCCTGTCTCGGTGGCCGACTTAGTTTTTTCGCAGACTGCTAAGGGATAGTCTTGGGCTGGAGTTGCTGGATCATGCAGTTCAGTCGGTCTTGATGCGGGGGGGCTACCGTCAGAAATTCTAGGCCGATGCCGGCGGAATCGGACCAGCGAACTGCGGCATTGTCGATCAAGATCGGCTTGGGCTCACCTGGAATATGCAGCTGCATGGCGAGCTGCATGCCGGTAAAGGGGCTGATGATACTGTCTACGCGGCATCCCTTGACCGAAAGGTTTCGGACGGACCCTGCATGGCGGAAGTGATTTTTATGCTCCAAGGTACTGGAGAGCGACACGGAAAATCTGGGATGCTTTCTGGTGACCATTTAGCTGTGCTCTGAGAGGTTCCTATGCGGCAATGTTCACTTGGGTTGCCAGGAACTGCTCCAGACGGGCTCGTTCCTTTTCCTGCATCTCAAGAAATTCCACCCCAAACTCGAGTTCCAGGGTCCATCGAACAGTGGCGGCTCGAATGGTGATGGCAGTAGTCTGTTCCGGAATCTGGAGCTGTATGGTGAGGAGGGCTCCACTCTTCACCGCAAGATCGCTGACGACCTTGCAGCCACCAATCCCGAGGTTGTACACGATCCCTAGCCCGGCATGATCGCCTGTGAAAGTAGCAGGGAATTCCACCTGATAGCGAACGTGCTGCCTCTGTTCCGTCATATTGGTGCCCTCAGAAGACATCGTTTCGGAAAAGACCCGGTGATGAGATTCCCGCCGACTATGCCGTTGCCTCAGGAAAGGCTATTCGGTGAACGGGTAGTTGTCAAAGAAATAGAGATCTTTGGAAATTTCTGACACCCAACAGTTGGGGCGGACATAGGTGGTGACTTCCAGACGGATGGCGGGCTGTAAGCAGACCGTGGCGCATCAAATTGATTTCGATCAGCTTGGCGCAAAGTGGTAAGGGGAAGCAGACTGTGATAAAAATTCTCGTCATTTTTTATCGCTGGAATCGATTGGCATTCTTGTTCTCCTATCCCGCGACCGTGTCCAGCCCTACTGATCTCAACCGAATCTGATGATGGAGGGTTCGAGCGATGAATCGATTGGCTTTCCTACGAGGAGTCTGTTCTGTTTGCATGCTCTGCTGGGCCTCGATGGGTTCGCCGGTCGGGGCCGAGTCTTCCAAGTCCGATGCCAACGTGACGGTTTCCGCCGGGAATGCTGTCTCGTTGGAATACACGCTCACCCTCGACGATCAATCCGTGCTTGAATCCAACGTCGGCAAGGAACCCATGACCTATACGCAGGGCGCGCATGAGATTGTCCCCGGGTTAGAAACGGCTATGGAAGGCATGAGGAAAGGGGAGCGCAAGCACGTCGTTGTCACTCCGATGGATGGCTATGGACCGATTGATCAACAAGCCATCCGAGAAGTGAAGAAAGAACTTATCCCGGCTGCGGCGCAGAAAGTGGGTGTGCAACTCCAAGGGCAGGCTGCCGATAGATCGACTGTGTTTTCAATTGTGAAAGAAATCAAAGAGGAGACAATGGTGGTCGATTTTAACCATCCGCTCGCAGGGAAGACGTTGCACTTTGACGTGACCGTTCTGGCGATTACAGCGGGGCAGCCTCCGAATCAGCCATAGAAGTGGCATCGTGGAGTGGCACCTCTTGGTACATCGACCGCAGTACTTGCTCGGCCTGATTGCCATTTGATTTTCGGTGGGCGCACTTCTAGAATGCCGCCATTGGATTGACGCTGTGATGCCCACCACCTCTCGCTCTCGAACAACCTCGCAGCCCAAGAAGAAGAGTTCGAAGAAGTCCCCCGGCCTCGACGCCTCGCTGAAGCGCCGTTTTCAGATCCGGTTGCTGAAATGGTATGAGAAACATGGCCGCGATCTGCCTTGGCGGAAAACCTCCGATCCTTATCACATTTTAGTTTCTGAAGTGATGTTGCAACAGACTCAGGTCGATCGGGTGATCCCGAAGTACCACGAGTTTCTGGACCGCTACCCAAGCTTTGAAGAGTTGGCTGATGCACCGGTCTCGGATGTGAAGAAGACCTGGTACCCGCTAGGTTACAATATTCGGCCGGAGCGGTTACATAGTATCGCGTGCGAGACGGTGGAACGGTATGGAGGCCAGCTTCCGAGCGATGCGGAGGAATTGCTGTCGTTCAAGGGAATCGGACGTTACACGGCCGGCGCCATCCGGTCGTTCGCGTTCAACGAGGATGCGCCGATCCTGGATACGAATGTGATTAGAGTCCTTCATCGGGTGTTCGTCGCGAAGGGCGATCCCAAGACTCAGAAGCCGATGCTATGGGAATTGTCTGAAGCCTTAATACCAAGTGGGAAGGGCTATGATTTCAACCAGGCGATTATGGACTTTGGGGCGACCTGCTGCACCGCGAGAAATCCCTCCTGTCGGCAGTGCCCGATGAAATCGATTTGCAAGACGTACCCCTTCGATCAGAAGCCGCGAGGAGCGACGGTACGGCATGAAGGTCGTTGAAGTCGCTGCCGGTCTTGTTTATCGTGAAGGCCGCTACTTGATTGCCAGACGGAAACCGGGCGTGCACTTGGGAGGTTTCTGGGAGTTTCCAGGTGGGAAGCGCGAGCCGGGTGAAACATTGGAAGAATGTTTGCGGCGGGAGTTGTTCGAGGAGCTGAGTATTCGTATCGACGTGCCAATACCATTTCAGATCATTCGGCATGAGTATTCGGAGAAAACTGTGGTACTGCATTTCTTCCGTTGCAGGATCGAAACTGGGCACGCTACGGCAATCGACTGCGCGGAAATTCGATGGGTCTGGCCGCACGAGTTGGGCGACTTTGAGTTTCCCCCAGCGGACCGTCCGATCATCGAGGCCTTACGGCGACAGAGCATAGGGCAGACTTTATGAAGGTTGTCCTGGATATTGAGACCATTCAAGCGCCTCGGGAAGAATGGGCGCGGCTGGCGGGGAAGCTTCCGTCAACCGGCGAATCTGAGCCGGCAGACGAGGGCTACGATTTATTTACGGCAGGGGCTGCCGATGCCCAACGACGCGCCGAGGATGAACAATATGCGAAGTCGGCCTTTGACGGCACATTCAGTCAGATCGTCTGTATCGGCCTGTTGGAATTTTCTGACCAGCTCGAGCCGCGTGGGTCGGTGGCCTGGTATGGCGGGGATGAGCGGGAGTTGCTGCGACAATTCTGGAGCCGTTTGGCCCAGAACCGCCCGTCGCTCTTCATCACCCATAACGGCCTGGGCTTCGACCTGCCGTTCATTAAGAAGCGATCGATCATCCACCAAGTTAAGCCGAGCCTGGACGTCAACCTCGCCAAGTTCCGCACGGAACCGGTCTACGACACGATGGCGGTCTGGAGCAATTGGGATACTCGTGGGTGGGTGAAACTCGACGTGCTGGCGCGAGCGCTGAACGTCGAAACTAAATCAGGCAGTGGGGCACAGGTGGCTGAGATGTGGGGGAAAGGACAGGGGCTAGAGTTGGCTCGGTACTGCCTGCAAGATACGTATGTGACGTATGCCTGTTATTCCCGGATGAATTTCCGACAGCCCCTGTCCAGTGAAGTGGTCTTGCTCCAGCCGGAATTACTGAATGTCGGCTGAGGCAGGCTAGCGATTCTGTGTCGCCTGCGCCGATCTCTTCTTCGGTGCCGATTTTGCGGATACCTTCATCGACCTGAGCGCTTTTATTTCCTCGTCGCGGTCCCGCAGTTCGCGCTTCATCCATGCCGATTCCTTGCGAAGCATATTGATCTCGGAATCCTTTTTAGCAAGGGCCTCTTTTGCTATCCTCAAGTCACTGAGTTTCTGAGCCATAAGTTCGCCCTCCACCGCTTCCTGGCCCACCCTGTCAGAGACCGTCTGAGCTTTCGCCGGAGAGGCTGCCATCATGGGCGCAATCGGAGTGATCGGCGTGGCTTTTGCGATCGGCATGGCGGCGGGCATCGGTGCCATGGCCAGTGCATGATAGTCGATGATCATTACCATGGCGCCGAGTGAACCACCGGCGGCATAGGCCGGAGCCGGTTCGGTACGTGCAGTCGACTCAGGCATGAAACCAGTCGGCTTGGCACCCTTCCCAATGGTCAAGTAGATCGATCCTTTCTGCACGTAAATACTGCCCGTGGTGGGTTCAGAGCCTGACCCTGCCGATGAGGATACGCGGAACCCAACCAGCTGTTCGGGTTTCGCCTTTGATAAGCCTTGTGCGAGCAGGGGAGAGAGAAACTCCGCATCCTCATCGCTGAAAATTCTCATCGGCTTGCTGCCACCAGCGGACATTCCCGAAGGTCCACTCATGCTGTCATCGCGATATAACCCTTTCACGATCTTTGTGATGGTCAGTTGATCGATCACGGCGGGATGGTTGGCTTCAAACGACCAATCGGTCACTTCTTCTAAGTAGACGCTGCCCTTTGGATTGTGGGCGAGTTTTGTCCCGCCGGCACAACCACTGATGACGAGAGCAAGAGCGGCGATCCCAACAAGGCCCTGTATGATCGGACTCTGCACATGCGTTAGCGTACGGTAGCTCTTCATCGGGACTCTCCTTCTTTCAGAACGGGTGTGTGTGACCATCCGTGGCGAGATGCAGGGCCGGTACGCATACGGGATTACCAGATTCCCAGGCCCATCAGTGCCATGCTTAGAGCAATCCATCCGAAGAGTCCCATCGCAATGATGGTCTCCAGGCTCATGGAGGTATCTGTTTTTTCTTTCATGCTGTGATCTTGTTTCTCGATCATGCCTCGTCTCCAGGGAGTGATTGTGTACGGTTACGTATAGGCGGTTCATTACAAAGCAAAGATTATGCCTCTAGTAGGGGTAAAGAAGACTCAGTGATGTACTAGGGCAATATCTAGAGAAGATGGAAAGTGTTACGGAATGGACTGACTCAATGCTGACAAGAACTAGCACAGGAGGTAATGAGTCTATACGCATGATAATACAGCACTAAATAGCAACATTGCGCAGAGTTATTTCGTGGATTCCGGAAAGGAAAGCTCCCGTCCCATTGCGGATCGGCATGCGAATGGCAGCCCCACATCATTTTTTGAGAGCCGTGAGGGACGGTGGGATTCACAAACAGTTCTTGTTCGGAAGTGTTCTTTTTTGGAGCGTATTCTACAAAAATGATTTTCATGGAAGTAGGGCGGGCATCAACGATTCAATTTATCGGCGGGCGTTCCGCATACAACGTCGTGGACGACGCATCGTAGATGGCAAGGGAAATCATGTCTCCCGGTTGAGAGGGTACCGTGTACTTATCCCAGATGACGGTGATGTTCCCATCCGATTTTCCCATGCCCTGCGCGGCGGATCGTTTAGCATCCCCTTCGACCAGGACGGGAATTGTCGTCTTAAGATATTCTCGGTTGCGCTCGTAGGCAATGTTCCGTTGGAGATCGAAAAGTCGCGTCACCCGTTCGGTCTTTACCGTCTCGGAGACATCGTCCGAAAACTTGCGCGCGGCCATGGTGTTCTTTCGCTCAGAATATTTAAAGATAAACGCCGAGTGAAACCGTATCTCGTCAACAAGGCGGTATGTCTCGGCAAACTCCGCATCGCTTTCCCCGCAGAAGCCACAAATAATATCGGTGGTCAGGACGATGTCCGACCGCAGGGTGCGGATACGGTCAACCAAGGCACGATATTCTTTATTCGTATAGGTGCGATTCATCAAGCCGAGCATGCGGTCGCTGCCGGATTGAAGTGGTAAATGAATTTGCTTGCAAATATTGGGATGGGCAACGACGGCGTCTAATAATGAAGGCGGGAAATCCTTAGGGTGCGGGGACGTGAACCTCACGCGTTCGATTCCTGGCACGTCCGCGACGGCCCCTATCAATCGTGCAAAATCCCATTCGCCGAATCGGTACGAATTGACATTTTGCCCAAGGAGCGTGATTTGCTTGAATCCTTGCTCGGCGATCCGGTGAGCTTCCTGGACGATTCCTTCCGGATCGCGGGAGCGCTCACGCCCTCGCGTGTAGGGGACTACACAGAAGCTGCAGAAGTTGTCGCAGCCTCGCATGACGGCGATCCAGGCGTTCACCCCGTTGTTTCGATCGGGTATGACATCGTGATAGGTTTCATATTCCGAAAGGTCGACCGCAAGTCCCTTCTGATCCAGCCCCTCTTCTTGCGAGCGCATCGCGTTGCGGATCAACATCGGTAACTGGCGATAGGCATCAGGGCCAGCGAGCACATCGACCAGCGGCTGAATATCCGTCAGCTCCTCTTTCAGGTTTTGTGCCATACAACCCAAGACGCCTACGACCAACGGACGTTGCCGTTTGAGTTTCTTGAGCTCAGATAAGTGTTTATAGACCTTATTGTGGGCATTCTCGCGAATCGCGCAGGTGTTCATCAAAATCACGTCTGCGCGCTCTCGCTCGTCGGTAAATACAAATCCATCTTGTTTCATAAGCGAGCGAACGAGTTCCGAGTCGTACTCATTCATCTGGCAGCCAAATGTTTCAAGATGCACGTGAGTCGGTGTGGATTTGGCCTTCACAGAACCGGCACCCTTCGCATGGGCTGACCCATCGCCCAACCGTCCGATGCTCTTGTAATGCGCCCCTCTTTCAGGTGATTGGCGAGGTCGATGTTTGAGGGGACGCCCACTTTCAGAAAGTTTGCTGTAGCCGCCAACCTGAAGCCGTCCATTTCTCCTGACGCGGAGAGGACGGACATGGTGGTTCCGATGTACCGCTCCGCATCCTCTGTCACGGAACAAGTGTTTACGATGAGCAAGTCTATCGGCTCATCGAACTTGACGATGCGGTAGCCATCACGCTGCACGCGAGCATCGAACACCGCTGCCTCTGCTTGGTTCAGGCGGCAGCCGAGTGTATGGAGAGATGCACGTTTCATGATAGTCGGGCCATTATAGGAAGATCATTGCGATGGGAGCAAGGATCTGCAGCTAGTTCTTTAGGTTGCTCGCTGTCCTCGGTTGAAGGCCTTAGATGGCCATGGTAGAATCCGCGAGCCGTGCCCGCCCCATTACCGTGAGGCTGTTATGACACCTTCGCAGTTGGCGGCTTCCATCTTCACGGTATCTCTTCTCCTCCTCCTCCCTGGGTCCGGAGGGTGGACGAAGGAGATCCTTCCTCTCGAACCTGACCTCGCAACAAGAGTTGACGAGCACTACGATCACGAGGTTCGGCTCTTCTTGATGTTATATTCACTCAATGGCAATGGCCAAGTCGATTACGTCACCGGCCGGTTAGTCCAGGAATATGGCCGTAGTAATTATGGAAATCCGGTGTATCAGACTGAGGCCTATCCCTTGTTCTACTGGTGGAACCACACCATGTATAACGATCCGGAGCAGGATGGCGTGAACGGCAACGAACGGGTCTACCAAGAAAACGTGGAGTTTGATATTTCGCGCTACAAGCCCTGCACCTTCAATGGACAACCCTGCTGAGTTTCGATGCGCTGCTGCGCGGGTGGTCCGCCACCGCTTCTTCGACCTACTCCTCCTTCTTCTCGATAGATTTCGCGAATGTCCTGAGCCGCCCCTCTATTCCGATGATATGCTACTCCCTCACGCGGACTGACACGGCCTGATGAAAACAGCATCGTTCATTCAGATCCTTGCGAACCGGCGCATCGGTATCATGTTGCCCTTGGGTTTTGCCTCGGGGTTGCCACTGGCCCTCACAGCTGGGACGCTCCAGGCCTGGCTGACGGTTGTCGGACTCGACCTAAAGACCATCGGCATCTTTACGCTCGTCGGTCTCCCGTACACACTGAAATTCTTGTGGGCCCCATTGATGGACCGCCTGGTTCCCCCCTGGCTGGGACGCCGGCGCGGATGGATGCTGGTGATGCAGCTCTGTGTCGCTCTCGGCTTGGCGGCCATGGCGGTGACTGGTCCAGGCCAGCGTCCGGAGATACTCGGGGCTCTGGCTCTCATAGTGGCCTTTCTCTCTGCCTCACTCGACATCGTCTTCGACGCCTATCGGACCGATCTACTCTTGCGTCCCGAACAGGGATTCGGCGCAGCGGTGTGGGTGAATGGCTATCGATGTGCACTGTTGTTTGCGAGCGCCGGCGCTCTCCTGTTGGCCGATCGTATTGGATGGCAAAACACCTACTTGCTGCTTGCCGCGTTAATGGCGGCTGGAGTCGTCACGATCCTCGTCAGTCCGGAACCGTCTGTGCCCAGTGCCACGCCAGCCAGCCTGGCCGACGCGGTTGGTGGACCGCTGAAAGAACTCTTCTCCCGTCCAGGGGTGGTCGGGCTACTCGCCCTCATTGTCTTCTATAAAATTGGAGACGCCGCCGCGGCTTCACTTCAAACGGCGTTCCTCATTGGAGGGATGGGCTTCTCCGTCAGCGAGGTCGGGTACGTGAAGGGACTTGGGCTCGGGGCCACACTCATCGGCGCATTGGTCGGAGGCGTCGCAATGGCCAAGCTCGGGATGTTCCGGTCCTTACTGTTCTTTGGTTTCTTGCAAGCAGTCTCAAATCTGGGATTTATGTGGCTCGCATGGATGGGAAAGAGTTACGCGGCGCTCACCACATCGATTCTCGTCGAGAATGTGACGGGTGGCATGGGCACTGTAGCGTTTATCGCACTGATTATGTCGCTGTGCGACCATCGCTATACGGCAACCCAGTTTGCGTTGCTCTCTTCCCTGGAAGCCCTCGGGCGAGTGTTCTCCGGGCGTCCGTCGGCCGAGTTGGTCGAAATGGTCGGCTGGGCACAATTTTTCTTCTGGTCGTTTCTGGTCGCGCTACCTGGTATCTGTCTGGTGTGGTCTCTCCGAGCGCAGTTGCATCAAGAAGCAGATCGCGATGCAACTGCAAGAGTCGGCTCAGCCGATCTATGACGGCTGTATGCGGCGCTGGAGGAATAAGACGAACAGCATTAACGTCGGAAGGGGTGCCAGGATGAAGGGGATGAGCCAAATCCAGACATTTTTCCCACGCATGCGGGCTTGATCGATCATCCAGACAAAGACCCATGCGACCAAGCCGAGATAGTTGAGGGCCATCCAGCGTGTGGTATGAATCTGGAGGCTGCTTGTGCTGTCCGTAGTTGTGTCGAGGAGAAAGACTCCCAGCATGAGCACAAATAATCCCAACAAGGTTGCGACAAGGCGTTTGCTCCAGACAAACATGATAATCCTCCTGATACAGGCAATGTGAGCAGCAGAATTGCCGCAATAGACCTGCTGAGCGTAGGCTAATCATGCGGCTGTTGTTTGTCAAAGGGGAGCTGCACGCCTCCGTTTCCATTGGGCCTGTTGCGACATCGGTTCAGCAGCAATCAATCTGAGGGTCTGTATGAGCCTTCTGCGTATGAGCCTGGTTGTGACGGCATTGGCTGTGAGTGTCGCGCTGGCACTCACGAATCCCACCACGGATCAATATTTGGGCTTCGTGCAAGCCGAACTCGCCAAGGCCATGGATCGAATGGATCAGTCCACGCCCGAACGGGAAGGAACGGTGGTCAGAAATATCTTTCGCAGACATAGTCAGGAGTTGCTCAATAGCATGGTGCGTCCACACACCATGCGTCAAAATTGGGGAGTCCTCAGCCGGTTTGAAACAACGGTGATGGGTAATCGGGTTGTAGTCATTGGCATCGGCAACCAGTTCATTCCCGTTGAGGGAGTGGATGAAGCAATCCTGACCCTCGGACGTCGTGTATTTTAGTTTTTTGTCCGTGGGGATCCTTATGGATGTCAAAATGAGGCCTCTTTTTGATCAAAAAACTGTGGATAAGTCGGTCTAGATTCCCGAGAGATGGCGTTTCCCAATCATTTCCAGTTATTCACAGGCTTTCCTCCATTTCCCCAGCCAAACCACTACATTTGGTATTGACAATTCATCAAGATCGCTATATGTAGGTGCTCCGAGTAACTCGCGAGTTATTTGGAAGGTCGCCATTTTGACAATTCATCCTGATCGCTATATGTCGATGCTCCTTCGACGGATCAATCGTCGAGACACCAAAATTAGGACGCTCAAAGTGCATCGCCATATTGATGCTGAAGCCTGATTGTTCCTGTTTGGGATCGAGAACGGTCCTACGCCAACCACGCGGACTGAGGGAGGGGAAATCGTGAGAATAGAACGCCGATTTACACGTCGCGGGCAAAGTCCTTATGAAGGCCTGCCGTTCGTGAAACGTTCGTCGGAAATTCGTAATCCCGATGGATCGACCGTGTTTAAGTTGGAAAACATCGACATTCCCGAGCCTTGGTCCCAGCTCGCTATCGATATTCTCGCCCAGAAATATTTCAGGAAAGCCGGAGTGCCGCAGCGAGATGAGCAGGGGAATCCGATCATCGAACCTGGCGGCAAGCCACAGTTGGGAGGAGAGCGTGACTCCCGACAAGTGTTTGAACGGCTCGCTGGTTGTTGGACCTCGTGGGGGAAAAACTTCGGCTATTTCAAGACTCCGGAAGATACCGATGCTTTCCATGATGAGCTCTGTTACATGCTTGCGCATCAAATGGCCGCGCCTAATTCTCCCCAGTGGTTTAACACGGGGCTTCATTATGCCTATGGACTCTCAGGGCCTTCGCAAGGACATTACTACGTCGATCCCAAGACCCGTGAAGTCGTCAAGGCCACCAACGCATTTGAGCATCCGCAACCGCACGCCTGCTTCATTCAATCCATAGAAGATGACTTAGTGAACGAGGGCGGCATCATGGATCTCTGGGTGCGAGAGGCGCGCCTGTTCAAGTACGGATCAGGGACCGGGACCAACTTTTCCAAGCTTCGCGGCGATGCCGAACCGTTGTCCGGCGGCGGCCGTTCGTCCGGTTTAATGTCCTTCCTGCGCATCGGCGATCGCGCGGCAGGCGCCATTAAGTCCGGCGGGACGACCAGACGGGCTGCCAAAATGGTCTGCCTCGATTTGGACCACCCCGACATCGAAGAGTTTATCAATTGGAAGGTGGTGGAAGAGCAAAAAGTCGCCGCCATGGTGACCGGCTCAAAAGTCTGCGCACAGCGCCTCAACGCTGTGCTCAGGGCCTGCCATGTCGTCGATGGCGTCGGTCAGATGAAAATCGAGATCGATGCCAAGCAGAATCCCATCCTCAAGGAAACACTATCCGCCGCTCGGCGGGATGCGGTTCCAGAAGCCTACATCCAGCGGATGTATTCCTATGCGCAGCAAGGGTTCACGCATTTTGTGTTTCACGAGTACGACACGAATTGGGACGGCAAGGCCTACCAAACGGTGTCCGGCCAGAACTCAAACAATAGCGTGCGCATTCCCAACGAATTTTTTGAGGCATTGGAAGCGGACGGCGATTGGCAACTCAAGCGCCGGTTCGACGGCAAAGTCTCCAAGACCATCAAGGCGCGAGATCTCTGGGATCAGATCGCTTGGGCCGCCTGGATTTGCGCGGATCCCGGCACGCAATACGACACTACCATCAACGAGTGGCACACCTGTCCGGAGGATGGCCGTATCAATGCTTCCAATCCTTGCTCCGAATACATGTTCCTCGACGATACGGCGTGCAATTTGGCTTCGCTCAACCTCGCCCAATTCTTCTCGACCGACGCCCAATTCGAGCTGGAGAATTTCCGCCACGCCGTGCGCCTCTGGACGATCGTGCTGGAGATCAGCGTACTTATGGCTTCGTTTCCCAGCCGCTCCATTGCCGAGAAGAGTTATCAGTTCCGAACGCTGGGGCTCGGCTATGCCAACTTAGGTACGGTGCTGATGCGGCAAGGCATTCCTTACGATTCTCCCAAAGCACTGGCCATCTGCGGTGCGTTGACCGCCGTCATGACCGGCGAGGCCTATGGTACATCGGCTGAAATGGCCGCAGAGCTGTGGCCCTTCCCGGGCTATGCCAAAAACCGTGAGGCCATGTTACGCGTCATCCGTAATCACCGGCGTGCCTCGTACAATGTCGCTCCGGAAGAATATGAAGATTTGACGATTGTACCGATAGGGATCCAGCCGCAGCATTGTCCTCCCGAGCTACTCGTGGCGGCACGTCGTGCATGGGACCGTGCCCTTGAATTGGGGACGGCCTACGGGTATCGCAATGCGCAGGTCACGGTGATTGCTCCTACGGGCACGATCGGACTCGTGATGGATTGCGATACGACGGGCATCGAACCGGATTTTGCGCTTGTCAAATTCAAGAAACTGGCCGGCGGAGGCTATTTCAAGATCATCAATCAAAGCATACCTGCTGCTCTAAGAGCATTGGGATATACCGAGTCTCAGATTCAGGACATCGTGAACTATTGTGTCGGCAGGCAAACCTTGCAGACTGCACCATTCATTAACCACGAGACCCTGAGACAGAAGGGGTTCGACGATGCCGCACTCGCTCGAATGGAAGGCGGCTTGGCCCAGGCCTTCGAGATTCAATTTACGTTTAACAAGTATGCGCTGGGCGAGGACTTCTGCCGGGAGAAGTTGGGATTGATCGACGCGCAATTGACTGAATCCAACTTCAACATGCTGAAAGTGCTGGGGTTCACACAAGAAGAAATCGCCGCTGCCAATGATTATTGCTGCGGCACGATGACCGTGGAAGGGGCCCCACATCTCAAAGCCGAGCACCTTCCTATCTTCGATTGTGCTAATCGTTGCGGCCGGATTGGTCAGCGGTATATCGCCGTCGATGCGCACATCCGCATGATGGCGGCGGCACAACCATTCATCAGCGGCGCCATCAGCAAAACGATCAACATGCCGGCCGATGCGACGCTGCAAGAAGTGAAGTCGGCCTATTTGTTTGCCTGGAAGAGCATGGTCAAGGCCGTGGCTCTGTATCGCGACGGCTCGAAGTTGAGCCAGCCATTGTCGGCCTCGACGGACAGTGGCAAGACTGTCGAAGCCTCGTCAGAAATATTGTCGATTGCTGAAAAGATCACAGAACGAGTGTTGGTACGGTACCTGGCAAAACGCCGACCGCTCCCGACTAGACGCAATGGATACACGCAGAAAGCCGTTGTCGGGGGGCACAAGCTCTATCTACGTACGGGTGAGTATGAGGACGGTACGTGCGGCGAAATCTTCCTTGACATGCACAAAGAAGGGGCCGCATTCCGCAGCCTCATGAATTGTTTCGCCATTGCCATTTCACTCGGCCTCCAACATGGCGTCCCACTAGAGGAGTTCGTCGAAGCGTTTGTATTTACCCGCTTCGAGCCGAACGGGCCAGTCAAATTGAACGACCGTATCAAAATGTCCACGTCGATCATCGATTACATCTTCCGAGAGCTTGCGGTGACCTATCTCGACCGTTATGACTTGGCACAGGTTCAGGAAGAAGATCTTCGAATGGACTCCGTCAAGATGGACGAACAAGATCCGGAATGCGTCGACGAAGAGGCCACTCCTGAAACGTTGGCTTCGGCATCGATCAGTACGGAGATGTTTCCCGCACGACGCGGAGCGATACCGCGTCATAAGGGCAATGGCCACGGAAATGGAAACGTTAGCGTAGCCCATACTGTCGAACTGAAGCGTGAAACATTGACCTTGACCGCCATCCAAATGGCGCGCCAAAAGGGCTATGAGGGAGATCCCTGCTCCGAGTGTAAGCAGTTCACCATGGTACGGAACGGGACCTGCCTCAAGTGCGAAACGTGCGGCACCACGAGCGGCTGTTCGTAAGAGCGAGGACTCAATGAGTACGCTGCTTCGCGAGCAAGGGATTGTCACGGTCCACGATCAGGTCGTCAGTCTGGTCGCGCAGCGATGGGCCAAGGCCTTTTGCTGTAAGGTCACGATCCATACTAGTCTTGAGCAGGACCCTTGGGCTGATCCTCAGCAACAGTGCGATATCGTCGGGTGGCATGTCAGCTCAGCTGGAAATACGATGGAATGGATGGCTGAGGTGGAAACCGCCGACTCGATTGGAGATGCTGAGACACCGTCGAAATGGAAGAAGACGATGCTTCGCGGTATCCCATTCTATCTATTCATTCCACGTGGCCTCAAAGAATCAGCACAGAAGCTGGCAGGGGACGCCGCTGTCCCCGTTAGTGGTATTTACGAGTATACGTTTGTGAACGATCTATGTCAGGTACTCTAACAGGATGCTGAAAAAGTCCGCCAGCGGTGTTCTCGCGTCGCTCAAACCCTCAACGTACTCAGTACGTACGCCTCGGGCTTTCGCTTGCTGCGGCCTTGCTGGGCGGCCTTTTTGAGCATCCTGCAGGGGTTGCTCCCCTCTGGTTCCAGGCGTGCAGGCTATCGAAGTTCTGCTGTGCCGAAAGGGTTTTTCCACAGCCTGCTAGCCAGTAGCTTGTTCAAGGATTCGGAATGCTTCTTCGTCCGGCGTTCCCAGCGATGGAGATGAGATGAGTTTCCTGAGACTTCTTCCCCAAATCAGCGTTCCCCCAATCGAGCCCAGAGGCCTTGACGAGTTGTTCCTGGCCAAACAGTTTGTCGATCGGCTCAAAGCACACCTTGTAGAGATGCAGCGTGACCTTGCAGAGCATGAAGAACTGGACGTGGTTGCGTTTCTCCCCTCCGGTCAAGCCATTTCTGTGGAAGTCGTGGGCTATGCCAATCCGGCACTAGTCACGCTTGGCGGCAGGGAGCAGGGCAGCGGGAGGGCCTCGCTGCTGGCTCATCAATCATCCATCGATACAGGTCTTGGTCTCGATAGAATCGATTCCCTCCGGCTCTCAAAGGAGGGTGGTGACCTTTGAAGCCTGGTGAGGAGATCGTTATCATCATGTGCCCCCACGCCACGGAGTAACTCCAATGCCCACAACGACACAATTGGTCATTAGCGGATTGAGCAGGCCTGGCGTCATGGCTCAAGTGGCCCAGGTCCTCGGTGAGGCGAAGGTCAACATCAAGGCATTTTCTGCTCCAGAAGTCACCGGAACGGGAAAGCTGAGGCTGTTGGTCGCGGATCTGGAAGGAGCCCGTGCGGCGCTGAAAGCTGCAAAGATCAAGTTTACACAAGAAACCGCCTTGCTGTTGAGTCTCAATAACAAACCCGGGGCTCTGAGAGAAGTGGCGGATCTGCTGACTAAGGCTCGCATCAATATTAAATGCGGCTATTGCACCCCATCCCGCGAGGGGAAACGCGCGATCGTGGTCCTGACAGTCTCAAACACAGCTAAAGCGCTCACTATCTTGCAGAATCAATCTCTCGATGAGTTCTAGCGATGGCTCACGGGCCTCACGCCTCCTGGTCTCGCAGTCTGGTTTTTCTTTTCGTACCCTTTCTTGTCGCTACCCTGGCCGCTTGTGGCGGCGCCCCCAAACCTACCTATTTCCCAGGCTATCCTGTTGGGTTCGTCGAGCGTGGTGTCGCCTCATGGTATGGCCCCGGATTTCATGGGAACAAGACGGCAAATGGCGAACGGTATGACATGCATCAGCTGACGGCTGCTCATCGCACCTTGCCACTCGGTTCAATCGCTGTGGTTCGATCAATAAGTACTGGTCGACAGGTGACCATCCGCATTAACGATCGTGGCCCCTTCGCCAGAGGACGGGTGCTCGATCTCTCACTCGCCGGGGCACAAGCGCTTGGGATGACCGGGGCTGGAACCGACCAGATCGAATTACGAGTGGTTGGGTATCAAGGGCGGACTGCTGATATGGGAGTTTTGCGAGTGCAAGTCGGGTCCTTTTCTGATCAACAGAATGCTCTCAACTTCTTGGAGCGAGCGAAACATCTCTACTCAGGCGGCAGAGTCCAGATTGTCGATCTGCCAGAAGGAAAGCGATATCGAGTTCAGATCGGTCAGTTTTCAAGGGAAGCTCAGGCAGAAGCCGCCGCCTCCCATCTCGAATCCTCCCTTGGGCTCCAGGCATTTGTGTTTCGAGACGACTCATAATAATAATGCCAGCTTCATCCTGCCAGCCTTTCCAATTCTTCAGTTTTTCTGCGGACATGCAATGCAACTATTTGATATTGTGGCGTGTTTTCAGCATGTGCTTGCTCGCCACCCCGTCCTATGGTACATGTACAGTCCAATGGATACAGGTCCGATAGGTCCCTATCACGTCACTCTGTTCTACCAAATCTCACATTGCCGGTCCAAGGCGATAGGGGACAGCCCCTGGACTCTCCGGTATTCCAGGCCGACCGGCATAGTCGGTCGACTCTAATACATTACAACCCATGGATGTTCTAATCCTCCTAGGTCTTATTGTTATTTCAGCTGTGATATCCACGGCCGAAATCGGATTCTTTGTGGTCAACGAAACGAAGCTGAAGGCGCTCGCCCAAACTGGGAATACTCGTGCGAAGTTAGCCCTCCATCTCCGTAGTGATCCCCAAAAGCTCCTCTCGACCATTTTGGTCGGCGACCGTCTGGTCGGCGTGGCGACGCCAATGTATGCCACCTTTCTGACCCTGAATATCTATGGAGGCCAAACATCTTTTGACGAGGCGATTGCCGTCATGGTTGGCCTGCTGACCTTTGTGCTCTTGGTGGCCGTTGATGTGATCCCTAAAACGTTAGCCGCCAAGTTTGCGGTTCCGGTCACTCTGAACATGGCCTACCCCGTCTACGGGGTTCAGTTACTTCTCAAACCATTGTTGTTTGTGATGGTGCCGTTAATCCACAAACTGACCGGCGGGAAAGGTCTGACGCTTCCCCTTGTGACCGAGGAAGAGTTGAAGATCATGCTGGATGAGGGGGGAAAGACCGGGACCATTGAGGTCGAGAAGGTGAAGATGATCAAAAACGTCTTCCAGCTCAAAGGCATCACGGCTGAAGACGCGATGACCCCTCGACTCTATGTTTTTTCATTGGATGGTAACCTGCGCTTGAAAGAGGCTCAGGAACTCCTTTATAACTCGAAATACTCGCGGATCCCCGTGTATGACGGGACGCTCGATAACATCACGGGCATTCTCTACAAGACACGGGCATTGACCGAACTCGCCAAGGGACAGAATGAGGCGAAACTCAAGGACATTGCCTATCCCCCGCTGTTCGTTCCCTCAGGCAAGACGGCGGATGACCTCATGAAGCAGTTTCAGCAGGAGAAACGGCATATGGCCGTCGTGGTCAACGAGTTCGGTGGCGTGATGGGGATTGTCACGCTTGAGGATCTTCTCGAAGAAGTGGTCGGGGAGATCATGGACGAAACCGACATCACGGAAGAACTGATCAAACGGTTAGGGAAGAATCATATCCTTGTTCACAGTAGAACCGAAGTGCGCAAGGTCAACGATTTCCTGAAAGTCGACCTCGGCGATGAAGCAGTGACGATCGGCGGCCTCATTCAACAGGAGCTTGGCAGAATTCCTAAGGTGGGAGAAGAATTGCGGATCGCCAACTGCCGGATCCTCATCCATGAAGCCGAGCCTCGATCCATTCGCAGTGTCCAAATCTTTCGTGAAGAGAAATCACCGGCTCACGTCGAAGCTCCGAACCTCGACCTCGTCAGCTAAGCCCTTTCTCGTCCTTTCCGATCAGGGCGGCGAACTCCTGTTCCGTCAAAATCGTCACCCCCAGGGCGCGGGCTTGGTCCAGCTTGGAGCCCGGGTCCCGTCCCACCACCACATAGGATGTCTTTTTACTCACGCTTGACGCCACGCCCGCTCCTGCTGCTTCGACAGCTCGCTGCGCCTCATCTCGCGTGAAGTGATCCAGCCCACCGGTAAACACGAACGTCTTCCCTGCGAGCGGGCATTTCCTCCGGTTACCCGTTGCCATGCCCGGGGCAACCTGTACGCCTGATTCCTGGAGCTGTGCGATGACCTCCCGGTTGCGTGGCTCAGACCAATAGACCACCAAGCTCTCTGAAATTTCAGGACCAATCTCACGAATCTGTTGAAACTGTTCCCGATCCGCCGACATGATCTCCTTGAGGGACCCAAAATCACGGGCCAGGACTTTGGCGATATGTCGTCCGACTTGCCGGATCCCGAGTCCCATCAGAAAGCGATCCAGGGAGACGGTTGTACTGCCTGCAATCGACTGCAAGAGGAGTGCGGCGGATCGATCGGCAAATCCTTCAAGTTGGACAAGATCGGCGTTGGTCAGGCGATAGAGGTCGGCGAGTGATCGTACCAATCCCTTGTCAACCAACTGCGCCACGGTCTTCTTCCCTAAGCCTTCGATGTTGAGTGCATGCTTGGAAGCAAAATGTTCGATGGCCCCCTTCAATTGAGCGCCACACACCAATTGACCGGTACAGTAGAAATAGGCGCCCTCGCGACCGACGCTCGATCCACAGACCGGGCAGTGATCCGGCATGTGAAAGGGGGCCCTGCGTTGCTCACCAGGGACCANNGAATCACATCGCCGGCCCGTTCTACCTTGACGGTATCGCCGATCCGAATGTCTTTTCGTGCCACTTCATCGGCGTTGTGCAACGTGGCTCGGCTGATGGTGACGCCACCGACCTCTACCGGTTTCAATAACGCGACGGGCGTGAGGGTCCCGGTTCTTCCGACAGAGACGACGATATCCTGCACGATGGTGATTTCCTTGCGCGGCGTAAATTTGTAGGCGATGGCCCAGCGGGGACTGCGAGACTTCACGCCGAGGCGGCCCTGCCAGTCTCGGCGATTCACCTTCACCACAACGCCATCGATTTCATAGGGCAGCTGATCCCGCCTCGATTCCATTTCGCGGTGAGTGGCCATCACGTCTTCGATCGAAGCACAGAGTCGCCGAAGCGTGGGCACAGGGAGACCCCACTGGGCCAACGTCTCCAGTTCATCCCAATGTGTTGGTGGGACGGACGTGGATACGGCCATGATTTCGTAACAGGTCACGCCCAACGGACGGGTCGCGGTAATCGTGGAATCTAGTTGTCGGAGCGAACCAGAGGCCGCATTGCGTGGATTGGCAAAGGCGTCGTCGCCCCGTTCCGTCATGCGCCGATTCAAGGATTGGAAGTCGTCGAGGCGCATATAGACTTCGCCCCGCACGACAAGATGATCAGGGAGACCTGATTGCGCGTGTAACTGCAGCGGCAGGGAACGAATCGTGCGAAGATTGACGGTCACATCCTCTCCGGTCGTTCCGTCGCCTCTGGTCGCTCCACGGGTAAAGATTCCATGGTCGTATATCAGTTCGACTGATAACCCATCGAATTTTGGTTCTGCGCTGTACTCAACGGACGGGGTTTCCAGTTCGCGTTTCATCCGTTGGTCGAATGCCTGGACCTCGCTCTGATCTACAATTGAGTCCAGACTGAGCATCGGCTGTTCGTGGGGAACCTTGACCAATTCCTCGAGCGGCGGTGCGCCGACACGTTGCGACGGAGAATCTGGCGTCACCAACTCAGGGTGGGCCTGTTCCAGTTCGATCAGCTCTCGAAAGAGGCGATCGTACTGGGAATCAGAAATCTCTGGGCGATCCTTGACGTAGTACAGATAGTCGTGGCGCCTGATTTCGTCCCTGAGGGCAATCAGTCTGGCAAGGATGTCGGCGTGGGCCATAGGACTGGATGGTGACGAACAGAGGACGTGACGGCCTCGACCGTACCATAGGGCTAGGGAGTGGGTCAAACGACGAAGGCGCTATATTCACTTTGACTTTCGCTGCGATAGACATTATTGTAAGTAATCTAAGTAAGTTGAATTTTCATTGATCGGCAGCCAGTGTCTACCTCTCGCTGCGGGTGGGAAACTCCCACTCGACCGTCAGAGGAGGTATCTATGAAAGGGGAAAATTGCGTGAACAAGTTGATGCTCAGATCCAGCTATCGAATTGTCTCCATCATCTGTGGAGGGCTATTGTTGGGCGGATGTGTCATGGCCGAGAAATACGATGCAGAAAAGGCGCGCAGCCTGAATTTCCAACGCCTTCTGGCCCAAGAAGAGAAGCGAACCGGCGAGCTCGATAGTGAAGCGAAGCGGAGTAAAATGGAATTGATGGAGTATGAAACCAGGAATCGTGAACTCACGGCGCAGGTGCAAACCGTTCGAGAACAAATGGCCCAGGTGCAAGAAGAAGCCGAAGCCATGAAGGAATCAGCGCTGCTGGAACGCAAAGCCAAAGGCGATATGAAGCGCGCATCCATACCGATGCGCAAGGCAAAGCCGGTTGAACCGATGCCCGATACCGTGGAACTCAGTCCGTCGGCCATCGGGATCGATCCTGAGGCCCCTGCTGTTCACGGGCTAACAGAATCGTTGCTGGGAAGCAGGCAATCGTCCACCGTTCATGTCGTGAAGCCGGGCGAAACGCTCTATCGGATTAGTCGGCGGTATGGCATCACGGTTGACAAGGTCAGAAAGTGGAACAAGCTGCCAGACGATATTATCGAGGTAGGACAGAAGCTCATCGTGGGCCAAGAATAATAGGGCGATACCGTGGCGTCGCCGCAATACTCACTCAGTCTCGACCAATTTCGGCAGTATGCCGGAGAGTGCAATCTCGTTCCGCTCTATCGCGAAATTCTCGCGGACTATGAGACTCCCGTCTCTGCCTTTGCCAAAATCGATCATGGCCCTTCAGCCTATCTCCTTGAGTCTATTGAGGGTGGTGAGAAATGGGCACGCTATTCCTTTCTCGGCAGTGGTTCCCCCATTGTCGTCTACGAAGATCGGGGCGATCTTCTTGTCATGCAAGGCACACGCAAGAAGCGCATTCCCAGCCGTGGGAGGCCCCTCGAACGCCTGCGTGAGATAATGGAGGGCTATCGGCCGGTGACCGTGCCGAACCTTCCCCCGTTCGTCGGCGGTGCCGTTGGATATCTGAGCTACGACATGGTGCGTACGTTCGAGGACTTGGCTGCCAGGCAGAAGGACCCCCTCAATCTGCCTGACTTTGCCTTCCTACTTACGGATACGATGTTGATCTTCGACAATGTCGCTCAGAAGATCAAAGTCGTGGCAACCGCCCATGTCACGGCAAAGGGGGAACGTGGCATCAAGGCCGCCTATCGATCGGCAACGGAACGGATCGAACGCATTATCACGAGGCTCAAACGTCCGCTTCGCCGCACGCGTCCGCATCGTCGCCGCAAGCCGGTGACGTTCACCTCAAACATGAGCAAGGCGGACTTTGAGAAGATGGTGGTGCGGACGAAGGAGTATATTCGAGCCGGCGATATCGTCCAAGCCGTTCTATCCCAGCGATGGGAGACCAACGTGCAGGCGCCGTCTTTGCAGCTCTATCGCGCCCTGCGTGTAGTGAATCCCTCTCCCTATATGTATTATCTGCGAGTCGCGGGGGTAGAACTTATCGGCTCCTCTCCCGAAACGCTCGTCCGATGCGAAAACGGTATGATTTCCCTCCGCCCCATTGCCGGCACGCGCCGCCGCGGCGTTACTCCTGAAGAAGATCAACAGATGGAACGGCGGCTTTTGGCGGATGAGAAGGAGCGGGCCGAGCATGTCATGCTCGTCGATCTTGGGCGGAACGATGTCGGCCGCGTGGCGAAACCAGGCTCGGTCACTGTGGATTCGCTCATGCATGTCGAGCGGTATTCGCATGTGATGCACATTGTGTCGAATGTGACAGGACAACTGGATACGTCGAAGACCTCGTACGACGTGTTGCGGGCCTGCTTCCCTGCCGG